>NZ_CP015986.1:2359120-2669660 GCF_001658005.1 Sphingobium sp. EP60837 | reverse complement strand
TCAGCCCTGTCCGCAGCCTTGCGCAATTCCTCGGCGCGTTCAGCAGCTTCTAGGTCGGCGGCCTCGCGGGCGGCGCGCTCAGCCTTCAGGGCTTCCTGCTGGGCCTGCTCAGCTTCCTCGCGCGCTTTGGCAGCGGCTTCCGCCTGCTCACGCTCCAACTTCAGCTGATAGGGAACCAGCGCCTTCTTTGCCGTGTCCACAACCAGATCGCAGCGGGCGATGATCGGCTTCCACTTCTCCTGCACGGCCTTCTTGCCGTCATCAAAGGGCTTGGCTTCATCTTTGCGGAGTGCGTCGGCGTCCTTGCCAGCCTTGCGGCCTTCATCGATCAGCTTGGCGACGATCGCGGCCATCTCAGGCGTTTCGATCGGCTCGCCATCAAGGAAGCCCTTGGCGGTTTCCATCAGGTCCGCGATGTGAATGTCCATTGCCTCGAAAGGCGTCGGCTCTGGCGGCATATTATGCCCGATTGGTGCGGGATCGGTCATGCGCAATCCTTTCAGTTGACGGCGCAGGCGCGGGCGTAACCGGCCTGAAATTCGTTCCAGCGGGCAACCGCCTCCATCACAGCCTCACGTGGGCTGCTGCCGACGCCGTAGAAGCTGCCTGACAGAGCGGAAAAGTTGCCGCGCAGGTGCTGGGTCTGCGGCGGGTAGATGCGAGCCCCGAACAGACCGCCATGTGCGGTTATTTCGAGGTTGTACGGCTTGGCGTCCCGGTGCGAGAGAAGCGCAACGGCCTCCTCCCACGCCCCGACAGGGATACCCACCGGAGGCGGAGACAGCTTGCTGGCTCCGTTCATGGGTAGCCCGGCGCCGAAGGCGGTCGGCATACTCATGAGAACAGGACCCACGGCATCACGAAACAGATCACCAAAGTGATTGCTTCATTCCTCGTTTCCGGTGCCATGAGGGCATCACGCATCTTTGTGAGCATGGGGAGGCTCCTGGGTGCGGGAGAGGAGAGGAGAGACTTCGCCAACCCAATCCATCGCCGTGCAGAACAAGGGCAGATTGCGAGCGGAGAGATAGGCGGCAACGCCAGTGTGGTTGATGATAGAAAAGGCTGTTTCGACCAGTCCAACGAGAACTGCCTTCTCCCTCTCAAGCCGTGAGATGGCGTCGGCGGCGGCATCGTTCTCATCAGCCTGCACGATCAGGCGCAGGGGGTCGCCCTCGCTGTCGTAAACCGTGTTCTCGCGGAACGCCTTGGCGCTCTGTTGCAAGCCGACTATCAAATCTGCGTAGGTGCTCATCAGAACCCCTCCATCAGACGATCGCGGCGGCTCTGCGCTTCCCATTCCGCAGCTTCGATGGCTTCTTCCGCCCAATCCTGGAGGCACTCGGCCAGCAGGTCGTCGTCGTAATACATCTCGTCGGGAACGGGGCTGTCGCCTTCCAGAACCTTGATTTCCTGGATCTCGACCGATGCCGGTTCGGGCGGATCGATATGATCGCCACGAAAGCCCTTGTGCCCGGTGTAGCGGACGCCAACATAAGCCTCGCGCTCTTCCTCACCGTCGAGCCAGTGGATGGCTGTCTTGAAGTAGCTCATGCCGCTTGTCCGGTGAGCGAAGCCAGTTCCTGGCGCAGGCGCTCGACGCGTTCGGCCCTGATCTCGTCTGCCCGGCCTTCTTCATCGGCGCGGATGGCAAGGCACTCGTCGATCTTGTCGGCCAGTGTGACGCCACTCAAAAAGCTGTGCTGCTTTTCGCTTGGCGTGAAATAGGTGGCAGACATTGCCTCCCACCGCCCGTGCAGGCTGAACATGAGGACTTCGCTGTCATGCTTCAGAGCGCGGACCAGGATTTGTTCGGCCGCAATGAGCGTGTCGCGGTCGGCTTGCGTCAAAGTGTTCATGCTGCACCTCTCATGACCCACTGCTCAGCCGCATGGCGGGCAGCGTGGATGGTGGGGAAACGATGGATAGAACCGTTGGCGATATCGCCGTCGCCCCGGCCCCAATGCTTCATCTGCCAGTGCAGAGTGTCGCAGAAGCGGTGCTTGAAGCTGATCTCCGCCCGGTATGCGCCGAACTCGAAATATTCGGTGTCGGCGTCAAAGCCATGGTGGACCTGATTGCTCATGCTGCACCGCCCGTTGCTTTGGCGGCGGTCACATCAATGAGCTTCATGGCAAGCAGGGCCGCCAGCGCATCATCAGGATCAGCCTTCTTGTGATCGGCGATGCCGCCGAGGATCTTCCGGATGGCGAGAAGCGCATCGAGCATATCAGGCGCAGATGCCATCAGGTGCGCATTGGCCGCAGCTTCGGTCGGGTCGATTTGCGGCCCGGCTGCGGGCGACCACTGACAAGTTTCGGCGACGCGATTATTGTAGCCATCGCCTTTACCGCGCGCTGAATGCAGTATCTTGAAATGGGTGCGCCGCGCAGACATGCGAGCTTCCCAAGGCCCCGGCGTATGCGCTGTTTTTGTTGTTGTGGTCATGGGTTGAACTCCATGCTGAAACTGATCTGATCCTCGGCGCGGAGGGGTGATCCGCGCTCCGGGCAGGTCAGGCGGCGACCAGCGCGCCAGTGTTAGGGTGACGGGCGAACAGGTGCTGCGCGCCATCAGCGGCAATCGCCCATTCGACTTCACGCTGCTGCTGAGCCGACGAAGAGCGGTGGATCGCGGAAAGGCTGCGGGCGTAGATGCCGCCTTCACCCATCGCCAGGGCGGCGCGCGCCTTCGCTACATCGCGTGCATTAGCCTTGTTCAGCTTGGCGGGGCGCTGGTCGGGGGTGATAATCTGCACTGTCATCTCCATCAGTACGGCTAAAGCCGGGGTGATCTGCTGCCGCTGGTGAGCGGCCTGATGGAGCTAGAAGTATCATATCTGAAACTTCAGTCAATACCATTCGTGAAACTTTTTATTGCGCAAACAGCGACGAACCCTAAAGGCAGTTGCCAGTGGGTTAAGCATCCGGGTTCACGGGTGGTAAATGATAGGCGGCGCTATGAGTGCCGATAAGTGGAGGATGCAGTAGGGGAATCGCGCCAGCGTGGGGAGACGCGGGCGCGTTCATTTTTCCCTTTCCTACACGAACGGAAAGGGAACATACTGCGATTCTCAGCAGCGGGGTTTTACATGTTATTCGTCGATAGGTTTATGTCTCATCTGGATTATTTTCTCGACCAGAGAGGCGTCGTGCCGCCATGCGGCCAACCAGCTCAGCCGCCTGCAAATCTTCTGCAATTTCCGGCGTTTCCTGAGCTTCCACCAGAGACAGTTGCAGCGCTTCACCCAGCGCCATCAACACATCCTCGGACCAAGTGCGCTCGGGGGTGAGGCGCGACAGGATGCCGCGAAATATGGCCGCCAGGGCTATTGGTGGCGGTACACCAGGCGCGCCGATCCCGAGATGAACAGGTGTGGGAACACCTGCCTTTTTGGCCAGTTTGTATAGCGCGACGATAGACAGGATGTTGTCATATTTCGGATTCAGCGCACGGCTAACGGTGCTGCGGCTCAACCCAGCTGCCACGGACCATGCTGTCGCCTTTAGGTCCGTATTGTTATCCAATACCCCCTTGAGCCACGCCGCAATCTCGTCGCGGTGCTCCTTCTTTTCCTTGGCGCGCACTTCTTCCCCGATGTTTTGATTGTTTTCGTCGGGAAACATCTAGAGCCCCCTAAAAAATTCGGTTAGGCCCATCAATGTGCCTTGCGAAGTTTCAGATATGAAACTACCATGGCGGATATGATTGACTGGCATAACCCAAAAACCCTTGGCGCTGCGCTAAAACGGTTCGGGATGACATACCCGGACTTCGCGGCTGTAGCGGGTATTTCCCGCTCCTCTGTAATCCGCTTGGTCCACGGCAAGAACAAGCCGAACTGGGCAACGCAGCAAAAGGTGGAGCGCGCACTAGCCCAGGCTGAGAAGTCTGCTTGCAATTGTGTTGGCCGTAAAGGCGCTAAAAAGGGGTATGCCGGAAGCGATAAGGCGGCGGGCGCGTGACGCGCATCAGGACCCAGCGAGTCCAGCCACTCGCTACCCTCACCTATTGGGCAAGCATGGCTCGCCTCTGGTGGCTCTCTCGCCGCAACCGCCCCGCCCGGATCCGTCGCTTGATGGAGGACTGAATGCTGGCCGGGGGCATCCTTCTCGGTTGGTTTTCTGGATCGCTCGCCCTTGGCCTGTTTCTTGGCGCTGTGGCTAGCGGCCTGAAGCACAAGGCCGGGGCCAGCAACATGGCCAGCCCCGCAGTTTGCCTTCTCAGCGCCGGGTCGCGTGACGCTGAGCAGGTAGTCGATGATCTTCATTCCCTTTCTCATGGAGCCTGAATAGATGCAGGACCGTAACAACGCAGTGGAAGAAAGCGGGATCGTTTCTCGCAATCGCGTTATAGAGACGCTTCGCCCCCTGCTCCGCAACGCTGTCATCATCGAACGTCGTTTCTCGGTAGACGAGCTTTCAGCTCTATCTGGCGTTAAGGTCCGTGCCATACGCTCCTATATGGCGATGGATGAAGGGGAGGCGCGTCAGCCTAGCCTGTCCGTCGCGCTTTCGCTCGCAACCGTGTTGGGCACCGATGCCATCAACCGGCTTCTATCTCTGATCGGCTACGGCGGCGCCAAGCCGCTGGATGAGGCCGACGAGGCTCATCCGATGAGGGATATGGTGAAAGCCATGGGGGCACTCAATGTGTTCGCGCAGGCGGCTGTGGATGATCGGATCGACCATGTTGAAGGCCCGGCTGTCCGCGATGCCGCCGACACACTGATTGCCACCTTCATTCCCTATTCGAGTCATGGGGACGCAGAATGATCGACCTCACCGACCGCGAGCGCATCGTCCTCACCTATATCCGCCGTCGCCAGGGTGAACATATCTCGGGCGTCACTGATAGCCGCATCTGCGGACTGACGCAGACAACCTTCAACCGCACTGTTTCGATGCTGCGGGCAAAGGGCGCGATCAAATTGGGCGGTAATCACAACTTCCGCACGATGACAGTTTTGGAAGAACCGACACAGGAGCCTGCGCGGGTGGAAAGCTACACCTGCCCGCGCTGCGGCGCTCGGAACTGCGCGGAGCATAGCGCTGGCGTCCTGACCACCAGTGCCCGCATTCCGGCATGGAGGGCTTACGCATGAGGCTCACCCCCACCGAAGCGAAGATACTTGACCTGCTGGTCGCAGCCAAGGGCCGGCACCTCAACGCCCGCACCATTCGCGACTGCGTTATGCCCGGCAAGCATGTCAACAATGTGCGGGTCCACATCAATCTGATGCGCTCCAAGGGCGTCCACATCGCCACGGATGAACAGGGCCCGGAATGTCGGGGCTATCGCCTGGAGATGGCAGCATGAACGCCATATGGAAATTGCCAGCCAACCGGATGCCGACCGAGCATGAGGAGCAGCGCGATTTCGTCCGCTGGTTTCGGCGCACCTATCCTGGAGTGCGCATCTTCGCGATTCCAAACGGCGGCGAGCGTAGCAAGGTGGAGGCGCATCGTCTGGTAATAGAAGGCGTCTCGCGCGGCGTACCGGATCTCTATATCCCGGCCTGGCGAACGTGGGTGGAGATGAAGCGCCAGAAAGGCGGCGTCGTCAGCGAAGACCAAAGGGACTGGCACGCCTATCTGCGGGAGATTGGCGACAGGGTGATTGTAGCCAAAGGTTCTCTGGACGCGCAGGAGAAGGTGACGCCGCTGGTCTAAAAGGGCGTCTCCTGCTTCCAGTCGGCGCAGGCGTTCGTCATGGCAGCAAAATCCTCTGGCGGTTCAGCCCAATGGAACACGCATTTACCGTCCACAGCGTAATGCTCGCACGTGTGGCAGCATGCGGGAGGCCCCTTGCGCCAAGCGGTGACGGCTTCCGGTTCTTTATATCTCATGCCCATTGCCTTCCGAGGACGCGATAGAATTTGCCGTCTTTCTTGAAGTCGATGGCGGCAGGATGGGTGCCGACATTCAGCACGTCGGCCAGGCGATCTAAGTCTTCCTCATTGGTGCTGACACCCGCCTTGTCGGCTATGTCGAGCAGCTTCCTGACCGCCATGTCCCCAGCATATCCGTCATGGGTGATCGGCAGATATTCCGTGACAGCCGGGTCGGACAGCGCGCCATAATAGGTGACAGCCAACATTTCCTTGCCACTGCTGCGCGAAACATGCTTGCGCCAATGCCACGCGCTGACGCCGATGCTTTCACTCTCAATCCCCATGATGTCGTCATTGCGCAGCTTGAACGGATCTGGCTTTTCATTGATCGGAAATGGGGTTTGGCAGGTGGGACATATCTTGACGGACATGTGGACGATCTCGTCGCACGTCTTGCATATTTTAACCGGCGCCTCCCCGGCCACCTTCCCTTTCCGGTTTGGTGGCCTGACACCGGTGATAGGGCCGTGCTTTTCGACGATCCCGGCGAAGTCGAGCACAAGGCAATGATCGGTGTGCGACTTAAGCCGCATCCCCCTACCCGCCATCTGCACATAGAGACTTGCGGACATAGTTGGGCGCAGGAAAGCGATCAGGTCGATGTCTGGATAATCGAAGCCGGTTGTCAGGACGGCGCAATTGCAAAGCGCCTGAAGCCGTCCGCTGGTGAAGTCGGCCAGTACAGCCTCACGCTGCGCCTTGGTAAAGGTGCCGTCGATATGGCCAGCCTTCACGCCGCGCTGATTGAGTAGGTCGGCCATGTGGCGCGCATGGTCAACGCCACTGCAGAAGAATAGCCAGTGCTTACGATCGCCAGCCAAGGCAATGACTTCTTCGGCCACTCGGGCGTTGTTGTCGTCGGTATCGACGGCCTTCTGCAACTCGCCTTCAATATACTCGCCGCCCCTCTTATGGACCGCTGACAGGTCATATTGGAGGGCCGTATGCTTGCTCCGCAGCGTGGCCAGGTAGCCCTTGAATATCAGCTCCTCGATCGTCACCGGCTCGATCGACGCATGAAAAAGCGCGTCATCACCTTCGGTGATAAGGCCATGACCTAGCCGGTAATTGGTGGCAGTCAGCCCGACTATGCGGATGTGCGGATTAATTCCCGTCAGATCAGCAAGAAGTGTTCGATATGATCCTTGATCCTTGTGGCTTATGGTGTGGCACTCATCCACCACCACAATATCGATATGGCCCAGCAGGTCCGCCTTGGCGCGCACCGACTGGATCCCGGCAAAGGTGATGGGCTCGCCAAGCTGGCGCTTGCCGACACTGGCGGAATAGATGCCAAGCGGTGCGTTCGGCCAATGCTCGCGCAGTTTGGCGGCATTCTGCTCGATCAGTTCCTTTTGCCCGGTCAGCATAAGGATGCGGGTCGAGGGCCAGCTTTGCAGTGCATTTTTGCAGAAGGCGGCTATGATGTGACTCTTGCCGCTGCCGGTTGGCAGAACCAGGACGGGGTTTCCTTCCGGGTTGTTGGCGAACCAGTCATAGAGCATGTCCAAGCTGCGTTGCTGATAGTCACGAAGCATTGGCTAACAACTCCGCGCTTGGGAAATGCCTAGCTATCGCCTTGCCTATGTCTGACTGTCCCAAGGAACAAAGCGTGAGCAGGTCGCCGCTATCGTGGCCATCATCGCCGTTTACATATTCCTTGCCGTCGATGAGGTAGGTCGCGCTCCCATCGGTGCCGCGCACCATCTCCCACGGCACAAGATCGGGATGCAGCACATGTCCCCAACATCCGCCATGCTGGTGGTCGTCGGGAATGGCGTCTTTCCAGCGCTCACACTGCCACGTGCTATCTGGCCTTGCCGTCGATAGCGCGCATGTGCGGCAATTGACTTGCCTGGTCGGCTCCGACTGGTGGCAAAAGGCATAGGCTGGGCAGAAGCGGCACTGATACCATGTTGGGTCAGTCGATATGGGCGGCGGCAGGCGGTCGCTTGTCGCAATCCTGCGTGCCCGCTCCACGAGGGCCTTTGCCGCCTCACTATCCAGTTTTACGCGTTCGGTATGAAGCCGGTCATCATCCTTGCAAACAGCAACATAGAGGCCGCGCTCCAACCCCAGGCCCAGCATATAGGTCTGCATCTGCGCCCAGTGCATCGGCTTGGCTTTCTGCAGCCCGTCCTTCGCCAACTGATCAAAGGACTTTTTACTGTGCGTCTTGAACTCGGCAAGGTGGCGCACCTTGCCCCCGCCCGGTACATTTTCCAGAACGCCGTCCACAGATCCGGATACATGACTGCCGAAATCCACCTTGGCCTGCGTAGTCACGACCTTGACGCCGATTCTAACAAGGTCGGCAAGGATGGTTTCTTCCTCGCGGTGTCCTCGCCGGAACAGGCGAAGGATGCGCCCCTCATGCTGCTCAATCACCGCCCAGCGGAAGTTTAGCCACAAGAATCGCTCGCAATGGTGCCCGACCATGGACAGGCCGAAATGCGGCCGCGGCTTAGATTTAGCTTGGGCGTGGGCCTCGTCTATCAGGGCTGCGATGGAGTGATTGGGTTCTGGAATGGCGGTCATGGCGGCTCCAAACTGGCTTGATCCTCGGGCTGGGACAAAGCCCAGCCTCCGGTCACATCAGTTCTTCGCCCAAGGGGGGCGCGAGCCGCCGCCGTTGCTACTTGCGGCACTGTTGGCGATGACTGCGGCACTGGGCATGGATAGGCCGGCAGCCTTCCAGGCGACGACCTCGTTCTTGTCCCCATATTGCTCATCCCGCTTGATCTTGAGTTTCACCTTGCAGGATCCGCCGATCAACTGGTCGCTATCCTCAACCTTGGCGAGGCCGATGGCCCGCATCAGATCGCCAAGCTGCTGACGTCCGATCTCTTCTGCCTTAGGGTTCTGGTTGCGGATGTTGAGATTGCCGAACACAATCCGCCCCTCATGTGTGGGGCCGGTAACAGTGTAGCCGACCGCGATATAGGCGCCGCCTCCCGTCTTGGTGTCCTTCACCTCCGCCTTGGTGATGTTGACATCATACCAGCCATCCGGAAGCGGATCGAAGCCGTTACCCTGCGGCAGATCGTCAGCCGCGTATGATTGACCTAAAAACGCCATGATAGTTATTCCTCTTCGATTGGAGTGATTGCGAAAGACGGGCGCCCCGGCTCTGTGGTGATGGCTGCCGACAAGGGGCGCGTGATGTTGTCAGCCGCGTTCTTCCATGCGCTCATGTTGATCTCCGGCTTCCACCGGAACAGCGCGGACAGGTGATCCGACAGCCCATTTTCAGCCGCCAGCTCCTGCAATCGGTCGCCGTCGATCTTGCGGTTAAGCCGCGTGGTGATCTTGATGGCGAAGCCGTCAACCTTATGGGTGCTTGACCCTTCCTTTGCGTTGGCGAGATCCATATCCTTCGCCATCTGATCTTCGATCCAGCGGCGCTTTGCAGTCGCCGCCGCCTCGGCTGCTTTGGCCTCAAGCCATTGTGCCGCCCAGGTCATGCTGCCAGCTTCCGGATAATAACGCCCAGATCTGGCTCTTCCCACATGTCCAGCTTGCCGCGAGCACCGCGGGCCTTGGCGGTCCATGAGCCGTCGCTGTCAGTCATGAGCATCCGCTGGGCGGTTCCATCACCGTCCCGCTCCACCCGCAGGGCCAAGACGATGTCGAAGAAATATGGGAGTTGCTGCGTCAGGCTCTTGCCAGGCATGGATGGATTGTAGAGCAGTTTACCCATTTCATCCTGCGACTTCTCCAGCTTGGCTGTGAAGTAGACATGCTTGTCGGGAAGATCGCGGAAGGCCCTGATTAGTTCGGCCATAGTGCTATTGAGTTCACCGTAGGCCGCGCGCCCATCCTTGTTGTTCTTCAACTCATGGGCAAGAACGACCTCGGCAATCTCGCTGATACTGTCGAGCGCCACACTCTTGAACTGCTTTGCTTCGTCACTACTGGACAGCCATTCATAAGCCTCCCGCAGCGCTTCCATGCTGCCTACCTCGATATACGGCAGGTCATGGTCCTGAATGGAAAGCAGGCCGCCTTCCGCTGACAAGATGATGGGATCAGGAAGCGACGGGATCAGCGAGGTCTTGCCTGCGCCCGCCTGCCCGTAGGCCAGGATTTTCACGCCACTGGCAGAGATGCCCGACGTGCTCTTTAGGTTGATAGCCATATCGATTCTCCCGCCGACGTTCGGGCCATTCCGGGTGTCGGCGCGAGAGAAAGAGTATCAAACTTGGTTGACGTTGCAACATAAAAGTTTCAATTATCAAACTCCAGTTGGGGAAATGGTTGAAATGTTGACGATAGATTGCATCCGGAAACGTCTCGAAGATCGCAATTTGAAGCTGGTGGCAAAGCGCACTGGCTTATCCTATTATATCGTCCGCCGTGCTCGCGAGGGTGCGGACATCTCGTACAAGGCGGTAAAGTCTCTCTCCGACTATCTGGCTGCCTGACCCGTGGCCGATCTCAGCAATATTTTAGGCGGGCCATGGTCGCCGCCGTCGCGCCGCAATGTCGAGCCACCAGAGACGCAACTTGCTGACGCGATGCGCGAAAGTGGCCTATCGGCGCCAGCCTCGATCCAGATGGACGGTCGGATCCACCGCTTTTCATCGGACGGCAAAGCTCGTGGCGACACAGGTTGGTATGTTGCTTTCTACAATGATGGCGCATCCACTGGATGTTTCGGCTGCTGGAAGAGCGGGATCAAGCAGGAGTGGCGGGCGGATCTCGGGCGTGACCTCACCGACGCTGAAAAGATGGCGCAGGCGCGAAAGATGCGTGAGGCGCGGGATATTCGCGATCATGAACTGGAGCGCAACCGCGCCGTCGCCGCTGATACCGTGGCGACCATCTGGGAGCGATCGATGCCGGCCAGCGCCGATCACCCCTATCTGGCGCGCAAGGGCGTTCAGCCCAACGGCGCTCGCGTTACAGGTGACGGGCGCCTCATGGTGCCGCTTTACAAGGCCGATGGCGAACTGGCGTCTCTCCAGTATATCGCCCACGATGGCGGCAAGCTCTATCATGCCGGTGGCTTGACGGGCGGATGTTCCTGGATGGTCGGGGACATGTCGCCGGGCGTCCTTTACGTGGCCGAAGGCTTCGCCACTGCTGCCACAATACACGAGGCGACAGGCCGCCCGTGCGTCCTTGCCTATAGCGCCAGCAACATCATTCCCGTCGTCGGCTCTCTGAGGGAGCAGTATGGCCCGGCGCTCGCCATTGTTATCGTGGCAGACAATGACGAAAGCGGAACCGGCCAGAAATATGCCGACCAGGCATCAGCTAAATATGGCTGCTCTGTCATCACCCCGCCCGATCGCGGGGACGCAAACGATTATGTGCAGTCTGGGGGTGATCTGGCGTTGCTGCTCAATCCCCCCCAAGACGACTGGCTAATCCCTGCGGACGACTTCTGCGCGCAGCCCCAGCCCATTCGCTGGCTCGTCAAGCGCTGGCTTCAGGATGAGGCACTTATCATGGTGCATGGCCCGTCTGGCGGCGGCAAAACCTTTGTCGTTCTCGACTGGTGCCTTCACATCGCATCGGCAAAGCCGGAATGGAACGGACACAAGATCAAGCCAGGCGGCGTCGTCTATCTGGCCGGTGAAGGGCATAGCGGGCTGCGGGGGCGCGTGGCGGCATGGAAGGTCCACCATGGCGCTGCAAAGCTCAACATGTGGCTGAGTAAGGCGGGATGCGACCTCAACACACCCGAGGGATACAGGCGGGTTTCTGATAGTATCCGCGCGCTGGGTGAACTCCCTCGCCTGATCGTGGTCGATACGCTGCATCGCTTCCTCCAGGGCGATGAAAATAGCGCCCAGGACGCCAAGACCATGATCGACGCCTGTGGCGCGCTCATGCGGGAATTTGGCTGCTCGGTCCTACTAGTCCATCATACTGGCGTGTCCGACGAGGCCCAGCACCGGGCTCGCGGCTCATCAGCATGGCGTGGCGCGCTCGAAATAGAAATCAGTGTCACCCCAGTCGGGGATCTCCGCAAAATCGCGCAGAAGAAAATGAAGGACGGCGAGGAGGCGGAGGATGTCTTTGTCGAATTGCACAATGTGCCGCTTGCCGGGTGGCTCGATGAGGATGGGGAGCAGGTCTCCAGCGCCGTCCCGGTGATGGCTGAGCCCCCCATCGAGCGGAAGAAGGACGACAAGCTGTCGTCATGGAAAAAGACCTTCTCGGCGGCTTGGTATGCGTCTGGCGCGGAGGAGGCAAAAGGCGCTCCCTATGTCAGCCGATCAGCCCTCATGCGGTATCTCGTCACAGGCATGGGCATGAGCGAAGAGGCGTCAAAACAGGCCCTAAAGCCGGGTCAGCCCAACCGTCTAATCGGGGCTCTTTTGACTGCCGAAATCATCGTCCCGGAGGGACATGGATGGGTCGTAAATGACGGACAAATGGCCTCGTCCCTCCTGATCTCTAAAAATGGCTAGGGGACAAGAAGGGACAAGAGGGGACATTTCAACTTGTCCCCTAAAAAACCACGGAAAACAGCCATTTTTTCAGTCGAAGGGACAATGGTGGGGACGGACATGCGGCGGAAGCTGACGAGGGGACGGACAGGACACACACCCTTTAGGGTGTGTCCCTTGTCCCCTCTGTCCGCTGCGAGCTTCAAGCCCTGCTGAAATCAGCCTTCTAAAATAGGCCCTACCTGAAACTCCAAAGTATGATATTTGAAACTATTATGGAGCTTCCCAAAATGACCACCACCATCTCGGAGGGTAACGCATGACACAGGGGGTCACGAACGACTGCGCACATGGTGTGCCAATGGGATTGCCGTGCGGCGCGTGCGGCACTGTCCCTGCTGACATTGCGGCTACCTTGGAAGAGCGTGGAAGCCGTTACGGACGCTTCGACAAGCACGCCGCCGTCACCCAGGGCATTAAGACCGTTCTGTTCGACTGCCGCGCCCGCTCCAGCCTCGCACCTGATCAGGTCGAAGCACTGGAGATGATCGCGCACAAGCTGGGGCGCATCGTGAATGGCGACCCTGACTATGCCGATAGCTGGGTGGATATTGCCGGATACGCAAAGCTCGTGGCTGACCGGCTGCTGACCGGGTTTAGCGCATGACATGCCCGACCTCTTCGACCGTGACGACCTTTCTCCTGCCACCCGTTTCATCTGCTGGCTTCTCCAGGAGGACAGGAGCCGGAAGGATGCTGGAGCCTACGCACGGAGGCTGGGGGTCGATCTACACGCAGCGGAATACTGGCACAGGAATATCAGGAGGCGGTGATGAGTGAGTGTTCGTCCTACCAGCGGCAGAGCCTAACTTGTCGCGATGGGTTCATTCAGGTGGCGAAATGCTGGAACTGGATGCCGTGCGAGTGCGGGCAGTTCAAAGCAGCGTACATGCCGCATTGCCTTAGGGATGATCTCCCCGCGCACATGGTCGCAGAAGATGGGTCGCCTCCTCACTACCGCAAGCACAAGGAGGCGGGCAAGTGAGGGGAGCGCGTGGGCATAGACCAGGCTGCGTACTGCGGGGCGTCACGCTCATCCTATCGTTCTGCTGCTGTGGCTTTCCCCGCGATAGGGATGGTCACCGTATGGCCGAGACGGGCACCGGCTCGGTTCATGACCAGCCCGGGCCGAAGGCATCGCCAAAAGGGGAATAGCATGGCCTACCTCGAACGCACCCTCCTACAGCTAGAACTCCTCTTCCTCACCCGGAGACTGAACCAGCATCCGGAGGCGTATTCGGAGATACTGACAAGGATGTTCATCATCCACGGCAGGCTTCTCCAGTTAGACACATGGCCCACAGGCTTTGACGCAGCTCAGCGGTGGATGAGGGGGGAATGATGGACGCAGAACAGATCGAACGTTTCAACCTGCTTCAGATTGAGACGAAGCAAAGGGTCGAAGATGGGGAGCAGTCGGCAGGCATCCAGTTCTACAAAAATCCACAAGAGGCGGTGGATCATTCCGGCTTCGTGGGCGTGCTTGAACTTCGCGGCGACGGCAAGGTGCCCCACCTGGCTTCTGACATCGACATGAAGGGCTGGCGTGTCGAAGCACTGAACTCACCCTACGATTTCATGATCGAAATGGATGCAGGCTCCTGGGTCAAGTGCAATGGCCGCTTCCGCATCAGTGTGAAGCTCAATCCTGACTACCTGCCCAGCCCGACAATCTTCGGCACACCAGAGGGGGAATGATGGACAGCTTCAAGATCCTGTCGCGCATCTTCGGGCCATCAGAGTGGAGATGGCCAGCAAACGACAGGTAGCATTTCAACAGCGGGGGATAAGATGAAAACGGGGGCGCCGGAAACTGAGCCGGTCATAGTCAGCGATCATGCGCTGGTCCGCTACATCGAGCGGGTCCATGGATATGATCTCACACCCATTCGGGAAATGATGCTGACCAACGCGGTACGCACCGCGGCGCAGATGGGCTGTCGCTCGGTCAAGCTTGGCTGCGGCGCCCGCGTTATGTTGCGGGGGCATACGATCATCACGGTATTAGCCAAGGGAATGAGGGGGGACGATTTTGTCTAATCGGGGGCGACCGCCTGTCACCAGGGCGCGGGTATTGAACTATTGGCAGAAGCATGGACCTTGCAGCATCATGCAGGTCTGCCGCTGCACGGGCGCGGAGCGCAGCCATGTGAAGCGGATATTGCGGAGGGCGGAGCAATCCCCGCCAGCACACGCAGCACTGGCGGGGTAGTCGGGGGGACTTCTGAAACCCCGCACGACTCCGCAAGTTCCCTGTGATTTTTGCCCCATGCACAAGGGTTTGAAGCTGCTGTAATTGGTTTCCCACTATGACCGAGGTGGGCGTAAAAAAAACGACTGGAAAACGGAAGGTCGGGGATGGCACCCCCGGCCCCGGTCGGCCCAAGGGTGTTCCCAACAAAACCACCACCATGTTGAAGGACGCGATCCTTCAGGCCGCTACGAAGGCAGGCGGCAAAGATGGCTTGATCGGCTATCTCGTCACGCAGGCGACCGCCAACCCGCAATCCTTCTTGCCGCTGCTTGGCAAGGTCCTGCCCATGCAGGTCACAGGGGAGGATGGCGGCCCGATCAAGGTCACGCGCATTGAACTGGTCGGGGTCTCGCCCGAATGACAGCGGCGCAGATCAAGATACCCGCCAAGCTGGTGCCGGTGTTCGAGGGTGAGGCAGACACGCGCGGGGCCTATGGCGGTCGCGGCTCAGCAAAGACGCGTACCTTCGCGCTGATGACAGCGGTGAAGGCGTACAAATGGGATATGGAAGGGCGGCAGGGCATCATCCTGTGCGCCCGCCAGTTCATGAACAGCCTGGCCGATTCCTCGCTGGAGGAGATCAAGGCTGCGATCCGTGAGACGGAATGGCTGGCTCCCCACTTCGACATTGGTGAAACCTATATCCGCACCAAGAGCGGGCGCGTCTCCTATTCGTTCGTCGGCCTGTCGCGTAACCTCAACAGCATCAAGTCGAAGTTCCGCATTTTGTTGGCGTGGATCGATGAGGCGGAGCCGGTCACGGAAGAGGCGTGGGCAAAGCTGATCCCGACACTGCGTGAAGAGGATAGTGAGCTTTGGCTAACCTGGAACCCTGAGCGCAAGAACAGCGCGACGAACCAGCGCTTTCGCCACGCCAACGACAATGATCCGCGCGCCAAGATCGTTGAGATGAATTGGCGGGACAATCCGTGGTTCCCGGCAATCCTCGATCGCGTGCGGCTGAAGGATCAGCGCGAGCGTCCCGATCAATATGGGCATGTCTGGGAGGGTGAATATCTCACCGTCATTGAGGGCGCCTATTACGCCAAGGCACTGACCCAAGCGAAGCTGGAGAACCGCGTCGGCAGGATTGCCGCCGACCCGCTGATGACGCTCCGGGCGGTTTGGGACATTGGCGGCACCGGGGCGAAGGCTGATGCGACCGCCATTTGGATCGTCCAGTTCATCGGCAAGGAAATCCGTTTTCTCGACTATTACGAAGCGGTTGGACAGCCGCTTGCCAGCCATATCCAGTGGCTGCGCTCGCATGGTTATGAGAATGCCCATTGCATCCTTCCGCATGACGGCGCCGCCCATGAGAAGGTCTATCAGACTACCTACGAAGGCGCACTGAGGCAGGCTGGGTTTCAGGTTGAAGTGGTGCCCAATCAGGGCGCAGGGGCAGCGATGCAGCGGATTGAGGCTGCGCGCAGGCTGTTTCCCCAGATGTGGTTCGACGCCGACAAGTGCGCGGGCGGCATCGATGCCATCGGTTGGTATCACGAAAAGCGCGATCCAGAACGGGGCATTGGTCTCGGCCCTAATCATGACTGGGCCTCTCACGGCGCCGACGCCTTCGGGCTGGTCGCCGTTTCCTATCGCGAGCCGAAAGCCGCTCGTCCCATCCAATATTCCAGCAAGGGCATCGTTTGATGGCAACCGCTCCATTCACGCTTGAAACCGAAGAGGCGCAGCCCGACTACGAGGCGCTGCTGGCATTCCTGCGCGAGGAAGAGCAGCGGGCCTATGACAGCGAGCTAACCGATGAGCGCATGACCGCGCTCGACTTCTACAATGGCGAGCCCTTTGGCGACGAGGAGGACGGCAAGAGCCAGATCGTCACCCGCGACGTTGCCGAGGTGATCGACTACATGACCGTATCGCTGCTGCGCACGATGGTGAGCGGCGACAATGTTGTGGAGTTCGAGCACCCCAACAAGCAGCTTGCCGAGGAGGCGACCGCGCTTGTCAGCCGCGAGTTCTACCAGGGGCAGGACGGCTATTCGATCATCCATGACTGGATCAAGGCGGGGCTGCTGGAGAAGAGCAGCGTCGTCAAATGCTGCATAGAGGAACGCGCCCCCCTTCGCCGTGAGGAAGTCCTTTCGGTCGAAGAGATCGCCGTGATGGCAGACCAGGGCGTGCAGTTCATCCAGCAGGCGCAGATGGATGACATCGGCCAGCAATATGCTGTGGCATGGCTGGAGCCGCAGCCGCCCATCCTCCAGGACTATGTGACGCCCAACGAGGAGCACGGCTTTGCTGCTGATGCTCGCGACCTGGACCGCGCCTGTGTCTATTCCGTGTTCAAGACGAAGAAAACCGTCAGCGAGATTGCTGAGATGGGCTTTGATGTGTCGGGCCTTAGCGATGATGGCGGGGACGACTTCAACCAACTGGCCCGCGCGCGCGATGGCGGGCATAATGACAGCAGCTTTGATTACCGCACCGGGGCCAACCGCTCGGTCTGGCTGTATGAGGAATATTGCCGCTTCGATCTCGACGGCGACGGCATTGCCGAACTGCTGAAATGCCTGCGCGTCGGCTCCCACATGCTCGACGTTGAGCCGATCGATGAGCAACCGGGCGTCATCTGGTGCCCCTTCCCGATGCCGGGCCGACTGGTGGGCCAATCCCTTGCCGACAAGGTGATGGACATTCAGCGCACGCGCTCGGTGCTGATGCGGCAGGGGCTCGACAATCTCTATCTCACCAACAATCCGCGCTGGACGCTCAACGAAGCATCGATCGGCGACAGCACGATTGACGACCTGCTGACCACCAACCGTCCTGGCGGCATCATCCGCCATATCGGCCAGCAACCACCGATCGCTGTCACCCTGCCCTTTGCGGCACAGTCCGCCTTCGAAGTGATGGAGGTGCTGAACGGCGAGAAGGAAAGCCGCACCGGCATTACCCGGCTCAATCAGGGCCTCGACGCGGACGCCCTAAACAAGACCGCGACCGGCACCGCGCTAATGCAGGCGCAGGGGCAGCAGATTGAGGAATATCTGGCCCGCAACTTCGCGGAAGCCTTCGCCCGGTTGATGCTGAAGAAATACCGGCTGCTGTGCCGCTTTGGTCAGCCCACCACTGTCAGCATCGACGGCGAAGAACGGCAGGTGAACCCGCGCCAGTGGCCCGAAGACATGAACATCCGTGTCCGCGTCGGTCTGGGCACGGGCCGCAAGGATGAGCGGGTGCAGAACCGCATGATGCTGATCCAGTTGCAGCAGGCCGCGGCACAGTCGGAAATCCCGATCAAGCCCGAGCATTTCTTCAACAGCGTGGCCGCGCTGGTCAAGGATCTGGGGCTTGGTGTGCCGACCGACTATTGGCCGAGCCCTGACGACCCGCAGGAGCAGGAAGAACCTGCCCCCGATCCAGCGCTGGTAAAGGTGCAGGCCGATGCACAGTTGAAGGAGCAGCAGCAGCAGATCGATGCCCATCTGAAGCAGCAGCAGAACGAATATGATCTGCAGGCCAAGCGCGAACAGGCCGCGCTCAGCGAGCAGCTTGCCCGACAGCGGGCCGAGTTTGAGGCGTCCTTGGCGCTGCGTCGGCAGGCGTTTGAAGAGAGCATGGCAGAGCGGCGCTTTGCCTTTGACCAGGAAATGGCCCGTAAGGATCGGGAGGCGGAAAACGCCCTACCTGAGATGCGGCCTGGCGGAGATTTGGCGGAATGAGCGAACGCATCCTCGAACTGGACGAGCGCCGCAAGCGTGCCCTCTCCGCCAAGCAGGCGCTGGAGTTCATCACGCCCACCATCGAAGCCCTGCGTGAGGAATATCGCGAGGCGCAGATGCGTGCGGCGATCAACGAGCCCGACAAGCCGCAGAAGATCATCAATCTCTCGGTCGCCCAGCGCGTCATCAACACCGTGGAAGCTCAGCTAATGGCCGCCATGAAGGATGGTGATGTTGCGGCGAAAGAGAAGTCCCGCGCTCAAGAGATTGCCGCCATGTCCCCGGCCAAGCGCCGGTTCCTCAATTTTGCGCCTAACTGAAGGAGGCTGAACGATGCCCGTAGATTCAAGCACGCTGGAGAGCGTCCTTGGCCCCGAACTGGATGCGATCCTTGGTCCTGAAGAGGAACAGGAAGAGCAGGAGCAGCAGGAGGACGGGGATGAAATCGACCTTTCGGAAGCCGAGGAGGGCGATGAAGCCGCCGAGGATGATGCCGAACAGGGCGATGATGAGGAAGAGGCGGAAACCCCCGCGGTAGAGGCCCCTCATAGCTGGTCGAAGGAGGACAAAGCCCTCTTCGCCCAGCTTCCCCCTGAAGCGCAGGCGGTAATCCAGCGCCGGGAAACCGAACGTGACAATTTCGTCAAGCAGAAGGCGTTCGAGGCGAGCCAGACCCGCAACCAGGTTGCGACAGAAGCGCGGGATATCATCGCCAAGCTGCATGATGACCATGTGCAGAAGCTCACCATCTACGCCCAGCAGATCATGCCCCAGGCGCCCGATGAAAGATTGCTTTACACCGGGAATCAAGAAGATGTAACATTGTACAACCGGCAGATGGCCGCCTACCAGCGCAGCGCTGACCAGCAACGCGAGTTGCACCAGCAGATTGCGCAGTCTCAGGCGGCCGCTCAATCTGCGCGGGAACAGTCGCAGCAAGCCGAACGCGCTTCGGATGCCCAGCGGTTGCAGGAACAGCTCCCGGAATGGTTCGACCCATCCAGCGGCCCGAAACTGCGCGAACAGTTGCAGTCCATCGGCGCGGAACTCGGATATCCAGACGAGCTGATGGCGGAAGCCTCCTCTACTGACATCCTCGCTTTGAAGAAGGCCCTCGAATGGAAGGCCGACGCGGAGAAATACCGCAAGGCGATGGCAAAGCAGATGGAGACCGTCCGCGCTGCGAAGGGCCTTCCCAAGATGGTCCGCCCCGGCACCAAGCCGAGCAAGCAGCAATTGAATGCAGCAAATAGCCAGAAGGCATGGGACCGCGTGAAGTCCAATCCCAAGGACGGAACTGCCATTGCCGACTGGTTGGGTCTCTGAATGAAACGGGTTTCCGCGTCGCGATGACGCCGACCCTCCCTTGATGGAGTTTTGATATGGCTGTTCCCAGCAATACCATCCAGAACGTCTCCCGCGTCGGTGTACGCGAAGACCTGGACAACAAGATCGCCGAACTGTTCCCCGACGAAACCCCCTTCATCGACATGATCGGGCGCTCGAAGGCGAGCAATACCTATACCGAGTGGCAGACCGATGGTCTGGCCGCCGCGAACCACGACAACAAGGCTGTACAGGGCGATGACCTCACCAATGGCAGCCGCGCCAACACCACGCGCGTGGGCACGCACACTCAGATCATGACCAAGGTTGTCGGCTCGTCCACGACCGTGGAATGGACCAACAAGGCCGGTCGCCGGTCGGAACTGGCCCGCGAAATCATGAAGTCGGGCCGCGAACTGCGCACCGACATGGAAAAGCGGGCCCTTGGCAACTATGCCTCGGTTGCGGCGGCTGCGGGCACTGCGGGTGAAACCGCGGGCGCCCAGGCGTGGCTCACCAGCAACGTCTCGCGCGGCGCGTCTGGCGCGAATGGCGGCTTCTCGGCGGGTATCGTCGCGGCGGCCACCAACGGTACGCAGCGGGCCTATACTGAGGCCCTGCTGAAGACTGTCCTTCAGTCGGCATGGTCGGCGGGCGGCAATCCCAAGGCGGTCATCACCAACGGCACGCAGAAGCAGACAGCCGCGGCCTTCGCTGGCATCGCCCAGCAGCGCCGTGAGACCGGCAACAAGAAGGCGACGATCATCGCTGGCGCCGATATATACGTGTCGGACTTCGGCGAGGTGCAGTTCGTACCTGATCGCTTCGCTGATGCACGCTCCGCTCTGCTGGTGGACCCGGATTATTGGGACATCGCGGTCGGTGATCCGCTGCATGTGGATACGCTGGCCCAGACCGGCCTTGCCACCCGCAAGGCGCTGATCACCGAATGGGCGCTGCGCTGCCTCAACCAGGCCGCCTCCGGCATCGTGGCCGACCTGACTTAACGGGGGGTGGGGCTGGCCTTCGGGCTGGCCCCATTTTTTCAGAGGAACGATCATGGTCCGCAAGACGCATTCCAAGGCTGAGACGATCAAGGTCCGCATCAAGCGCGATGGCGTGTTCATTGCCGCCGATGTGCGCCGCGAGACGGGCGCGGAAGAAACGCTGCCCACCGCTGACGCTGAAGCGCTGATCAAGAAGGGGCTCGCTGATGCGCTCTGATTGGGAAATGATCGATGACGGATCCTTTAACGGGGTCCGTAAATTCATTCGCTCGGGCGACGAGCCTGACGATGTGCAGATTCGCTACGAGGGTTGGGACGTTCAGCCCATCCTTGACCAGAACAAGGCCGCCCAGGCCGACAGCTTCGATAAGCGCGGCGACATGTGGTACGCGGCCCGCATCCCGGCGTCCGTCATGTTCGAATGGATGCACAAGCACGGGGTAAATGCGTGGGACCCGGCTCATGCCGATGGCGTCAAGCGCCTGCTGAATGATCCCGAATATCGATACCTGAGGGTCAACCACTTCATCATGTGAGGATGCCGCATGGCTATTTCCCTCGACGTAATCGTTCCTGGCACGATCGGTGAATATGACGATCTTGTCGCCATGGTGGGCGACTGGCTCGACCGCGACGACCTGACCGATCGCATTCCTGAATTTGTCGCGCTGCTGGAGGCACGGCTCAACCGCTTGCTCCGCACGAACTTGCAGGAAACGGCGGCGGTGTGGGCGGTCACGGACGAGGAATATGCCCTCCCCGATGACTTCCGTAAACTGCGGCGGCTGAACGTCGCGGGGTCTGCACAACCGCTTTCGGAAGTGGCTTCCAATGACCTGCCGCAATGGTCGAGCTTCGGGCAAGCGCGCGTCTATGCGGTGGAAGGCCGCTATCTGCGCTTCTCCCCGGCGCCGTCAGCAGAGAACCCGCTGACGCTTTCGGCTGTCTACTGGCGCCGCATTCCTCCGCTTGGGACCGGCCAGCCCACCAATTGGCTGCTGAATGAGAACCCGGATATCTATGTCTGGGGCGCGCTGCACCAGGCGGCAACCTATATCCGCGACCCTGACGCGATCGACACATGCAAAGCCTATCTCGATGAGGCGATTGCCGAGTTGCAGCAGGCGAGCCGCAAGGATGCGTGGGGTGGCCCGTTGGCCCCCTCTCCTGCCCGTCAGGTGCGAGGCGCACGGTGCTGAAGCGGCTTCTCTTCGGCCCACTGGAGCCCGACAAGCCTATAGCATTGTCGCGGGCTTATAACGCATTCCCCGCGGCCGAAGGCTATCGCCCGGTCAAGTCGCCGGTCACTTTTGCCGCCACGCTGGCGGGCATCATAAACGGCGCGTCCTATGTGTCGTCCGATGGCGTGGCATCGATGATCGCGGGAACGGCCACCAACCTCTACAGCTATGATGGAACAGCCTGGAACAGTGAACTTGGCTCGCTCTCCGCCACAGTCTGGCGCTTTACCCAGTTCGGGGATCTGGCTATCGGCGTGAACGGCGGGGCGCCGGTCAAATATGACCTGACCGCGGGCACGGCGGCGGCTTTGGGTGGCTCTCCGCCTGTGAGTGACCTTGTGGCAACGGTGCGCGATCAGGTGTTTCTTGCCGGTGATCCCACAGCCAGAAACACGCTCGCCATCTCCGGCTACAATGACAGCGAGGGATGGACCGCTGGCATCAATCAGGCGCTATACGTCCCCTTCCCTAATGGCGGCGATATCATGGGGCTGGCCGGGGGCGAAACCGGCATCATCCTCCAGCGCAATTCGGTACGGAGGGCAACCTATAACGCTGACGGCGTGACCTGGTGGACCTTTGACGAGATCGCCAGTGACATTGGCTGCATGGCAAAGGGCTCGGTGGCCCGCGAAGGCAATTTGGTGTTCTTCCTCTCTGAGGAGGGGTTCAAGGTCACCGATCGCAACGAGGTGCGCCCGATCGGCCAGGAGAAGATCGACCGCGAGTTTTTCAGCCTCTACAGCCGCGACGACATCAAGAACATGACCTCGGCGGTTGACCCGCGGACAACGACCGTGATGTGGGCGATACCGGGCACGCCGGGCCGCATCTGGTGCTATGACTGGACGCTGGGCGCATGGTCCACCATCGACCTGTCGCTCCGTGCGATCTTCTCAGGCTTCACATCGAGCATCTCCCTGGAGGCGATCGACGCGCTTTATCCGGGCGGCATCGACACAGTTCCGATCAGCTTGGACAGTGACATCTTCGCAGGCGGCAATCCGCTGTTGGTGGTCGCGTCGAACAGTGGCGCGATAAGCACGCTCTCGGGCTCGAACATGGCTGCGACCTTCGCGTTCAAGCCGACCGAGATCGGCGACGGGCAGCGGGCGCGGATCAGGGGCGCGCGGGTCGTGTCCGATGCTGTGCAGGGAACCGTGACGGTCGATGTGCGGGCGCGGGCGGGTGATACGGCGTCCACGCGAACATCGGGCAGCATCCGCGACAATGGCCGCGTGCCTTTGCGGGCCAATGGGCGGCATGTGGGCGTGCAGGTCGATATCCCCGCGGGTGCGGTCTGGTCCTATGCGCTGGGCGTCGATGTTGAATTTGAAATGGCGGGCGGACGCTAATGGGCATGTTCGGCACAAAGCTCGGGGCGAAGGACGAGGGCCGCTATCAGGACTGGCGCTCGCGCTTGCCATCCGACCTCCAGAATGAAGGCGACTATGACTTGCGCGGCGCCTTCATGGGCAACGCGCAGGAGGCGGCGAATGGTCACCTTCCAGACACCTACAAGCTGCCCAACCATATGACTTTTTCGACCGGCAGCCAGTATAACACGCCGCAGACGCCGGGCGGAGAATGGGTGGACGCGGGCAATGACCAGTGGGCGTTCTGGGCCTCGCCATTCAACCTGCAACAGCACCCTGGCGCCAAATTGGGAGACTATTTCCGTCAGTATGAGCCGAACAGTGCGGTCGTGCTGCCAATCGGCTACAAACTGACAGCTGGGCAGAGGGGGCGATGATCCCGCTGCCCCCCACTCCTCCCGCAGCGTCAGCATTGCCGGAATGGTGCCGCAAGGTTGCAGGGCTCATCAATGGGCTTCTCGCGCGTCGGCAGTTCCCGGAAAGCGCGACCGCCCCGACTGATCCCCGTCCCGGCGATGGCTGGTTCGATACGGGCGTGAACAAGGCGAAGCTGTGGGATGGGACGACATGGCAAGCGCTGTGGTGAGCGTGCCCGGATGGGAAGAATATCTCCGCTTCCGCGATGATCTGGCGGGCATGTTGGACCTGCGTTTCTATACCTTGGAATGGCTCGATGGAGAGGTATGGAGCGGAAGGATAAGGCTTTTCACAGAGTCGAAATCCTGTATATTGGTTTCGCTGAAGGTTTATCCGACCGGCCTCAAAGAGTGCCATGTCGAAGCTGCAGCCGGGGAATTGAGTGAGCTAGTCTCAACAACCATCCGCCGAGTGGAAGAGTGGGCGCAGCATCAAGGTTGCTCCACCATCGTTATCCAGTCGCGTGAGGGATGGTTGAAGGTGATGAAGTCTAGCGGTTATTCTCTCCATCAGACGGCAATCCGGAAGGAGCTTTCCTGATGGGTATCTCGTCCTCCAAATCCACCAGCAAGACGACCTACGGCAAGGACGCCCTGCCCAAGATCAATGCTGCGACGGACGCCATTACCGGTGCCTATCAGGGTGTGCGGCCTGACCTTGCCAAGGTGACGGCGGGGCTTGGCGCTTCCTTCGACGCCTTCAATCCGAACAAGCCCAACATCACCGCGGCGAATGGTTATGTCGGGGATGTGCTGGGCGGCAAATATCTCCAGGGCAATCCCTATATCGATCGCATGATCGCCGACACAGGCGACAGCGTAGCCGACCGTATCAATGCCCTTTTCGGGCGCAATGGACAGACCGGCTCGACGCGTCAAATCGGTGAACTGGGCAAGCAGCTTGCGAGCGCGGAAAACAACCTGCGCTATCAGGATTACAGCAGCGAGCGCGATCGGATGGCGCAGGCCACCAGCGCAGCGGCGGGCCTCAGTGAGGCAGAGAACAACAATCTCCAGACCCAGGCGGCCTTGGGTCAGTCCTTGGTCGGCATCCCGCTCGATGTGGCGAACCAGTACGCCAGCGGCATTCAGGGCCTTTGGGGCAATAACCTCAACACGAAGACGAAGACCGGCATGAACCTCGGCGCCATGCTGATCGGCGGTGCGGCCAATGCTGCATCGGCATGGGCTGGCGGAGGCTTCAAATAATGGCGATGATGTTCCGCGGGCTCGGCAAGCCGACCGATCAGCTTGATATTCAGATCGCTCCGCAGGGTGGCGGATTCGGCCCGACCGATCCTGGCATGTCGATGCCGTCTCAAATGCCGATGCCCCAGACTGTGCCCGAGAAGCGCCCCGGCGCGAGCTTCGCAGGCATCGCCGCCGACTTCCTTGCCGGGATGGCAGGGCAGCAGGGACCTTATGCGGCTCAGGTTCAGCATCAGCGCGCTTTGCAGGAGCGGGAACGTCTCGCGCAGCGGCAGCGTATGGCGGAGCGGGATGACTATGTCTGGAAGCTTCAGCAGAAGCAGCAGTTCCCCGACCCGGTCGCGCCCCACTATTGGGAGACGAATGACGGCTCTCTCGGCATGATCGGCCCCGATGGCAAGCCGACCATTGCCTACAAAGACCCGACGCCGAAAATCAACTGGATCCGCGCAGACAATGGCGACGGCACGCAATCACTCATCCCGGTGGGGCCTAATGGCCCGATCGATGCGAAAGGAGGTGATCCTGCTATCTCTCCGACGCCGGGTCCGACTGGAAACAGCGGCCCGGCATCGGCAGGCCCCGGTGTGCCGCATCTGACTGTCGATCAGATGCGCTCCATAGGGCAAGGCGTCAATTTTTCGCAGTGGCAGCAGCGTGAGGGGACCCCGGTTCTCGTCACCAGCGCAGAGGAAATGGCGCGCGTCCCGGTAGGCACGCTGGTTATCAGCCCTGATGGGCGCCGTGGGGTGAAGAAGTAATGGCTCAGGACTGGTTTGATCAGGGTGTCTCGCAGGCGGCTCCGCAGGGGGCGCCGCGAAGCGGCGGCTTGCAGCCTATTACGATCGGACGACCTGACCCTAAACTGCCGCTAGAAATGGACCGCATCCGGCAGCAGATGGAGATGGAGCGCATTCGTGTGCAACTGGCGCAAGATGCAGCGGCGCGCGCCAGGAACGAACAGGACAAACCGCCAGCAGGGTATCGTTGGAACTCTACTCATACCGGCTTTGAATTTGTCCCTGGGGGACCCGCCGACCCTGCGACTAAGCAATCCGGCGCTCCGCAGTTGAGCGCGAAAGAGCGCGCGGACGCTATTGCGGCCTTCAATTCTGCAAAGCGGATTGACCAGACCGTCGCTCAACTTCGCGAGCTATATAAGAGTGGGCCGGGCGCCACCTCTGGCTTGAAGGGACTTCAAGATTATTTCCCCTCGACTGCAAACAAGCGGTTCGACACGGCGGGGAACAAGTCGCGCGGCGATGTTGGGCAGGCGCTTGGGTTCACTGGTGGCCAGCTGAACACGGCGGCTGAAGCCGAGATGGCGGTTGGCCCCTATCTCCCGAAGGCGGGTGACCGTGACGAGGTTATTCTCGACAAGATCAACAGCCTGGAGGGGTTGGCCCGCAATGCCCGCGAACGGTCAATCGCAGTGCTTGGCGGCGCTCCTGATGCCAACGGGCGCGTGACGCCTGTTGACCCAAACAAGAGGGGTAATGATGGGGCAGCAGCCCTTCCTCCTTCCGCCCCGCCGCCTTCGATGCTCGGCCCTAGCGCCGCGGCCCCCGTGGTCGATCCTAGCGGCAACCGTGAGTTTTCCACCGAAGTGGATAAGGCGCTGGCCGCTGAAGCGCAGGCCGCATTCAATGCGGGTGCAAGTCGGGAGCAGATCGACGCCATCGCAGCAAAGTATGGCGCGCAGCCGTTCGGCCCTGACCTCGACCAAGCCATAAAGGGGCGCCAGGCGGGCGCACGAACTCAGTTCTCCACGCCGACAACTGGTCGGGAAAGCGCAGGTCTTGCGGGCCAGATGCTGGGCGGCATGGCTAGCGGGCCTCTCGGCTCCTACACGATCAATGCGGGTAACGCTGTGACCGCTGGCGGCTTGGATGAGGTCGTGGGCTGGATGGGTGGCAATCCTGCGGTTGCGCAGGTCGCCAAGGATATGTCGCTGCGGGATCACCCTTACGCTGGCCTCGCTGGATCCATGACGGGCGCTGCACTGGCCTCCTTGGGGGCCACCAAGGCTCTCGGCGCGATTCCATCGGTTGGTGGGAAGTTGGCCACCATGGGTGGTGGAATTGTTCCTGACGCACTCTATGGGGCAGCATTCGGAGCTGGCGAAAATAACGATGACCGTCTGACCGGGGCGTTGTTCGGGGCGGGATCTTCCGCGGCGGGCAACGTAATCGGGCGCGGAATGTTCGGTGGCGCCGGGAGAGCTGTGCGAGGTGTCTCTGATCCGGCTGTGCGCTATCTCAAGAACCGCGGGGTGCCTCTCACGGTCGGGCAAATGATGGGCCAGAATGGTGTCATCGGCCGGACGATCAAGGGAGTTGAAGATAAGTTCGAGTCAATCCCATATCTCGGGGATGCTATTCGCCAGCGCCGCGAAGAAGGTTTGGACGCCTTCGGTAGAGCCACGTTCAAGGACGCGCTGGAGCCTATCGGGCAGCAGGTGCAGGGAACGGTAGGTAATGATGCGATCGAACAAGCCCAAGGGCTTGTCAGCCAAGCGTATGACAATGCGCTGGGGCCCGTGCGCCTTTCCGCTGATCCAGCTTATCAGACGCACATGGCAGCGGCGCGAGCGGCGGGTGGCAATCTTCCCGGGCCCTTGGCTGACACGTTCAATGCGACCTTGGCTAATCGGGTGGACCCCTTCGTCGGCACGGGACAGATGACGGGCCGCGATTTACAGGCGGCGATCAAAGGTCTGCGCACGGACGCGGGCTCTGTTATTAAGAAGAGCGAGCCCATGGCCGACCTCTTCAAAGACCGAACTGTGGACATAGAGGACGCGCTTATGGGCCTAGCCGAGCGGCAGGCGCCAGGTACCGGGCAGGCCATGAAGGATGCGAACAGCGCCTATCGCAACCTTTCAATCTTGGAGGATGCAACGCTGGCGGCTGACAATGCGGGCGGGAGATACACCCCGGCTCAGCTGGGGCGCGCTATGATCAGCAACACCAAGCGCTTTGGCGGCAAGCGGGCTGCGGCGTCGGGCGATATGCCGTTTCGTGACCTTCAGAGCGCCGGGCAGCAGGTGCTTCCGTCCACCACGCCAAACAGCGGGACGACTGATCGCGCGCTGGCGACTTGGGTTCTTCCTGCTACGGTTGGTGGCGTTGCGGCGACCGGCGACTTGACCGACTATCTGCCGACTGAAGCGGCGATTCCGCTGACGTTGGCTGGGCTTGCATCAACCAAGGGCGGCAGGACGGCGCTTGAGAAGATGCTACTGGGCCGGTCGGAAGCCGCCCGATCCATCGGGGACAAGATCTATGACAATCGACGCATCGGCGGAATGTTCGGATCGCCGTTGCTCTTGGGCTTGTCGCAGGGCCAATGATTTTCTGGACTTGCGCTTTCTCAACAGAGACTCGATGAAGTGGCGAAGAATGGCCCCACCGAAGCAAGTCAAGACGATGAAGGTCAGCTTGTCCATGTCAGCCAGGGATGCAGAACGCGTCTGGCACGCGGGGGCCTTGCACCAAAATGGCGCCGGGAGCGAGGTTTGCGTTTGACCGTGCGATCCTTGCTCTAGCTTCTGATTGCACAGCCTCTCGCGCCGTTTCGCATCGAGCTTTTGTGGGATAATCCACCGCTGTTACTCCGCCTTCGGAGTAGGCGACAATGAGCTTGTAACCCGTTGATTGCGCGAAGGCTGGTTCGGGCTGCAGCAGGAGCATCCCGGCAAATCCGGCAGAGGCGGCCACGATGTTCCAGTTAATGTCCACGGGGTTATGCTACCCTAACTGAAAGGAAACGACAATGAGCGACAGTTGCCAGGGCGTTGCAGGCGGCACATCCGCAATCACACTTCCGCGCAATGTCATCTGCATTACCATGTATGTAGGCCCATTGATCAAATTCCTTTGAGGCTTCTGTTGCCGCATGCTATTCTTTCGCTGCCGGTCGTGGAAACCCGGTGAGCACGCCAAGGTGCCCACCGGATCCCGTTACTGGAGGAAGAAGACCAACAAAGCGATCGACCGGATGATCGCCGCCAGATTGACTTCAACCTTCAGCCTTTTCGTAGTCCAAGAAATCATCGCTGATACCTCGGGCCACGACCGGTCGCAGCCCATGAGGGTTGCGTTTGCCGCGTCCAGTGCAACCGATAAGGATGGTTGCGGGCAATCTCCTCACCATCCGCGTTCTAGACCGCTTCCGATGATGGCACGATTGCGGTCCTCGGGCGGTTCGCTGCGCAAGCGCTGGGCGACGGCCTCTGGTCGTGCCGTGGGAGTGGCAGGTGTACGGTTCGCTGCCGTGTCCGCGACTCCACGCCGCACTGAATGGCCGGAACAACGGTAAGAGTCGAGTCCGTCACGACTATTCCCCCTTCCCTATCTCCGTGATTCTGCTACATTCTCCCCATCAGTCGGGAACTGAGCCGCCGCCATAGGCCGCGCGCCAACCATCCCTAATCCCCACACAGCGAGACAGCCGCGGACCTTCCGCCACTCGCCCGGATTAGGAATGAAGCATTGGCAGTCAGCGATTGGTCAACGACCGCAGCAGACAATGGCACGGTAGGCGCGGTCAACATCGCGGAAGGTTGTCCGTCTGCAAACCTGAACAACGCCGTCCGGGAGGTCATGGCGCAGGTTAAGACGTTCACCGACGCCCTTCCCGACGCTTATCAATACAAAGACCCGCTGCTCACTGCGCTCGCGGCGCTGACGACATCCGCCAACCAGGTCATCTATGCAACAGGGCCGGACACATTCGCGGTCACAGCGCTAACAGCGTTTATTCGCACGCTTTTGGACGATGCGGACGGGCAAGCCGCATGCCTGACGCTTGGGGCGGTGCGCGTGGCGGCTCTGTCGATCGCCAATCCCGGCTATGTGCGCCTCCAGGTCGGCGCGTCTTCCTATGTGCAGTTCGCATGGGGCACGTTCACATGTCCCGCGAACAGCTCGGCCACAGTCAATTACGCCGGGAGCTTCCCCAATGCATCTTTCCCGATATGTAGCGGCTCAGATGGCAATCCTGGCGGTCAGGACAATTTGCCCGCGGTGACGGGTGGGTCTGCGACAAAGGACGGCTTTACCGCCTACAACGCGGCGAACGGGGCCGTCTCAGGCTACTATATCGCGGCGGGGTACTGATTATGGCCCTGATCCACGTTTTTGATTACGTCGAGAACCGCCGCACTGGCGTCCCTATGGCTGGCGTTATTGTATCCGCGCTCTACAAGGGGACGCAGACAGTCGCTCCGATCTATGCGGATGAGGATCAGACTCCTCTCATTCCAGAAAATCAAGCCACCACCGACGCTGATGGGAATTATTCCTTCTACATCGAACAGGGGCAGTACTCCCTCCTCTATTCGGTAGGATCGTCCGTCATCAAGACGGTGGAGGATTTTACGCCTGGGCTCTCGGGCCCCTCCGGCCCTGCCAACAGTACCTATTCAACCACCGCCGATCTGGAGGTTTCGGCCACCTCCAACGTTAGCGCGATCCTGTCGGAAGCGGGGAAGGCGGGCACCTTCACGATCCGAGATTATGCCGACTTCACAGCAGAAGTGGCAGCGGACACGGGCAAGGTGAACTATATCCGGTCCACCTCCAGCACCGACAAGGTGTGGGTTCGCACATCCATACTTTCGCAGGCCGCTGACCAGATCGGGACGGCGGCGGGTGTTAGCGTCGAGGCGGCGCTTGCGACCAAGGCAACCATCAATGACGAGGGCGTGCTTGTTGGCGCCGAAGCTGCCAACATCGCGTCCAGTGGCACCAATACCTTGTTCATTCGACCATCGGTCAATGTCACGGATGGGACGCTGTTCAAGAGCGCCACGACCAACTTCGCCACACCCAAGCCGGTCGAGATCGATGGCTCGATTGTACAAGCAACCGTTTCTGAAGCATTCCGAATCCGGCCGACGCCCAATAGCGCAGCTCTGGGCGTGGATATCCTTCAATCCTCCCCATCGTCTGGCACTCAATCAGGGCCTTTCTACTTCAACGTCATAGAGGCGACGATCCGCTCCGCCCTGACCACAGGCGGAATCCCCGGCAATCCCGGCAGCGGCACTTGGGCTGGCTTCCAGTGCAGCGTCAACGCAGGCGGCGTAAATTATGACGGCGATAGCGTCATGGGTGGGTCGTTCGGTGTCGTCCAAACGCTGGCGGACACTTCGCTGGGCGATAAGAACGGCTTGTCCTCTGGCGTGGTGATCGACGCCTTCACGCTCGGAAAGGGTTATGGCGGTTCCAGCGGGGCGACGGTTGGGCCTGACGGTTCCTGTCCCGCGATGGTCGGCTACGAAACCGATGTCATCATTGAAAGCCCGAACGTTGACCATGTTGTGGGTTTCAATAGTTGGGCGGGCGGCAGCGAACAGGGTATTTACACTCACGCGGCCTATACCATCGGCGCAGCGGGCGGGATGGGCCAGAATGGCAACGGTGTAGCCGGGTGGCTAACGGGTTTTCGTCTCTTCACTCAAGGCGGGCTGACGAACAGCCCCATGGACCCCACCGGTTCACTGTTCGACAGCGACCATGAAGCCGCGCTGGCCAACATCTTCAACTACGAGAATGTGACTGTCAGCGGGCACATCTTGAAGTTCGACAATGTGAAGCTAACGGGGCTGGGCCAGCTTTCCCTCCCCCACGCGTCTGCGGGCATAGGGATTGGCGATGTTTACGACGAAGACGCCTGGCTTAGCCTGGCCCCGCCAAGTACCGGCAAATATTCCCTATTCATCAGCGGTGGCGCTGCCCCAACTGATATACGCGCTTGGGGCTTCTGGATGGATTCTAGCGACGGGCATCTGCACTTCCGCGATGGCTCTGGAAACCACTTCCGCCTTGTCCGGGAGGCGGTGTGATGGAGATCGACGGCAACAAGGTCATCGAAGCCATCAAGGCCCAGCGCAACCAGGCGATGGACGCTGTGGCTATGCTTCAGGCGCGGGTCGTCGCGCTTGAGGCTGAACTGGCGGCGCTCAGGGCAAACCAGAAATGAACAACGCGGGGGCGCATAAATTGGACGGTTATCAAGAAGCGGGGAAACACGCGCTGGACGCGCTTTCGGTTGTGACGGTGCTGGGGACGCTGGCGAACATCCTGCCGTCTGTGGCGGCGGGCCTATCGATCATATGGACGGCCATCAGGATCATGGAAACCAAGACAGTCAGGGGCTGGCTCAGCAAGGGAGATGCTGATGCTGAAGGTTGACGCTGCTGGCGAGAAGCTGATCAAATCGTTCGAGGGTTGCAAACTGGCCGCCTATCCCGATCCAGCTACGGGCGGCGAGCCGTGGACGATCGGGTGGGGCAGCACAGGTCCCGGCATTCGGAAGGGCGTCATCTGGACGCAAGCCCAGGCCGACGCGCGATTTTCTGCCGATATCGTCAAGTTCGCCGCACTGGTGGCTGCGAAGATCGGGGATGCCCCGACGACGCAGGGGCAATTCAACGCCTGTGTCTCGCTCGCCTACAACATCGGCATGGGGGGCTTTGGGCAATCCACTCTGCTGCGACTGCACAGGGACGGCGACTATGACGACGCCGTCAAGCAGTTCGCCCGCTGGTGCAATGCCAATGGGCGAAGAATGACCGGCCTTGTTCGGCGCCGGGAGGCGGAAGCCAAAATGTACAGGGGGAAATAACCATGAACGAAGTGACCGTTGAACAGGCTGTTGCCGCTGTCCGCCAGATCGCGCTTGTCGCGGGTGGTTGGGCGATCGGGCGCGGTTATCTCCAGCAGGACACCTTGACCGCCCTCATCACCATTGCCGGGCTCGCTGTCCCCTTCATCTGGGGCCAGAGCAAAACCCGCAAGCTGGCGAAAAAGTGAACCTCGGCCCAGCCCTGGCCGCCCTCTGGAAACGCTATTGGCCGCATCTCCTGGTCGGGGGTGCGGTCGTAGCGCTTATCCTGGGGCTGGTCATCCAATCCTTCCGCCTATCGGCCACCCAAGGGGCGCTCGCGGCGGAAAAGGCGGCAAGGAAGGCTGATACCGCCGTCTTTGCCCGCGCGCAGTCAGAGGCCGCGCAAATGGCCCTAGCCGCCAAGCTCAAGAAGGAAACCGAAGATGTCCGCAAAGCTGATGCGGCCGATGCCCGTGCTGCTGACCTTGCTGTTCGTTATCGCTCTCTCAGCCTGCAATACGCCCAGGCTCAACGTGCGGCCAGCGTCCAGCATCTGTCCGGCGCCACCGAAACCGCCTCGGGCGGCGACGGACCCGATCGAAGCGCCGTCCTTCCTCTCGGGCAATTAATGATCCCGGAGGCCGATGCTTTTATCTGCGCTGGGAACCAGGCGAGATTGGAAGCCGTCAGGGAATGGGCTCTCGGCCTTTCCGCCTCGCCTCCTCAATAAGCCGCCTTATCTCTGAGAACAGCATGAGGGTGGGTGCGTCGTTCACCCCTCTCTGTTGGGCTGCTATGTTCATGAGGCGTTCGAGATCATCTGCGGAGAGGGTTACTTGGGCCATGCCCCTTGTTCGCGGAATGTTCTGATTCGGGCAAGCCTCAATCCACCTGACGCATTGCCGCGAGAATGACCATCGGCGGGATAAACACGAACCACGCGATGACCTGCGCTGTGTCCTTGTCCATGCCGTTGTATTTGAGCGATGCCAGCGCGATCAGACCGAATGCGAGCATGATCATCAGCCCGCCGCGTACATGGGGCGAGACGCGCCAGCGGGCGCTCAGCAGACGCCGCAGGCGGCTCATGCAGGCTTCTCCGATAAAGCAGTGATGGCGGCGGCGATCCAGTCGGCTAAATCCTCATGGTCCTTGTCCACGATGATCGCGGCGAACTTTTGCCCGTCCTTGAAACGGCACTCGATATGCCATTCATCGTCACCATCGCGAACAGTGGCGCATTGAACAGGACAGGTCGCGGCCACCTCTGCCGCCTCCCTCAATCCCTGCTCCCGGCCAGCGGCTTTCATGCGGGCGAGGATTTGCACAGTCTGGGCCTGATCGTGATGACCAGCCAATATGCTTTCCGCCCTCGGATGCTCTCCCAGAAGCCGCCATAAGTCAGCAGCCGCCTCCCGCACTTCCTGATCTATCTCGTCGGTCATGCTCTATCCCCCAGGCTTTCCTTCGCCGCCACGATAGCAATGACAGCGCGCTTGATCTCCTCTGCGATCGGGGCGAACATGCTCTGCCCGCCTAGCGCCATGTCGATGCGCTCCAGTTCGATCGCCAAGGTCGCCTGAATTGCAGGAACCCGCTCCATGCTGCCTGTGTCCTGCCCGCGATAGGCTTCCAGTGCCAGCGCGTCCAAGGCGTCGTCCAGATGGTGTAGCGCGTCTTGGATGCTCATGCTTTATCCTTCCTTACCCGGCGAGGGGCGCGGCGCGAGATACCATGCAGCGCCGAAAGCCATCATGGCAATGTCAACGCGGTCGCCAACGTCCCAACCGTCTCGCCAGAATGGGATGCCCATACCCTTCGCGAACGCATAGGCGACGAACGCCACACAAAGCGATCCGATCAGCCTACTCATGCGCTGCTTCTCCATCCGTGGTGCGGCCCTCGGGCGTGGGGTGGGTCTGTGTGCGGTTATGTGTATGCAACCAACGTCCAGCACCGATTTGTTCCGCTTTCGTGCGCGTGAACGGATTGGGAACAGTGGCGGAAATGCGTGGTCGGTTAGCCCTCCGAAGGCAAAGGCCAGAGGTTCGAATCCTCTTGGGTGCGCCACTCCCTCCCCTGCCGCAGCACCGCCCGTTCATGGTCGAGCAGATGACGCTTGACCTCGAGGCCCCCGGCAAATCCAGTTAGTGCGCCGGTTGATCCTACAACGCGGTGACAGGGCGCAATGATGGAAAGCGGGTTGCGTCCATTGGCAGCGCCCACCGCACGTGATGCCGAAGGACGGCCGATATTCCGCGCGATCTCGCCATAGCTGCGCGTCTCGCCGAAGGGGATGCGGAGCAGTGCAGCCCAGACGCTCTGCTGAAATTCCGTACCGTGAAAATCGAGGGGAAGATCGAAGCTGGTCAGACGGCCGGAGAAATATTCCCGCAATTGTCTGGCGGCTTCCTGGAGCAGAGGATGGGTTGGCGCTTCTTTCCCTCGGGACAAGCGGACGCGGGTGGGATCGTCATTCTCCCACAGCAGCGCAGCCAGTCCATGTTCGCTCGCGACCATGGTGAGGTCGCCAACGGGCGAAGCGAATATACCGAACGCGAAGGTCATGACCGATCCTTTCCTCCTGACATGCTCCGACGATAGGGCAAAGTCACGGCGGCGGCTTCCCGTCTCTTACGTTCAAAGGAGTGGCTGCTTCAGCGAGCCTCCACCCCCTCAGGCAGGACAACGGCGGACCAGCTTTTGCCCGCCGCGAGATATTTGGCCGCGAGCGCCTGAAGCTGGGCGGGCGTCACGGTCAACATATCCTGGGCCATCGTCTGCATCGCCTGAACATAGCGAGGGTCGTGCGTCGCGCCCTCCATCTGGTTCATCCAGAACGCATTGCCCGTGCTCGCGCGCATGAGCAGCTGGCGCATGGGAGCGACGGCGCGCTGCAATTCGTCGTCCGTGACCGGATTCTTGGCGAGGTCGGCGGCGGTGTCCTTCACTACACCGTAGAAATATTTGACGCGGTCAGGCCGCACCTGGCTGGTGACCAGGATGTAGCCGCCACTCTCATAGGAGAATGGCCAGTTATTCTGCACGCTGGGCGAATAGGCGGCGCCTTCTGTCGATCGCAGCTTGTCGAACAGCCGGTCGTTGAAGATCTGGGTGAGGATTTCCAGCTGACGGGCTTCCTTGGTGAGCGCGAAGCCGCCTGCCGTAGGCCAGGCCATGACAGCCGCCGCCTGCTCCTTGTCGCCCTTGTGCCGCAGGATGACGGGATTAGCGACCGGGGCCGGAAAGCGCATCTGCTTATTGATGGCCGGAACCGGGATATCCTGACGCGGCGGCATCGCACCAAAAGTCGCGGCGACTGCGGCGATTGCGTCGTCCGCTTTCACCTGTCCGAAGATCTGCACTTCAATGGGGCCTGAGGAGAGCAGCGGCTCCCACGTGGCGCGGAATGCCTGCGGCGTCAGCGCCTCGATCTCGGGCCGCGAAGGCGTGCGGAAACGGACATCCTTGTCATGCAGCAGCCAGTTAAGGTCGCGGGCCAGCATCGAATCCGGCGCTCGCGCCATTGCATCATAAGCGACAGCCGCACCTGTCTTCACGCGGGCGATCGGCGCAGGGTCCCAACCCGGCGCGGCGAGCTTGGTAGCGAACAGCTGGAGCTGATCCTTGTAGTCGGCCGGGCGCGTCACCGCTTGCAGCTCAAAGGCGTCGTCGTCGATCGAAAAGTCCATGCCCATGCGGCGGCCATTGGTAAGGTCGTCCAACTCACGCTGACCCAGCTTACCAATGCCGCTTGCCACCAGCGCATAGTTGGCCGCCCATCCAGGCGCGGCCTTAGTAGGCGAAAATGCCTGCTGGCCATGACCGAAGCGCACGTTGATGCGAACCTTTTCCGTTTCCGCATCGTTGGCGAAGAGGGTCAGCTTTACCCCATTGGCGAAGACGATGCTTTCCATGCCGGGCAGTCCGACAGGGGTGCGCGAAACGACTTGGCCTGCCGGTCCGATCTTGGGCAGATCCGCCATCGTGATGGCCTTGTCCGCCAGCCGGGCATTGGTGGCGGCCTTCACCGGCGCGGCGACGGCGGCGGCCAGCTTGGCTTCCATGCCGGGCACTGTCTTTCCGGTGATGAGCAGCGCGCGGAACACGCCTGCGGAAAACAGGCGGCGGGTCGAATCGAGTATCTTCTGCGGCGTCATCGCCGGTTTGCCTGTGCGGAAAATATCGAGTGCGGCTTGCGGGCTGACGGTCGTCTCGCGAATATCGACGGCGCTCACGAGATCGCTCGCCTGTTTGGCGCCCGCTTCGGTGTCGGCATTTTCCACCTGGATCGCCAGCGCCGTGTCCAGCTGGGCATATTCACGATCGATTTCGAGTTGGCTGGGCGCACTGGCCTTGGCGTCTTCTATGATCGCGCGCACATCACCCAGCGCCTTTTCCCAACTTTCCCCAGTGGGCACGATGGTGACAAAGGTGCCGTCGGCCGAACGGCTGACGTCCTGCTGATCGACGCTCGCCTGGATGAAGCTGCCCCCACTGCGCGCTGCCTGCTCCAGTCGGCGGCTGATGATCTGCAGCGCCAGCATGTCGGTCAGCTTGTCCTGATTATAGACGATCGTGTCGGCGTGCGGCTTCCATGGACGAAGCCACGCCATGGTGAGACCGGTCGGTGAGCCCGGCTCGACCGTGACGCGGGTCGCAGGCGTTTTTGGATCGGGCTCGCCAAAGTCGGGCAAGGAGGCCCCCTTCCCCGGCACCGACCAGTTTGCGAAATTGTCCTTGATGATCTGCTCGGCGACGGCCGGATCGATGTCCCCAGCGATGGACAGGACAGCATTTTCAGGCCGATACCAGCGCTGATGGAACGCCTCCATCCGGGCGGCCGTGACAGCGTTGAGTGTGGCGACAGTGCCGATCGGACTGCGATCGGCCAGCGGTTGCCCCGCGAAAAAGTGGCGGCGGCTCGCATCGGAAATGCGCATCTGCGGGCCGTCGCCCTCGCGCCGCTCGGCCAGCACGACCGCACGCTCGGCAGCGACGGCGTTGTCCACGATATTGGGGTCGGCCATCATGCCGGCCAGTATCTTTAGGCTTTCTCCCAAGCTCGTCTGCGTCGCTTGCGGCAAGTCGAGCGCATAGGTCGTGCCGGTAGGCGTGGTCTGGGCGTTGCTATCGCTGCCGAAGGTCACGCCCAGCCGCTGCCAGATCCGCTTCGATTCTCCATCGGGCACATGGCGCGACCCCCGGAAGGTCAGGTGCTCCATGAAATGTGCGTAGCCCAGCTCGTCGGGCTGCTCCATCAGCGAGCCGACGTCCATGCGCAGACGTATCGAAACTTGGCCCGGCGGCACTCCGTTGCGCCGGACCGCGTAGCGCAGGCCATTGGGCAGAATGCCAAACCGCCACGCCGGATCGATCGGCACATCGCTATTTTCGTACAGCCATGGGCGAACTTGCGCGAGCGTGTCGCTGGTGGCGACGGGTGATTTGGCGGTGACAGGCTCCGTCCGCGCGGACAGCGGGACGGGCGATCCCGAAAGCAGCAGCGCGAGGACGGACAGCGAAACGGCGGAGCGCCGAGGAGAAAAGCTCATGCGCGACAGCCTAGAGCCAAAATTCTGAATGGCTACTGACAAAGAGCCGGGTCGCTACTTAGCGACGCCTGATGGCTGCGCCCGACGCCCGCTCGCGTCGAGCGCGGTCGAGACGCCGCCATTTCGCGGCTTCTCGACTTCGCTCGACGCGAGCGCAGCTATTAAGACAGAACGGTCTTTAGCGTGCGCCAGTCTTCTGCACGGCGGCCTTGTGAGCACCAACGCCTCCACGACGCCGGCGGAAGTTCTTCTTCGCGGGCTTGGCTTCGCCATCGGGCCGGTGAGCGCGTTCAGCGGTCCCGCGCTGTTGCCGCTGATCGTCCTGATAGCGGCGCTGGCCGTCGGCCCGCTTCGCCTTCTGCTCCGGCGTCTGCTCGCGGCCCTTGCGGGGCGGCGCCGCCTTGGGAAGATTGCGGACGGCCTCTACGAAATTCTCAGGCAGCGGCACGATGTCGAGCTTGATGCGCGTGGTCCGTTCGATCGCCTTCAGATAGGGCTTCTCATCGTCAGCCACGAAGCTGATCGCGACGCCTTCCGCCCCTGCGCGTGCGGTGCGGCCGATGCGGTGAACATATTGTTCGGGGACATTGGGCAGTTCAAAGTTGATGACATGGCTGACGCCCGACACGTCGATGCCGCGCGCGGCGATGTCAGTCGCCACCAGCAGCTTTACATGACCGTGGCGGAAAGCCTGAAGCGCCGTGGTGCGCTGCGCCTGGCTCTTGTTGCCGTGGATCGCGGCGGCCTGAATACCCGCGCCTTCCAGGAAGCGGACGACACGGTCCGCGCCATGCTTGGTGCGAGTGAAGATGAGGGCGCGGTCGATCGCCTCATTCTTGACGGTGAGCGTCAGCAGCGCCTGCTTTTCGGCCTGGTTGACGAAGGTCGCCTGCTGGCGGACACGCTCGGCAGTGGTGGACTGAGGCGCGACGCTGACCTTCACCGGATTGTGCAGGAATTGCGCGGCCAAAGACTCGATCTCGCCCGGCATGGTAGCGGAGAAGAAGAGGTTCTGCCGCTCCTTCGGGAGCAGCTTGGCGATGCGCTTCAGCGGATGGATGAAGCCCATGTCCATCATCTGGTCGGCCTCGTCGAGAACGAAGATTTCCGTGTCCTTGATGGTGAAGGCGCGCTGATCGATCAGGTCGAGGAGACGGCCCGGAGTTGCAACCACAATATCGACGCCGCGGCCGAGGGCGCGGATCTGGCGGTTGATGGGCACGCCGCCGAAGACGACTTCGACCGAGAGCTTGAGGAAGCGGCCATAGTCACGGAAGCTCTGAGCAATCTGGGCGGCCAGTTCGCGGGTTGGTGACAGGACGAGCATCCGGCAACCCTGAAGCGGGGTCGGCTTGGGATTACGGGCGAAATGGTCAAGGCTGGGCAGCGCGAAGGCGGCTGTCTTGCCAGTGCCGGTCTGCGCGATGCCGCACAGGTCCTTGCCCTGAAGCAGGACGGGAATCGCCTGCGTCTGGATCGGGGTGGGGGTGGCGTATTTCTTGGCGGCGAGCGCCTTTAGAATGGGCTCGGCGAGACCAAGGTCTGTGAAATGCATGAATTAACTCTCGAATTGAAAAGGCTCAGGCGCCAACGAGTTGCAAATCGCAACCGGGTGCAAGGCGGGTTACGAAACGACCCGCGTGAAAAGGGAAGCCTCAAAGCTTGGCGCAGACTTTCATTGGCCGGCCCCGTTACCCCATGAAAGGGCCGGAACGATCACGCTGCCAATCGCTGATGGGCCATGAAGGCCGCCCGCTGCGTTGCGGGCCATATGCGTTCATTCATGCAAAAAAGCAAGGGGCTCCGCCTTTTAGGGAGCCCCATGCAACATCAGAGCGACACTTCCACGTGCTTGCCGCGCATTTCGTCACGCACATCGCCGCCAAACATCTGCTTGAACACGCCGCCAAGCGACATGTCCGCGCGCCAGATTTCGGCATGGCCGAGATCGAACCGCAGCATCAGGAGGTTGGGGTCCTGCCGCCCGCCGGGATACCAGGCAGCGACTTCATGGGTCCAGTAGCGGTCGATCACGGCAGGATCGGTTTCCGGGACCAGCGTACCGTCGATGCAGGCGAAGAGATAATGGCCTTTGCCGGCAAACTGCGCCATTGCCGCGCCACCCGGTGCCAGCCGGTTGTCCTTCGTCGTATAGAACCAGAAGCAATGATTGGCGCCCGGGTCCAGTTGAGCCGTCATCGGCAAGCTATGTTCATGAGAACCCTGCAATCCGATCATCACGAAAGGGCTCTGCGACAATTCGGTCCAGAAACGGTGGCGGATATCGGCCTCGTTGCTCATCCTCATTCTCCTGCTCGTGCAAACATGGACTCAATTGTCGGCAACAGGTGAAGTTCCGATCATCCTATCACGAAAGCTTGATCTTAAGCAGGCTTCTCTCCACATAGCAGCCATGCTGATCGAGACAGAATCCACGCCAAATCCGGCAACCGTCAAGTTCATCCCGGGCCGCGTCGTGATGGGCATGGGCACGCGCGATTTCGCGACGCCCGAAGAGGCGGAAGCCTCTCCCCTCGCCGCTGCGCTATTCGGGCTGGGAGACGTGACCGGCGTTTTCTTCGGCGGAGATTTTATTTCGGTCACCATCGCGCCCGGCGCGCAGTGGAGCGACGTCAAGCCGGAGATCCTGTCCATCCTGCTGGACCACTTTTCCGCCAACATGCCACTCTTCACGCCGGGTTCGGCGGGAGAGATCGTCGTCCCGGCTGAGGAAGAATTTGCCGACGACCCGGCCGATGCGGAAATCGTCGCGCAAATTCGCGAATTGATCGATACGCGCGTCCGGCCCGCCGTCGCCAATGATGGGGGCGACATCATCTATCGCGGCTTCGAACGCGGCACGGTGTATCTGCGCATGCAGGGTGCTTGCTCTGGATGTCCTTCCTCCACCGCCACGCTGAAAAACGGCATCGAACAGCTGCTGAAACATTATGTCCCCGAAGTGACGGAAGTCCGCGCCGTCTGAGATGATCGCGGCGGCATTTGGCAAATCGGACCGGATCGACTAACCGCATCAACGGACCATTCATCCAGGCCGGTTCTACGGGGGATTTTCTTGCGCATTCTCGTCATCGACACCGCGACGCAAGCGCTGTCCGTGGCGCTGCTCGACGATGGCGTACCCGCGGGGCTTTTTCATGAGATTGTCGGGCGGGGCCATGCCGAAGCCCTGATGCCTGCCATCGCCGCGCTGCCCGAAGGCGGGCGCGCCGACGCGATCGCGGTAGATCTGGGGCCGGGCAGCTTTACTGGCGTGCGGATCGGCATTGCGGCGGCGCGGGCACTTGCGCTTGCCTGGTCGCTACCCTTAAAGGGTTATGGCGCGCTCTCGCTGATCGCCGCGAAGGCGGCGAAGCAGCATAGCGGCGGCCCGATCGCGGCCACCATTACCGGAGGGCATGGCGAACTGTTCTGGCAATGTTTCGAGCCCGACGGCCTGACCCCTATTACGCAGCCCGCATCCACGCCCATTCCGACATTGGCGGCGATGCTGGATGAGCCGGTTCTCTACGGCACCGGCGCAGAGGCGCTGGTGACCGCGCGAGGGCATGGCGCTGCCGTCACGCTTTATCCCAATTCGGCGGATTATCCGTTGATCGCGGGGCTGCCCCCGCTGCCCCCCTCGCCCATTTACTGCCGGGACGCCGACGCGCAGCCCATGCCGAGCCGGCCATGATTCCGGGAATGATCCTGGACACCTATGAGGAGGGCGAGCGCAACGCGCTGGCCGACGCCATGGAGGTCATGACCCAGGCGTTCGACCCGGCCTATGGCGAGGCGTGGACATTGCCCCAACTGGCCGGGGTCATGATGATGCCGGGAACCTGGCTGACGATCGCGCGCGTGGATGCCGCCGCGCTCGGCTTTGCGCTGGTGCGATCGGTGCTGGACGAGTGCGAATTGTTGCTGCTGGCGGTCCATCCCTCGTGGCGCGGACGCGGGATCGGCAAGGAACTGTTGATCGACAGTCTCAAGACGGCGCGACGCCGCGGCATAAGGTCGATGAATCTCGAAGTGCGTTCGTCAAATACAGCGATCAAGTTGTATGAAAAAACTGGCTTTGAATATGTACATCGCCGTCCCGGTTACTACCGGGGAAGCGACGGACAACTTCACGATGCCCTCAGCTTCCGTATAGAAATGCTCGGATAGTCTGGATCGCCCTTGCTAATCGCCAAATGAGGGTATAACGCTGATGTACCGCTCGTGAAACGAAATCGCCTGGGCGGGTCGCATTAAATTTAGCCTTCGCAGGATAACAGAAATGGAAATCGAATCGGCGCAGAGCGAGCTGCTCATTACTTTGACTTCGGATATTGTTGCAGCGCATGTATCGAATAACAGCGTTGCCGTGTCCGACGTGGCGACACTTATCCAGAATGTACACGCCGCTCTTTCAGGGCTGGCGACCCCCGCTGCTGTTCCGGAAGTAAAGCCGGAACCCGCAGTGTCGGTCCGTTCTTCAATCAAGCCCGACTATATTATCTGCCTGGAAGACGGCAAGAAACTGAAGATGCTGAAGCGGCATCTGATGACCCATTATCAGATGACGCCGGAAGATTACCGCGCCAAGTGGGGCCTGCCGGCCGATTATCCGATGGTCGCGCCCAATTATGCAGAACAGCGCCGCTCGCTGGCCAAGAAGATCGGCCTCGGCACAAAGCGCCGCCGCACCCGCGCAAAATAAGCACGGTCTGCGGACAATCTGTCATAGGAAGGGGCGCATTTGCCGTGCGCCCCTTTAATGATGATGGAAATGCCGCTAATTTCGGCGGAATATCTGACAAATTGGAATGAGCGAGCCCGCATGAACCGCAAGATCGACGTAGAAGCCCTTTGCCATGAAAAGGGTCTGCGCATCACTGAGCAGCGCCGGGTAATCGCTCAGGTGCTGAGTGACGCGTCCGACCATCCGGATGTCGAGGAACTGCACAAGCGCTCTTCGGCCATCGACCCCGGCATTTCGATCGCCACCGTCTATCGCACGGTGCGGCTGTTCGAAGAGGCAGGCATATTGGAGCGGCATGATTTCGGCGACGGGCGCGCGCGCTACGAAGCGGCCCCTGAAGCGCATCATGACCATCTGATCGATGTCGAGACCGGCAATGTGATCGAGTTCGTCGATCCGGAGCTGGAGCAATTGCAAAAGCAGATCGCCGAGAAACTGGGCTTCCGCCTGGTCGATCACCGCATGGAATTGTACGGCGTATCGCTCGACCGCAAGAACTGAACGCTTGCGGCGGATACGCTATTATTCACGCATAGGCGCATTGGCGGGCAGTCTGCTGCTTTGCCTTATTCCGCATTTGCTCTGGCGGGCGGTGGGACGGCGATCCCATTGGCCGCGCCGCTTTCTAGGATTGGCGGCGCGAGCGGTCGGGGCGCGCGTGCGGATCGAAGGTCATCCCTTCCATGGCGACAGTTTCATCATCGCCAATCATGTAAGCTGGATCGACATATTGGCACTTGGCGGTGCGACCGGGGCTGCCTTCGTCGCGCATGACGGCATTGCGGGTTGGCCGCTGATCGGCTGGCTGGCGGCGCAGAACAACACGCTGTTTGTCGCGCGTAACCGGCGCGGCGCGCTTACCGACCAGATAGAGGCGCTTCGCGCGGCACTGGCGGGGCATCAGCCGGTCGCTCTGTTTCCGGAGGGGACGACCAGCGATGGGCTGAGCCTGTTGCCGTTCAAGCCATCACTGCTCGCGGTGCTGCTGCCCCCGCCGCGCGAGGTGATGATACAGGCGGTGCATATCGACTATGGCGCAGCGACGGCCGATATCGCCTGGCACAGCAATGAGCCTGCGGACCATAATGTGAGGCGGCTGCTGGAACGGCCCGGCAGGCTGGACGTGACGTTGCGTTTTCTGGAGCCTTTCGACCCGTCGCTTTACCCAGATCGCAAGCAGCTGGCGGGGGTTACCAGGGAGAAGATTGCGGCGAGCATCGCCATGCACCTGCCGCCTTTCGCTCCGGCCACTGCGCCTGTATAGCTGGACGGCATGAATCGTAACGACGCCCAAAAAACTCCAGCGACATTCCACGTCAAATCCTTCGGCTGCCAGATGAACGTCTATGATGGCGAGCGCATGGCCGAGATGCTGGGCGAACGAGGCATGACCGCTGCGACCGATGGGGCGGACGCGGATCTGGTCATCCTGAACACCTGCCACATTCGCGAAAAGGCGGTGGACAAGGTCTATTCAGACATCGGCCGTCTGAATCGCGAGGATGGCACACGGCCGATGATCGCGGTCGCGGGCTGCGTGGCGCAAGCCGAGGGCGGCGAGATAAGCCGCCGGGCGCGGAATGTCGATATCGTGGTGGGGCCGCAAGCCTATCACCGGCTGCCCGATTTGATCGAGAAGGCCGGGCGTGGCGAAGAAGCGGTTGATACCGACATGCCGCTGGCGTCCAAATTCGGCGCGCTGCCCGCCCGGACGAAGCAGGCGCGGCCCACCGCCTTCCTGACCATCATGGAAGGCTGCGACAAATTCTGCACCTATTGCGTCGTTCCATATACGCGCGGGGCGGAGATCAGCCGCAGTTGGGGCGCGATCCTGGATGAAGCCAAGGCGCTGGTCGATGGCGGCGTGCGGGAAATCACGCTGCTGGGGCAGAATGTGAACGCCTGGACCGGAGAGGATGATAAGGGCCGCGTCCAAGGTATGGACGGGCTGGCTCGCGAGCTGGCGAAGATGAGCGGGCTTAAGCGCATCCGCTACACCACGAGCCATCCCAATGACATGAGCGACGGGCTGATCGCCGCGCATGGCGAAGAACCCAAGCTGATGCCGTTCCTGCACCTGCCGGTTCAGTCGGGCAATGACCGTATCCTGAAAGCCATGAATCGCAGCCATAGCGTGGGCAGCTATCTGCGGATCATCGAACGTGTGCGGGAAGCACGGCCGGACATCGCCTTGTCTGGCGACTTCATCGTGGGCTTTCCGGGCGAAACCGACGCTGAGTTCGAAGATACTCTGAAGATCGTCGAGCAAGTGCGCTATGCGCAATGCTATTCGTTCAAATATAGCCCGCGTCCCGGCACGCCCGCCGCGGATATGGACGGCCAGATCCCGGCGCAGGTCATGGATGAGCGGCTTGCGCGGCTGCAGGCGCTGATCAACCGGCATCAGGTGGAGTTCAACGCCGCCACGGTGGGCCGCCGCACGGACATTCTGCTGGAGCGCAAGGGCCGTCATCCGGGGCAGTTGATCGGAAAAACGCCCTGGCTCCAGTCCGTCCATGTCACCGCGCCGGAACTTTCCATCGGCGACATGGTCGAAGTCGATATCATCAGCGCCGGCCCGAATAGCCTGGCCGGCGAACCTAGCAGGAGGAAAGCCGCTTGAACCCATTCCAAGTCGTTCCCGTCGCTACGGGAGCCCATCTCCGGACCTGTCCGCCAGGATCGATCGGCAGGAGATGGATATCCGCCCTTGCGGAAATGACTGACGGAAAGGGAGGCTGCTGAATGTCCAAAAAACCGAGCCAGAGCCAGCGCAGCGACACCACGGAACGCGCGCGATTGGAAGTGACCTTTGACCGCCCTCACCTGCTGGGTGCATTGTTCGGGCAATATGACCAGAATCTGGTGGCGATCGAAAATCGCCTGGGCGTCTATATCGCGGCACGCGGCAACAAGCTGCAGATCGAGGGCGAAGCCGAAGCTGCGGCGCGGGCGCGGGATGTGATGACCGGGCTCTACAACAGGATCGCGGCGGGGCAGGAAATCGACAGCGGCGCTGTGGAGGCCGTGATCGCCATGTCGGCCGAACCGACGCTGGACGGCATCATCCGCCATGACGTCGCCGAACCGCCCAAGGTGATGATCCGCACGCGCAAGAAGACGATCGTGCCACGCTCCGCCACGCAGGTCACCTATATGGAGGCGCTGTCGCGGAACGACATCATCTTCGCGCTGGGGCCGGCGGGCACGGGGAAGACTTATCTGGCCGTCGCGCAGGCGGTGAGCCAGCTCATCACCGGCAGCGTCGATCGGCTGATCCTGTCCCGCCCCGCAGTCGAGGCGGGCGAGCGGCTGGGCTTTTTGCCCGGCGATATGAAGGAGAAGGTCGATCCCTATCTGCGGCCGATCTATGACGCGCTCTACGACACATTGCCCGCCGAACAGGTGGAGCGGCGGATCGCGAGCGGGGAAATCGAGATCGCGCCGCTGGCCTTCATGCGCGGGCGAACGCTGGCCAACGCCTTCATCGTGCTGGACGAGGCGCAGAATACGACCGTGGCGCAGATGAAGATGTTCCTGACCCGCTTCGGCGAAGGGAGCCGCATGGTGATCTGCGGCGACCCGCGGCAGGTGGACTTGCCGCAACCGGGGGTTTCGGGACTGGCCGACGCGGTGGCGCGGCTGGAAGGGGTGGACGGCATCTCGGTCGTGCCCTTCAATATCGCGGACGTCGTCCGTCACCCTGTCGTGGGACGGATCGTTCAGGCTTATGAGGGGCCGGATGCGTAACGGAGCCTGTATAAATGATTGAAGTTGCGGTTCTTCACGAGGAAGGCTGGCCGGGCGAGGATTGGGAGATGCTTGCCCAGCGAGCCGTGGCCGCAGCGATCATTCATAGCCCTTACGCCGCTTTCGCAACGGACGAGGCGCTCTATGAAGTCGCGGTCAAGCTGACGAATGATGAAGAGGTCCATGGCCTCAACCGCGCCTATCGGGCCAAGGACAGGCCGACGAACGTCCTGTCCTTCCCCATGGTGCAATCGGACCTGCTGGAAGCGACCGCCAACACCGACGATGGCGAGGTTCTGCTGGGCGATATCGTGCTGGCAGAGGGCGTCTGCGCCAGCGAGGCGGCGGAAAAGGGCATCTCCATCGCGGATCACGCCACGCATCTGATCGTCCATGGGACTTTTCATTTGCTGGGATATGATCATATGGAAGACGCCGAGGCAGAGGCGATGGAAGCGTTGGAGACCCAGTCGCTACACAGCCTTGGCATTACCGATCCCTATGGGGATCGCCAGACAGGACAATAGGAAGAGCAATGGCTGAAGGCAGTCCGAAGGACGGCAACGGTTCAAAGGAATCGGACAGTAGTAGTCACGAGGGCGGTTTATGGAGCGGCCTGAAGTCGCTGCTCTTCGGTGAAGACGAAAGCCCCAGCCTCCGGCGCGAGCTGGAGGAGGCGCTGGACGAATATGATGAGGAAGAGCAGGATGAGGGCACGCCCTCCCCTGCCAATGGCGACCTGTCGGCGATCGAGCGCCAGATGGTGCGCAACCTGCTGCATTTTTCCGAGCATACGGTCGATGACGTCGCGGTGCCGCGCGCCGATATCATAGCGATCGAGGAAAAGGCGAGCTTTACGGAACTGGCGGCATTGTTCGCGGAAGCCGGACACAGCCGCATTCCGGTGTATCGCGAAACGCTGGATACCATCGTCGGCATGGTTCACATCCGCGACGCCTTCGCCATCCTGGCGGGCAAGGCGCCGGTTCCGGAAACGCTGGAGCCGCTGATCAGACAGCCGCTCTATGTGCCCGAGAGCATGGGCGCGCTGGACCTGCTGGCCGAAATGCGCGCCAAGCGCACCCACCTTGCCATCGTGCTGGACGAATATTCCGGGACCGAAGGATTGCTGACCTTCGAGGATCTGGTCGAGGAAATCGTGGGCGATGTCGAGGATGAGCATGACGACGCTCCCGAAGCACTGCTTGTGCCCTTGGAAGGCGGGATGTGGGAAGCCGATGCGCGTGCCGAACTGGACGATGTCGCCAAGGAAATCGATGAGCGGCTGGCCGAAATCGAGGAAGATGTCGATACGCTGGGCGGGCTGGCCTTCGTCATCGCAGGCCGTGTGCCCGAGGCTGGCGAGATACTTGACCATGAGCAGAGCGGCTGGAAACTGGAAGTGGTGAGCAGCGATGGGCGCAGGGTGACACGGCTACGGCTTCATCCTCCGGCGCGACGGAAGACGGACGAGGAGGAGTGACGACTGGGCGGGCGCGGGTGGCCTGATGAGTTGATCCGGGGCGTTGAGGGTGTTCCCGCTTTCGACTGAGGACGGTCGCCAGTCCTTCGTCACCCCGGACTTGATCTGGGGTCCCGCTTAACATTGCCAATCAGAAGAAGCGGGATGCCGGCTCAAGGCCGGCATGACGGTAGAGTTGTCGGCTAACGACCACTACGAGACGTTTGGCGGTCGAGATTTCGCCGCTCATAGCGGACGTTATTCCTCTAACTCGCAGAACAAATATGTTTTGAGCATGGGGGCGGCCTTCTTCGTCCATCTGTAACTGCTCGGGGCAGATTGCTGTGATAATTCCTCTAGATAGCCCAGCGCGGAAATGTGCCGCAGAAGTGTATTTGCCTCATTGTCTCTCTCGTCGTTTCCAGTCCGCAAGTGCGATTCTCCATGCGGAGATAGGCTCAAGTAATTAAACCGATACGCTAGTTGCATCACCAGAAAACCTAAGATTTCTTCGAAATCCAAACCTTTTGCGAAGTCGGCATCGGCCACATCATCGAGTTTATCGAATGAAAATTCAAGCCGATGAGCATGATTATGCCCCTCGCTCATCAATCTTCTGCTTCGAAGAAAATCGAACACTGCTTCATCATGCGACATGGGCGAGACATAGTTCAATGCCCCGTTATGCCAGAAAACGGGATTGGTCTTGGCGTTATCAAGATCGACACCCCAAACGAGAGCGACGCGCAGCAGTCCCCGATAAATGGCTCTTTGATGTTGTTGCTGTTGATCCGACATCACAGGTGCAAAAATCCCGTTTACGCATGACTGTTATTGACGTTTTGTATCCGATTGCAGCCAGTCGGCAACCCACCCAAAACCGACGTTGACACTGCGTTACCAATTGGCGGCTATCAGCTAGCCTCTCCCCCTTCGGGAGGTGGAATGATGGGATGAAACAGGGGCCATGCGGCAGGACAAAATATCGATAAGGCGTGGCGCGGCGTTTCCCCTGCCCTTTGCCATTCCGGCAAGCGCCATGCAGGCATGGCTGCTGGCATTTATTTGCGTCGTGACTTTGGCGTTTGCAGTTCTCACTCCGCCTTTTCAGGCGCCGGACGAAAATCAGCATTATATGAAGGCGCTGCTTTTGTCGGACTGGCGTGTGTTGGTGGAGCAGCGGGGCGATTTGATTGGTGCTGAGTTGCCGCGATCGGCTGTTGACCTGCATGGGGTGAGCTTTCCGACCGATGTGCCACCTGAATTACGCCGGTTCGACCACGCGATGTTGGCGAAGGCGTGGGTGGCCGACGCAGGACGGCCGGGAACGAGCTTTGCCGACTTTCCTAATGTCGCCAATTATGCGCCGAGCTTATATGCGCCGGGCGCTGCCGGGCTGCTGCTGGGCGATATGCTTGGCCTCCCCCGCTTGGGGAGCTTCTACATCGGGAGGCTGATCAATGCGCTCGCGGGTCTGGTGCTGCTGGGTGTGGCGCTGAGCCTTATGCCATTCGGCCGCAATGGCTTGCTGGCGACGGCGCTGCTGCCGACATTTTGTTATCAGACGGGGTCGCTTTCCCCGGATGCTGTCATCAACGGGATTGGATTTGTTGGACTGGCGCTTTCGCTGCGCATGGCCGCAATGGGGAGCAATCCCGCGCGATCTGCCGGACTGCTGATTGCCGGACCGCTACTGGCGCTGGCCAAGGGGGTTTATCTGCCGCTGATGGCTGCGGGGCTGCAATGGCCGCAGCATCGGCGGGACGCAAGGCCGTGGCTGCTGCTTGGCGCGATGGCGTTAGGCGCAGTGGCCTTCGTCGCGTGGATGAAGATGTCGGGCGGGAGCCAGGCGCTCTATCACATCATGTCGCGCAAGACCGGCGAGACCGTCATGACCGCGCCGCTGGGCGCGCAGCTTGCGGTCATAATGGCCGATCCGATTGCGTTCGGCCAAACGCTTGTTTCCAGCGTCATCGAGCGTGCGCCGGTCTATGTGCTGCAAATCGTCGGGCGGTTCGGATGGAACGCGATCCTGCTGCCGCTTGCTGCCTATCCGTTAGCGGGCGGGATGCTGGCCGCAGCGGTGCTGAGCGGGTCGGGAGTGCGGATCGGCATGGGCCGTCGGCTGTGGTGGCTGGCGGTAGCGGCTGGCACTGCGCTGCTGATCGAAACGGCCATGTATCTGACGGGCACGCCGCTGGGGGCCGATTTTATCCAGGGTACGCAAGGGCGCTATTTCCTTCCGCTGCTGCCGCTCGCCTTGCTGGCGATCATGCCGGGAGCTGGCTTGAGGATGGCGCGACCGATCTTCGTAGGTGCGGCGCTGCTGTTGCTGCTGGTGGCAGTCGCCAGCGCCTATGACAGTTTCTGGGTTCACGGCTTCGTCACGACCGACGGGATGCCGCCGCATCAGCGGTTAAGCGGTGCGCTGCTGCTCCCCTCGCCGCGCTGGTAGCCAGTGGCGGCAGAGGAATAGCCAGCCTAGCCCTTCGACCCAGCCTGCCATGACGTCGCTCGGCCAATGAACTCCGAGCCAAACGCGGCTGATGCCGATCAGGGCTATGATCAGCCCGGCGGCGGCATAAAAGCTCCGGCGTCCGGCCAGCATGGCAAGAGCGCCGAACAGCATCATGTTGCCCGCCGCATGGCCGCTGGGGAAGCTGTAGCTATGGACGATGTCGAGATGGGGCAGCAGATCGGGACGCGGCGCGGCGAAGATCTGCTTGAGGCCAAGATTGAGAAGGGTCCCGGCCGCCATGGTCAGCGCCAGCCAAGCGGCGTCCGGCCGCTTGCCCTTCCACAGCAAAATGGCGAGAGCCGCGGCGAGGATGGCAAAGCGGCCGCCGGTGTCGCCAAGGATCGACGCGGCTACCATCAGTGATGTGATGGCGGGGCTGCTGTCGCGCGCTTGCCCCGCCGCGCTCATCGCGCCGATGTTCAGGCCATCGAAGAACCCCGACCGCTGCAGCAGGGCGATGGCCAGCACGCAAAGGAGCGCGAAGGCGAAAGCCCCCGCGCCGCTTAGCCAGGATCGGCGATCAGATATGAAGCGCGCGCCCATAGGCGGCGAGCACGCTTTCGTGCATCGATTCCGAAATGGTCGGATGCGGGAAGACCGTGTGCATCAATTCCGCCTCGGTCGTTTCCAGCGTCTTGCCGACGGTGAAGCCCTGGATCATTTCGGTGACTTCGGCGCCGACCATGTGCGCGCCCAGCAGTTCGCCGGTCTTAGCGTCGAACACGGTCTTGGTGAAGCCTTCCGCCTCGCCCAGCGCGATCGCTTTGCCGTTGCCGATGAAGGGGAACATGCCGACCTTCACCTCATAGCCTGCTTCCTTCGCCTTGGCTTCGGTGAGGCCGACGCTGGCGATCTGCGGGTGGCAATAGGTGCAGCCCGGAATGTTGCGCGGGTCCATGGCATGCGGATGCTTGCCCGCGATCGCTTCGGCCGCGATCACGCCTTCATGGCTGGCCTTGTGCGCCAGCCATGGCGGCGCGGTGATGTCGCCGATCGCCCATAGCCCATCGACATTGGTGCGGCACATTTCGTCGGTCTTGAGGAACCCACGGTCGTCCATCGCGACGCCCAGTTCCTTGAGGCCGATATTTTCCGTGTTGGGAACGATGCCGATGGCGACGATGACATGGCTATAGTCGCCATTGACGATCTTGCCGTCCTTGCCCTTGATCGCGGCCTTTACGCCATTCGCGCCGATTTCCAACTTTTCCAGGCCCGCGCCGGTCATGATGGTCATGCCCTGCTTCTTCAGCGCCTTTTCGAGGAAGGCGGAAACGTCGGCATCCTCGACCGGAACGACGCGGTCGAGCATTTCGACGACCGTGACGTCCGCGCCCATGTCATTGTAGAAGCTGGCAAATTCTATGCCGATGGCGCCCGACCCGATCACCAGCAGCTTGGTCGGCATTTCGGGCGGGGTCATAGCGTGACGGTAGGTCCAGACGCGCTTGCCGTCCGCCTTAGCGAAGGGCAGGTCGCGGGCGCGCGCGCCGGTGGCGACGATGATGTTCTTCGCCGTCAGCTCCTCGGTCTTTCCGTCCTTGGTGACGCTGAGCTTGCCCTTGCCGGTCAGCTTGCCCTCGCCCATGTGGACGGTGATCTTGTTCTTCTTCATCAGGTGCGTGACGCCCTGATTGAGCTGCTTTGCAACGCCCCGCGAGCGCTTCACCACCGCGTCGATATCAGCGCTGATCTTTTCAGCGGCCAGGCCATAATCCTTGGCATGCTGCATATAATGATAGATTTCGGCCGAACGCAGCAGCGCTTTGGTGGGGATGCAGCCCCAGTTGAGGCAGATGCCGCCGAGATTTTCGCGTTCGACGATGGCGGTCTTGAGCCCCAGCTGCGCGGCGCGGATCGCGGCCACATAGCCGCCGGGCCCAGAACCCAGAACGATGACATCGTAATTGTCAGCCATGATCAGTCTTTCTTGTCTGATTCCGCCGGGAGGGGCGGCACGGAACGGGGCTGGCGATCTTCACCGATCGCCACGAAGGTGAAGGTGGCCTGAGTCACGCGGTAGGAGCGGTCGTCATGGCGGGTCCGCCGCCAAGCTTCGACCGCGATCTTCATCGACGTACGGCCGACCGACTTGAGCGTCGCGAACACCGACACTTCATCGCCGACGACGACCGGGCGCAGGAAGGTCATGCCTTCGACCGCAATGGTCACGGCGCGGCCATGGCTGTGCCGCGCCGCCACGGAACCAGCGGCGGAGTCCATCAGGCTCATCAGCCAGCCGCCGAAAATATCCCCATAGGGATTGGTATCAGCGGGCATCGCGATGACGCGGACCGCCGGGCTTGCCTCCGGCGGCTGTTCGTCGATGAAAGCCATCAGGCGAGCATGCCGAGCGGGTTTTCGACCAATTCGCGGAAGACCTGCATCAGGCGCGCGCCGTCCGCGCCGTCAATGGCACGATGGTCGAAGCTGCCGGTGGCGGACATGACGGTCGCGATCTGGAGCGAGTCATCCACGACGAAGGGCCGCTTTTCGCCCGCGCCGATGGCCATGATCATGGCCTGGGGCGGATTGATGACGGCTTCGAACTGCTTGATGCCGAACATGCCCATGTTGGAAAGGGACGCGGTGCCCCCCTGATATTCCTCAGGCTTAAGCTTGCCGTCCTTGGCGCGGGCGGCGAGGTCCTTCATCTCGGTGGAGATGGCGGCGACGCCCTTGCTGTCCGCACCGGCGACGATCGGGGTGATGAGGCCCCCGGGGATCGAGACGGCGACGGCGATATCGGCGCGCTTGAATTGCAGCATCTGATCGCCCGCGAACTGCACATTGCATGCGGGCACCTGGATGAGGGCAACGCCGAGCGCCTTGATCAGCAGGTCGTTGACCGACAGCTTGACGTTGCGGCTGGCGAGGCCGGCGTTGAGTTCTCCGCGCAGTTTCAGCAGCTTGTCGAGCTGCACATCGACGGTGAGGTAGATGTGCGGCACCTGCTGCTTGGATTCGGTGAGGCGGCGCGCGATCGTCTTGCGCATCCCGCTGAGCTTGATGACTTCATGCGGGATGCCGAAGTCCTGTGCGGCGTGGACCGCGGCCGGCGCGGGTGCGGCAGCGGGAGCCTGGGTTGCAGCGGCGGCGGGCGCGGCGGCTGTGGGAGCGGCGCCCTCCAGGTCTGCCTTGACGACGCGGCCGTTGGGGCCGGAACCGGTGACGCTGGCGAGGTCGACGCCCTTGGCCTGCGCGAGGCGGCGCGCGAGCGGGCTGGCCTTCACGCGATCGTCGGATTTTGCGGCCGGCGCATCGGCTTTGGGGGCCGGCGCTTCAGCCTTCGCGGGGACGGGGTCCGCCTTGGGCGTTGCGGCAGGCTTCGGTGCGGGCGCTCCGCCACCTGCGGCCGCCTCGGCAAGGTCCTCGCCCTCTTCGGCGATGATGGCGATGACCGTGCCGACCTTGACGCCTTCAGAGCCTTCGGCGACCAGGATCTTCGCGATCTTGCCCTCATCCACGGCCTCGAACTCCATCGTCGCCTTGTCGGTTTCGATCTCCGCGAGCAGGTCGCCAGAGGAGACCGTGTCACCTTCCTTCACCAGCCATTTCGCCAGCGTCCCTTCTTCCATCGTGGGGGACAAAGCAGGCATCTGAATGTTCTTGCTCATGCGTGAAGGCCTCTCTTCTTTTCCCGAGCGGGCGGGCAGCGTTGACAGCCGTTTTCACCCTTTGGACCGGAGGGTCAAGGCCGCGGCTTGCGCCCGGGTCGATAATCAGCCACATTTCACCAGACTGGTTCACAATTCACCAAATCGGTTCAAGGATGCAGGGCAAGAGCCGGTTCGCCCGCCAATGCGACAAGGGATGCGACAGCCATGCGCACTTATCTGGTTGTAGTGGACGAATCGCCCGAGGCGGAAACGGCGCTCCGTTTCGCGGCGCGGCGTGCCGCCAAGACGTCGGGGTCGATCCGCATCCTTGCCCTCGTTCCGCCTGCGGAGTTCGTCCAGTGGGGCGGTGTCCAGGCGACCATGGAGGATGAAGCCCGGCAACGCGCGGAGGCGCTGGTGACCAACGCCGCGGGCACGCTGACAGAAGAGTCAGGCATTCGACCCAGCATCACGGTGCGGCAGGGGGACCCGGTCGCCCTCGTTCGCGAGACGCTAGACGAAATGCCCGATGTGGCTGCGCTGGTGCTGGGCGCGGCTGCCAGCGGCCATCCGGGCGCGCTGGTTTCGCACTTTGCGGGGGCCGATGCGGGCAAGCTTCCCTGCCCTATCATGGTCATTCCGGGCGGGCTCAGTGTCGAGGCTATTGATCGGCTAAGTTAGCGGTGAAGACAAAGAAGCGCCCTTCGACAAGCTCAGGGCGAAGGGAGGTGGGGCGCGAGAGGTACAGCCCCCCCCTATCGCCCGTGTCGCCCCCGCTTTGAGCCAATGTGGCGGATGTTGGCGGGACGGCCGCGTTTGGCGCCGGGGCGCATCCGATCCTTTTTGAAGCTCGGCCGTTGCGGGGGCGCATCGGGGAGTTCGAAGCGCAAGCTGCCGTTGATCGGGTCGGCTTCGGCCAGACGCAGTTGGAGGTGCTGACCGACCGTGTAGCGGTCGCCGCTCTGCACCCCTTCGAGCGCGCGGCCCGCCTCATCGAAGAAGAAGCGTTCATCGCCCATGGTGGAGACAGGAACGAGGCCGTCGCCGCCGAGCCCTTCCACCGTGGCAAAAAACCCGAAATTCTGGACGCCGGTGATCCGCGCATTGACCAACTCGCCCACATGCGCGGCGAGATAGGCAGCGACATAGCGATCGATCGTCTCCCGCTCCGCTTCCATGGCGCGACGTTCATGCTGGCTGATCATTTCGCCGACGCGGCCCATATTCTCATAGTCATCGCCGCTGAGCGATGTGCGGTCGGGCAGGACGCCGCCCTTGGGCGCGGGCAGTTCAAGGCCATAGGCGCCGACAAGCGCGCGGTGAACGAGAAGGTCGGCATAGCGGCGGATGGGCGAGGTGAAGTGGGCGTAGGAGCCAAGCGCCAGGCCGAAATGCCCCATATTTTGCGGCGCGTAATAAGCCTGTGTCTGGCTGCGCAGGATCTGCTCCATGATCTGCGGCTTTTCCTCCGCCTCGCCGATGCGATCGATCAGGCGGTTGAAAGTTGAGGGTTTGATCACCTGCCCCAGCGCAAATTCGATGTCGAAGGTCGCGAGATAGTCCTTGAGAGCGACCAGCTTTTCGCGGCTTGGCGGCTCGTGGACGCGATACATGACGGGCGCCTTCTTCGCCTCCAGCGCCTTGGCGGCGGCGACGTTCGCGGCGATCATATAATCCTCGATCAGCATGTGCGCGTCCAGGCGCTCGCGGACAGCGACGCTGACGATCTTGCCATTGTCGTCCAGGACGACGCGGCGTTCGGGCAGGTCGAGCGCCAGAGGGTCACGCTTGTCGCGGGCTTTGCGGAGAAGTTTCCAGCAGGCCCAAAGGGGTTTCAGGGCGGATTCGAGAAGGTCGGCTGCGGGGCTTTCCCCCACCCCAACTCCTCCCCTGAAGGAGAGGGGCTTTTCTCCGTCGATAGCAGCTTGGGCGTCTTCATAGGCGAGGACGGCGGCGACGCGGATGATTGCTCGGGTGAAGCGCCAGGATGTGACCTTGCCTGAGGCATCGACCACGAGATGGCAGGCCATGGCCGCGCGGTCCTGCCCTGCGCGCAGGGAGCACATATCGGACGAAAGCTGGTGCGGCAGCATCGGGACGACGAGGTCTGGGAAATAGACGCTGTTGCCGCGCTTGCGGGCTTCCTTGTCGAGCGCACTGCCGGGGCGGACATAATAGCTGACGTCGGCGATGGCGACGATGGCGCGATAGCCGCCGGGATTGGCGGGGTCCTCGTCCGGCGCGGCCCATACAGCATCGTCATGATCCCGCGCATCGACGGGGTCGATCGCCACGATGGGCAGGTGGCGCAGATCCTCGCGCTTGTCCTCATGCAGGGCGATTTTCGCGGCTGCCAACGCCTCATCCTCCACCTTTTCGGGGAAGACGTGCGGTATGCCGTGCTTGTGTATCGCGATCAGGCTGAAGCTGCGCGGGGCGAAGGGATCACCCAATATGTCGGTGATGCGGGCGCTGATCCGAGGAGGCCGGCCCACAGGCTCAGCCAGCACGAGGTCGCCAGGATTGGCGTTGCCCGCGTCGCTGATCGGTGTGTCCTTGCGAATGCGCTTATCGACGGGCCGCAGCCAGAGCTTGCCCCCCTCGCCCGCTTCCACCACGCCGAGCAGTTCTTCGCTCGCCTTGGCGAGCTTCTTCATCGGGTGCGCTACCCAGCCGCGCCCCGCCTCTTCCGTCCTGGCGAGGATGCGATCGCCGATCGTCAGCGCGCCCCTTTTGCCGCGTTCGACTACGCGCAGGCGTGGCGCGGGCTGGCCTTCAGCCTCCCACCGCTCGGGCGTGGCGATCAGGGTCGTGTCATCGACATCCACGATCCGCAGCACGGTGACCTTCGGCACGCCGCCCATCTTGTGGAACGCACGGGCCGCGCCGAGATCGATCAGCCCCTCATCCGCCATGTCCTTCAGCAGCGCCTTCAGCGCGATCTTTTCCTGCCCCTTGAGGCCGAACGCCCTGGCGATCTCCCGCTTGCCTGCGGGCTGATCGGAGGAGGTGATGAAGTCCATCACCTGATCGCGGGTGGGAAAGCCGGCGGGCCGGACCTTATCGGATTTTTTCTGCTTTTGGGTCGATACCATGGGTTAGCTATAGGCACCGCTCCGCCGCCACACCAGATGCGAAGGCGCAAGATTTGGCTTCGTCCACCTACTCCGCCAATTTTCGCGCCCGGTCGCGCCAAGCCTCGGCCAGCACCGGCATGCCCGCGAGCGCTCGCACAGCGTCGGGTTCTGCCTTGTGCCCGCCGCCGATCAACAGCCTGAAGACGCGCGCGATCGGCCATTGGGGCAGAGGACGGTCGAGCAGGTCCATGCGGCCTTGCGGCTCCGCCTCCCCTTCCCGCAGCACGCGGAAATAGAGGCCCGAGCGGCCAGTCTTGACGATCGTCGCCAGCACATCGCGCGCGCCGAAGCGGTGGTCGAGTTTCCAGCAGGGCTGACGACCGTGGCTGACTTCGACAATCGCGCTGCCGAGGGAAAAGCGATCGCCGAGGCAAATCTGCTCCTCGGTCATGCCGTGGGACGCGACATTCTCCCCGAAAGCACCCGGCGCAGCCAGCAACCGATGATCCGGTTTGCGCTCGCGCCACCAGGCATAATGGTCCTGCGGGTAAAGATGGATCGCCTTGTCCCAGCCGCCATGATGGATGGGATCGGCGACCGCGTCCCCTTCCAGCCCGAGCCAGCCGATGCGAACCGTGCCGTCCACAGGGCGCTTGGCGATGGCGCTATAGTCTCCGTCCCGGAAAGGAACCGGCGTGCCAGTCAGCAATGCTTCGACGACAAGATGATCAGCCATGCGGTCCTATGGCAGGGGCGCAGGCTCTTGGCGAGTAGCTAGGGTCAGGCGCGGCTGAGTTCCGAACCCAGTTTCAGGACTTCGCTGCCATTGTCGGTCTGGACGAGATAGGCGGGGTTCCTGGCCGATCCATTGCGGCGGATCGGCGCGCCTTCAATCGTCCGTTCGACATGCCGGTCGAACCTTTCGGCGACCCGGCCACGGCCAACGCCCTGGCCCCAGTTCCACTTCACCCGCATTCCTTTGCGGAAACTGTCGGTCATTCCATCCTCTCCTGCCGCAGCGGCATTGCGGACTTTCCACATGATTGCAGTGACAAAAATCCCCGTCCCGCATGCGGTTCCCTTGGGTTTTTCGTTCGCCTGGGTTAAGGGGCGGCGGATGGATGTCACTGGCCTTCGCGTCGCGCTCTTCAGCGGCAATTACAATTATGTGCGCGACGGCGCCAACCAGGCGCTCAACCGTTTCGTGGGTTATCTGCTGAGTCAGGGCGCGGCCGTGCGCGTCTATTCGCCGACCATCGCGACGCCCGCTTTCGAGCCGACCGGCGACCTTGTCAGCGCGCCATCCTTCGCGGTTCCGGGGCGTCGGGAATATCGCGTCCCCTATCGCATGTCGGGCGCCGTTCGTCGCGACCTCAAGCGATTTCGCCCCAACCTCGTCCATGTCTCAAGCCCCGATCCACTGGGGCACAGGGCGGTGAGCTGGGCACGGAGCGGTGGATTGCCTGCGGTCGCGTCGGTTCATACGCGTTTCGAAACCTATCCGCGCTATTATGGACTGGCCTTTCTGGAGCCCGTCATCGAATCCCTGCTGCGCCGCTTCTATCGCCGGTGCGACGCGATCGTCGCCCCGTCCGAATCGATGGCGCAGCTGCTGCGCGAACAGCGGATGAGCTATGATGTCGGCATCTGGACGCGCGGGATCGACCGGCGGATTTTCAATCCGGGCCAGCGCGACCTGGCGTGGCGGCGGTCGCTGGGCATAGAGGATGATGAGGCGGTGATCGGCTTCATCGGCCGATTGGTGATGGAAAAGGGGCTGGACGTCTTTTCCGACACGATCGACCAGCTGGCGCTGCGGCATGTGCGGCACAAGGTAATGATCGTGGGCGAAGGACCCGCGCGCGAATGGTTCCAGAATCGCTTGCCCAACGCGATCTTCACCGGCTTTCAGAAGGGCGCGGACCTGGGTCGTGCCGTCGCCAGCATGGATATGCTGTTCAACCCGTCCATCACCGAAACTTTCGGCAATGTGACGTTGGAGGCGATGGCCTGCGCGCTACCCACCGTTGCCGCCCGGGCCACTGGCAGCGAAAGCCTGGTGACCGAAGGCGTGACGGGACGCCTGATCCGCCCCGGAGCAATCGGCGCCTTTGCCGATGCGCTCGCGGCCTATTGCACCAATCCGCAGGCGCGCGCCGATGCAGGAGCAGCCGCCAGGGCGGAGGCGGAGCGTTATGGCTGGGACCAAGTGAACCAGGCGCTGGTCGATACCTATATCCGCGTCATCCGCCAGCGGTCGCAAGGCGCTTTGTTGCGCTCCAGCCCGGTTCCTTAACAGCCGCGCTTTCCCTATATCGGGTCGATGGCTGACCTTTTCGCTTCCGACGCAGAAACAACCGGGGAGCCAGCGGAGAATGCCCCGCTGGCCGATCGGCTGCGCCCCCGCACCCTGTCCGATGTTGTGGGCCAGGACCACCTGACCGGGCCGGAAGGCGCGATCGGGCGAATGGTGGCGGCGGGGCGGCTTTCCTCCATCATCTTGTGGGGACCGCCGGGCACGGGCAAGACGACCATCGCCCGCCTGCTGGCCGATGCGGTGGACATGCGCTTCGAACCGATCTCGGCCGTTTTTTCAGGCGTGGCCGACCTGAAGAAGGTCTTCGCCGCAGCCAAGGATCATGCCCGGCGCGGCGAAAAGACGCTGCTGTTCGTGGATGAGATCCATCGGTTCAATCGCGCGCAGCAGGACAGTTTCCTGCCCTTTGTAGAGGATGGAACGGTCACGCTGGTCGGGGCGACGACGGAAAATCCGAGCTTTGAACTGAACGCGGCGCTGCTGTCCCGCGCGCAGGTGTTGATCCTGCACCGGCTGGACGCTGCGGCGCTGGAACTGCTGCTGGACCGGGCGGAAGCGCTGACCGGGCGGCCGTTACCGCTGACGGCGGCGGCGCGGGACGCCTTGCTGGCGAGCGCAGACGGCGACGGGCGTTTCCTGCTGAACCAGGTCGAAACGCTCTATTCGATCGATATTGGCGAGCCGCTGGATGCGGCGGGCCTTTCCGCCCTGCTCCACCGGCGGATGGCGGTCTATGACAAGGATCGGGAGGGACATTACAACCTCATCTCCGCGCTGCACAAATCGCTGCGCGGGTCCGATCCGCAGGCAGCGCTCTACTATCTGGCGCGAATACTTACGGCGGGGGAGCAGCCGCTCTATGTGCTGCGGCGGCTGGTTCGCTTCGCCAGCGAGGATATCGGCCTCGCCGACCCGCAGGCGCTGGTGCAATGCCTCGCGGCCAAGGATGCCTATGACTTTCTCGGCAGCCCGGAGGGTGAGCTGGCGATCGTTCAGGCATGCCTTTATTGCGCCACTGCCCCTAAATCCAATGCCGCTTATGGGGCGATGAAGACGGCCTGGAAGTCGGCGCGCGACACCGGATCATTGATGCCGCCCAAGAATATCCTGAACGCGCCCACGCGGCTCATGAAGGCGATCGGCTATGGCAAGGGCTATCAATATGATCATGATAGCGCGGAGGGCTTTTCAGGGGACAATTACTGGCCTGAGGAGATGGACCCGCAGACCTATTACGCGCCCACCGATCGCGGCTTTGAGGCGCGGGTAGCCGAACGCATGGCTTATTGGGACCGCCTGCGTGCAGAGCGCCACGAGAGCTGAGAGAGGGTAGCTGCGTCCATGACCCCGCGCTTCGCTCGCTATGCGGCGATCGATTGGTCGGGCGCGAAGGGCGTGCGGCACAAGGGGATCGCGGTTGCCCTGTGCGAGCGTGGGGACGCCGTGCCGCGGCTTATCCACCCGCCCGAAGGCGGCTTCTGGTCCAGATCAGCCGTCGGCGAATGGCTGGTCGCGGCTGCGGTGGAAGCGCCCACATTGTTTGGGTTCGATTTCAGCTTCGCCCCGCCCTTCGTTGCACGGCAAGCCTATCTGCCAGGTGACGAAGTGCCCGTGACCGGGCCAGACTTCTGGGCCTATGTCGATCACATATGCGACGATCCCGACCTTGGGGCGGCCAGCTTGCTCCACGTCACGCATCGGCGGCACTTCTACTTCGGCAAGGCTGATGGGATGAAGGCCGATTATATGCACAATCGGGTGTGCGAAGCGCATTATAATGCGGGCGGCGGCGGCAAACCGTCCACCGTCTATGACGCCATCGGCGCAGCACAGGTGGCGAAGGCGAGCTTCGCGGGGATGCGGCTGCTCCATCATGTGCGCCGCCATGTGCCCGTCTGGCCCTTTGATCCGCCGCCGCGATTTGGCTCGCTGGTCGTCGAAATCTATACCAGCATCGCCGCAAGGGCGGCCGGACGTCCCAAGGGGCGGACGAAGATGCGCGACTTGGCCGCTCTCAATGATGCGCTCTTCGCGCTCGGCTCTGCGCCGTATAAGGGATTGCCGCCCGACGATCATGGAGCCGATGCGATCGTCACCGCGGCCTGGCTTCGCAATGTCGCTCCCCGGCCGAGCCTGTGGACGCCGAGGCCGCTCAATCGACATATTGCCGCAACGGAGGGCTGGACGTTCGGCGTCATCTGATAGTAAGGCGCTTCACCGTCCAAACGGACATGCCGGATTAGCACAGTGGTAGTGCAGCGGTTTTGTAAACCGAAGGTCGCGGGTTCGAATCCTGCATCCGGCACCAGCCTTCCTAAATAGCCTGCGCCACCTTAAGGCTAAGATCATGTCGATGATCTGGCAGAGGCTGCGGGCGTGGGCGAAAGGCATGAACGCCGACATCCTCGCCCTCTGGATAGCGGCGCGCGATAGCCGGACCCCGGCTGTTGCGAAGCTGATCGCAGCCATCGTCGCGGCCTATGCACTTAGTCCGATCGATCTGATCCCGGACTTTATCCCTGTGATCGGCTATCTTGACGATCTTCTGATCGTACCGCTTGGCATAGTCCTGGCCGTTCGGCTCATTCCCCCGCCGTTGATGGAGGAGTATCGGGCGGAGGCTCAGCGCCGGTCGGCGCGTCCGTCCAGCCGTGCAGGCGCCGCGTTTGTGGTCTTGCTGTGGCTGGCTGCTGCAGCGGCGATGTGGCTGTGGTTTGAGCCTAAGACGTAAACGGTGCCCCAATGCAAAATGGGGGCCGGCATTTCTGCCGGTCCCCACTTCCGTCGTGTCTCAGGATCCGCTTCCCGTTCAGGATGCGATCATCGGACTCGGCGCGCGATGCTTTACCTGAAAGGCTCTGCATCGTGTTGGCTCCAGTCATCCGGCATTTTCAGCCATATCCCGCAGCCTGCCTTCAATTCCAATGCCCGACGTTCGCTTTCGCGCGTGCATGGCATCGTCATTTGAAGACCATCCCGCTTTTGTTCGATCCTTTCGGCTCCAACATCCGCTTGATGACCGAAACGTCCGTCAAATCATTGATTTCTCTTTGATTTGAAGATCCGGATTTCTCCGTTTCGTCGTTCGTTTCGATGAATTGATGGTCTCACCAAAAGCGAGTCGCTCAAAGCGGAATCTTACTCGTTGAAGACAGCATGCATCTAAAGCTGTGGATAATTGTGGATATTTTTTTGCTGCTGCCTGAGAGCCGCAAAAGTCCCTTTTTTCAGCGCCCCTTCCAAACGCCGGGACGCTTTTCCACGAAAGCAGCCATCCCTTCGACCCGATCCTCAGTGGCGGTCAGCAGTTGGAACAGGCGGCGTTCGTTCAGGAGGCCCTGAGCCAGACCGGTTTCGAAGGCGAGGTTCACCATCTCCTTGTTCACCATCGTCGCCATGGGAGGCATGGCAGCGATCGCGGCCGCAGTCTTGAGCGCATCGTCCACCAGCTCGGCCGCAGGAACCACGCGCGAGACGAGGCCCGAGCGTTCCGCTTCTTCAGCACCCATCATGCGGCCCGTCAGGCACATTTCCATCGCCTTCGCCTTGCCCACTGCCTTGGTCAGGCGCTGCGACCCACCCATGCCGGGCGCGACACCCAGCTTGATTTCGGGCTGCCCGAATTTGGCGGTGTCGGCGGCGATGATGAAGTCCGCCATCATCGCCAGTTCACAGCCGCCCCCGAGCGCAAAGCCTGCCACGGCCGCGATCCATGGTTTGCGGGTTGCGACCACATCACGCTGCCAGCCGGAGAAGAAGTCCTCCAGGAAGAAGTCCGCTGCTTCCTTGGTCGCCATCTCCTTGATGTCGGCACCCGCGGCGAAAGCCTTTTCGCTGCCCGTCAGCACAAGACAGAGTTGCGAGGGATCGGCATCATAGGCGGCGAAGGCCGCACTCAAATCCGCCAGCACCTGTGTATTCAGCGCGTTCAGCGCTTGCGGCCGGTTGAGCGTGACCAACGTTACCGCATCGCGCTGTTCGACCAGGATCGTTTCAAAGCTCATCGTCAATCTCCCCAATATCTTGCGACCGCATGTGCGGTGGGAGCGCAGCCTTCCCGGCCGCTCACCGCCCCATATGCATGAAGTCGCGATCATAGCTGCGCAGATGGGCGCCGCCGTCGACATAAAGCGTCTGCCCTGTAACAGCGCTCGCCTGCGCGAGATAGAGGGCGGCTTCGGCGATCTGTTCCGCCAGCGGCAAGCGGCCCAGCGGCATCGCGGATTGCAGCTTTTCCATCTGCTCCTCGTCGTAATCGGGCGTCGCGATGGTGAGGCCGGGCGCTACCGCGTTGACACGGATATGGGGCGCAAGGCTGGAGGCGGATAGCCGGGTCAGCCCCGCCAACGCTGCCTTGGAAAGCGTATAGGCCAGCTGGTCAGCATGGGGGTGATCGATTCGCTGGTCCAGGATGTTGATGATGCAGCGATCCGCAACGCCCGCTGGGATCGTCGCGAACGACTTTGTAAGGAGTGCGGGCGCTGCGCAATTGACGGCATAATGGCGCATCAGATCATCGGCCGTGACGTTGTCCAGCCGATCCTGGCCGAAGATAGCGGCGCTGTTCACCAATATGTCGGGCGGGCGGCCAAATCGCTCCGCCACCTTGGCGACCAATTCTTCCGCGCTTTCCGGGTCGGCAAAATCGGCAGTGAAGCCGTCCCACTCGGTCCCGCTTTCATCGAGGGCGAGGGCAAGTGCGGAGTCGAGACGCGTATCGTGACTGCCGTGGATCGCGAGGGAATAACCGGCGCGTGCGAAGCCCGCCGCGATCACGCCGCCAAGCCGCCTGTGTCCGCCCGTCACGAGCGCAAGCCGCTTGTTCGCCAGCGGCAGAGATCCTTCCGTCCGCCCGCGTGCTCCGCCCAGAGGACGGTAAGCAGGTGCTTCCTCCTCACTCACGAGTCGATGAGCTTCAGCACTTCCTCGCGACTTTTTTCATCATCGCGGAACACGCCGAGCATCCGGCTGGTCTTCATGAGAACATTGGGCGTTCGCACGCCGCGTCCTGTCATGCAGCCATGGGTGGCTTCGATGACGACGGCGACACCCTGCGGCTTCAGATTTTCCCAGATGCAGTTGGCGACTTCGGCGGTCAGCCTCTCCTGCACCTGCAGCCGGTTGGCGAAGGCATGCAGCACGCGGGCCAGCTTCGATATGCCGACCACATATTTGCCCGGCAGATAGGCGATGTGACCCCGGCCAATGATCGGCGCCATGTGATGTTCGCAATGCGATTGGAACGGTATGTCCTTCAAAAGCACGATATCGTCATAGCCGCCGACTTCATGGAAGATTCGAGACAGGTGATAGGCCGGGTCGGCATTATAGCCGCGACAATATTCGCGCCAGGCGCGCGCGACACGTTCGGGCGTTTCCAGCAGACCTTCGCGTTCCGGATTGTCACCCGACCAGCGGATCAACGTCCGGATGGCCTCTGACACATTTGCGGGCACGGCTTCCTTGATAGCTTCGCCTACAGCCTCGGCATCGGGATCATAGTCCATGGCAGGCACTACTCCTGTCTGTTTTTGTTCAGCGCGCATATGGCGGCTCTACAAGCGGAACGCCAGTCTCCTTTGCTCATGTTATGGACAGAATTCCGGATGGCTGGCAGATCATCGACAACAATAAGAAATCGGTTCGCTATCCATGATCTTTCCGTTGCCTTTTTCGCCTCAGCCGCGCGCACTCTGACGCATGCGGACCGAGCAGATCGCCGCCGTGCTGTTGGCCGCAGGCATGTCTTCGCGCTTTGGCGAGGAAGACAAGCTGATGGCCGACCTGCGCGGCAAACCCGTGATCGCCCACACGCTGGAAGCCGTCGCCTCACTCGCCTTTGCGGAACTGGTCGCGGTGGCGCGGCCGATCGGTCAGGCGCCGGACATTCACCGTAGGCTGGAGCGGCGCGGCTACAGCATAGTGGTCAATGATCATCCCGAAGAAGGGCTGGCGAGCAGCATCGTCCGGGCGGTGGAGCATGTCATGCCGATCAAGCGGTGCCGGGGCATCCTCATCTGCCTTGGCGACATGCCTTATGTGCCGCAGTCGCATTATAACCGCATATGCCTGGCGGCGGAGGATGTGCGGTCGGTGGTGGCGAGCACGGATGGCTTCTCCTCCTCCCCACCTGCCTTCGTCGGACGTAAGCATTTTCCGGAGCTGCTGACGCTGCGTGGAGACCAAGGCGCGCGGGCGCTGCTGAGCCGGGGCGTGCAGATAGAGGCGATGGGAAGCGCCCTACTGGATATCGATACGCCGGATGATCTGCCCGAAGCTTGAGCTATCAGCTTGACCGGGTGGGATCGGTCATGGGGTCGTCCATTTCGCGTACATCCGGCATGCGGCCGATCGGAAGCGAGCCCGTTTGCCGCTCCAGCATACGGTGAACTACCGGCGGATTCGGTCCGCTATGCAAGGCTGCGAGGGCGTCTGAATTAGCGGTGTCGGCCATGGTGCGGCGGCTGTTATGGCGAACATAATCTAGCCATGTCGAAACATGATAGCGCTCGATCCACAATTCCGGGTCAGCGAGATCGCGCAGCAGCGACCAGCCATGCGCGCCGTCGCGCCGCCGGATGCGCCGCCTCTCGCTCATCGCCGCGAGGAACGGGACGATCGAGCCAGCGGGGATGCGATATTCGATCGTGACGACCACCGGGCCACTGCGGGGTTCGATCGGCACGGCGGTCTGCGGTTCCTGCCAGCGGTTCAGCAGGTCGAGATTTTCATCGCCGGTCTGAGACAATGGACGGAACAAGCCGATCATCGCGGCTGCAAGCTGCACCCCAGCGGCAACGTGAAGTGAGGTGACGACGCCGAGATGTTCGGCCAGCCAGCCGAACAGCCATGCGCCCAGCGCCATGCCGCCGAACGCCGTCATCTGATAAAGGGCGACCGCGCGCGCGAGGACCCATCGAGGGGCGGACATCTGGACCGACACGTTGAAGGTCGAAAGCGCGATGACCCAACCTGCGCCGCATAGCAGGAAGCCCGCTATCGCCACGGCAAGCCACCCAGTGGAGGCGGCGATCGCGGTGCCTGCAGCCAACGCCAGGGCGGCGGAGCGGACAATGGGTTCGATCGCGAAGCGCCGGCGGAGCCTGCCGGAGGACAGTGCGCCCAACACCGCCCCGATCCCGAACGCGCCGCTGAGCAGGCCGAAGGTGAGCGCGCCGCCGCCCAATATGTCGCGGGCGATAAGAGGCATGAGGGCGGAGACCGCGCTCGCACCGATGCCGAAGGCCGCGCTGCGGAGCAGGACCAGCTGGATCTTGGGCGACATGGCGACGTAGCGCACCCCTGCCCGCATCGCGACGCCAAGCCGCTCGCGGGGCAGAAGTTGGGGGGGCCGGTCCGGTTTCCAGCGGAGCAGAACCAGAGAAAGGCCGATATAGCTCAGCGCATTGGTCAGGAAGGCGGCGGCGGCGCCTGCGGCTGCGACGATGACGCCGCCGAGGGCCGGGCCGACGCTGCGGGCGAGGTTGAAGCCCATGCTGTTGAGCGCGACGGCGCTGGGCAATTGAGAGCGCGGGACCATGTCGCCGACGGACGCTTGCCAGGCTGGGCCGTTGATGGCGGTGGCGCAGCCGACGAGGAAGGTGAAGGCAAGGAGCGACCAGGGCGTCAGCAGTCCTGCCCAGGCGAACAGGGCGAGAAGCGCGGACACCATCAGCATGAAGATTTGACAGCCGAGCATGACCAGCCGCCGATCGAGATTGTCGGCGACCGCGCCCGCCCAGAGCGAGAGCAGCATGATCGGGAGGGTCGTGGAGGCAGGGACCAGCGCGACCAGTTGGGGTGAACCGGATAGCGACGTCATCATCCAGGCCGCGCCGACGGACTGGATCAGGCCGCCGAAATTGGACGCGAGGCTGGCGAACCATACCGCGCGGAAAATGGGGATGGCGAAAGGCGATGGCGCTGGAGGGGAATCAGCCTCTGACACTGATGATGCTTGAACCCGAATTGGACTGGAGCGTCAAACCCGGCGGAGGGGCAATGGCTCCGAGAGAGCGGAATTGATGAAGGAAATAGCGAGAAGAACGCGTTTTCGGAAAGGCTTGCACTTTACGTAAACGTAAATACATTTGCTGCGCCAGCGGAGAGGAATGACTAAGCGATGGAAGCCTTTATCTACGACGCCGTACGGACGCCGCGCGGCCGGGGCAAGCCTGACGGGTCGCTGCACGAGATTACGCCGGTCCAGCTGGCGACACAGGTGCTGGAGGCGGTGCGGGACCGGAGCGACATCGACACGGCGGACATTGATGACGTAATCCTCGGCTGCGTTACCCCGATCGGCGAACAAGGCGGAGACATTGCGCGAGCCGCCGTGCTGAACGCGGACTATGCCCAGACGGTGCCGGGCGTGCAGATCAACCGTTTCTGCGCGTCGGGACTGGAAGCGGTGAACATGGCCGCGGCGAAAGTCTATTCAGGCGAAGCGGGTCTCGCGATCGGCGGCGGGGTCGAGTCGATGAGCCGGGTGCCCATGTCATCGGACGGCGGCGCGATCGCGATGGACCCGGCCGTCGCCTACAAGACCTATTTCGCGCCTCAAGGCATAGGCGCGGACGTCATTGCGACCAAATTCGGGATCAGCCGCGACGATGCGGACGCCTATGCAGTGGAAAGCCAGCGGCGGGCGAAGAAGGCATGGGACGAAGGGCGGTTTTCCAAGTCGATCCTGCCGGTCAGGGACATTATCGGCCAGGTAATGCTGGACCATGACGAGCATATGCGACCCGATGCGACGATGCAGTCGCTCGCCGCCCTAAAGCCCAGCTTTGCGGCGTTGGGCGAGGAAATGCCGGGCTTCGATACGGTCGCGCTGCTGAAATATCCCGAGTTGGAGCGGATCAACCATGTCCATCATGCCGGGAACAGTTCCGGCATCGTCGATGGCGCCGCGGTGGTGCTGGTCGGCAACAAGGAGATGGGCGAGAAATATGGGATGAAGCCCCGCGCCCGCATCAAGGCGATGGCGTCGATCGGATCGGAACCGCTGATCATGCTGACCGGGCCGGAATTCGTCGCGGGCAAGTTGCTCAACCGAGCGGGCATGAGCAGCCATGACATCGACCTGTGGGAACTGAACGAAGCCTTTGCCAGCGTGGTGCTGCGCTACATGCAGGCGATGGACCTGGACCATGACAAGATCAATGTGAATGGCGGCGCGATTGCGATGGGCCATCCGCTGGGCGCGACGGGCGCGATGGTGCTGGGGACGGCGCTGGATGAACTGGAACGGTCCGGCAAGGGCACGGCGCTGGTGAACCTGTGCGTGGGTGCGGGCATGGGGACCGGGATTATTATCGAGCGGGTTTGAGCAGGGATTTGGCCGTTCGTCCTGAGTAGCCATTGAGCGAAGTCGAAATGGCGTATCGAAGGAATGATGCTTCGATACGGGTCTTCGACAAGCTCAGCCCCTACTCAGCACGAACGGCGGAGAGAAAGGTCCAGTCACCATGATGACTATTGCATTTGACATCGACGCCGACGGCGTCGCCACCCTCACCATCGACGTGCCGGGTCAGTCGATGAACGTCATCGGGCCGGAGTTCCTGGCCGATCTGGACGCCGCGATCACGCGCATCTCGTCGGAGGAAGAGATCAAGGGCGCGGTCATTGCTTCGGGCAAGGACAGCGGGTTCATGGCGGGCATGGACCTGAAATATTTCGGATCGATGCTGGCGAGCGCGGGGAGCAAGCGTCCTGCCCCGGCCGAGATTTATGACAAGGTCTTCGTGTTGAACCAGCTGTTCCGGCGGCTGGAGACATGCGGCAAGCCGGTGGCATGCGCGATCGAGGGCACCTGCGTCGGCGGCGGGTTTGAATTGGCGCTGGCCTGTCATCGCCGCGTGGTGGGTGACAGTGCCAAGACGCAGCTGGGCCTGCCCGAGATATTGATTGGCCTGTTTCCCGGCGGTGGCGGGTCGCAGCGCTTGCCGCGCCTGATGGGCGTGCAGGCCGCGCTGATGTATATGTTGCAGGGCAAGCTGTTCCGCCCCCCCGAGGCGGCGATGCTGAAGGTAGTAGATGAGGTGGTCCCCCAGGGGACTGCCGTCCAGAAGGCGAAGGAATGGGTGAAGGCCAATCCTTCCGCCAGCAGCCAGCCATGGGATGTGAAGGGGTTCAAATTCCCCGGCGGCGCGGGCCAGTTCAACCCCGGCTTTGTGCAGACGATGGTCGGCGCTCTGCCGATGACGTTGAAGCAGGCGCAGCGAAACATGAATGCGCCGGTAGCGCTGCTGTCGGCGGTCTATGAAGGGGCGATGTTGCAGTTCGACCGGGCGATCCAGGTCGAGAGCAAATATTTTGCGAAGGTCGCGGCCGAACCGCAGGCGGCGAACATGATACGGAGCCTGTTCGTCAACAAGAACGCCGCCGAGCGAGGTGCGCGGCGGCCGAAGGATCAGCCCAAGGTTCCTACGAAAAAGCTCGCCATGCTGGGCGCGGGCATGATGGGCGCGGGCATTGCGACGGTGGCGGCGCAGGCGGGCATGGAGGTGCTGCTGTTCGACCGTGATCTGGCCTATGCGGAAAAGGGCAAGGCGCATGTCGAAGAGCAGCTGAAGAAGCGGCTGGGCAAGGGCATGACGCCTGAAAAGATGGCGGAGACGCTTGGCCGGGTGAAGCCGACTACCGATTTTGCGGCGCTGGCCGGGGCTGACTTCGTGATCGAGGCCGTGTTCGAGGACATGGCGATCAAGGCTGAAGTGACCAAAAAGGTCGAAGAGGTGCTGGGTCCCGATGTGATATTCGGGTCCAACACATCGACGCTGCCCATCACCAAGTTGGCCAAGGCGTGGAGCAAGCCCGAGAATTTCATCGGCATTCATTTCTTCTCTCCCGTCGAGAAGATGCCGCTGGTTGAGATCATCCTGGGCAAGGAAACCGGCCCGGCAGCGATCGCCAAGGCGTTGGATTTCGTCAGCCAGATCAAGAAGACGCCGATCGTCGTCAATGACTCGCGCGGTTTCTACACCTCTCGCTGCTTCGCCACCTATGTGCAGGAGGGCGTCGAGATGGTGGCCGAGGGCATCAACCCCGCCCTCATCGAAAATGCAGGGCGGCAATTGGGCATGCCGGTCGGGCCCCTAGCCGTGGGCGACGAGGTGTCCATTGAACTGGGGCACAAGATCATGCTCGCGGCAAAAAAGGAGTTGGGCGACGCCTATATAGCGCAGCCATCCGATGCGGTGATGGCGCGGATGGTGGAGCTGGGGCGACTGGGGCGCAAGAATGGCAAGGGATGGTATGACTATCCTGAGGGCGGCAAGAAGCATCTCTGGCCGGGATTGGAGGAGATGTTCCCGCGTGCAGCGGTGCAGCCCGATGTCGAGGAAGTGAAGGAGCGACTGCTTTACCGGCAACTGGTGGAATGCGCGCGCTGCTATGAGGAAGGCGTGTTGGAGACGGTGGAGGATGGCGATCTGGGCGCGATCTTCGGTTGGGGTTTTGCGCCTTGGACCGGGGGGCCGTTCAGCCATATGGATACGGTTGGAATCGGGCATGTAGTCGCGGTGCTGGAGCGGCTGGCGGCGCGGCATGGCGACCGCTTTGCGCCGACGGTGCAGTTGCAGGACATGGCGGCTAGTGGGGCGGTGTTTTATGAAAGCGGGCCGGTGCGGGAGGCGGCTTAAAGGCGGGAATGGCTCTACGGTCATCCCAGGAGCGCTTGGACTGCGATAACTTTAGCTGACCCGTTTGCTCCGAGCGAAGTCGAGAAACGGTTAGCGCCATGTTTCTCGACTTCGCTCAAAACGAACGGAAGAACGAGATTCCGCACCATGCCATCGCGCTCTGGCTTGGAAGGGATTGCAATGAATCCTGCCAGCACAGCTCTCCCTAACCCCTTTTCGTCTCGCGGTGCAGCATGAATGGGGTGGGCATAATGGCTTCAGTGGGTTAGTCGTTCAGCAGAGGCTATCGGCATGCCGGACGGGTGACGGCGGCCGCTTATCTATCTGGAGACCTTCTTTCTATGAGCGACAAGCCGACGGTTCTGGTAACAGGCGGAGCCGGTTATATTGGCAGCCATGCGGTTCTGGCGCTGCGCGACGCGGGTTATGGCGTTGTGGTGATCGACAATCTGGTGACGGGGTTCCGTTGGGCCGTGCCGGACGATGTGGCTTTCGTCGAAGGGGATATTTCCGACCAGCCGCTGGTGCAGAAGACGCTGCGCGACCATGGCGTAAAGGCGGTGATGCACTTCGCCGGGTCTGTCGTGGTGCCGGAATCGGTCGAGAACCCGCTCAAATATTATCATAATAACAGCGCCAAGACCCGCGACCTGATCGAGAGCGTCGTGACGGTCGGCGTGCCGCATTTCATCTTTTCCTCGACCGCGGCGACCTATGGCATCCCGGAGGAAAGCCCGGTCAAGGAAACGACGCCGCAGCGGCCGATCAATCCCTATGGCATGTCGAAGCTGATGACCGAATATATGCTGCGCGATGTGAGCGCGGCGCATGCGATGAATTTCTGCGCGCTGCGTTATTTCAATGTGGCGGGCGCCGATCCTTCTGGGCGGACGGGACAATCGACCGCTGGCGCGACGCATCTGATCAAGGTGGCGGTCGAGGCGGCGCTGGGCAAGCGGGAAGCTGTATCGGTATTCGGGACGGATTTCGACACGCCCGATGGCACCGGCGTGCGGGACTATATCCATGTCACCGATCTTGCCGCCGCGCATGTGCTGGCGCTGGAGGCTTTGATGGCCAAGCCGGAGCAGAATTACCTGCTCAATTGCGGCTATGGGCGCGGCTTTTCCGTGTTGGAGGTGCTGGACGCGGTGGATCGGGTGACGAACCTGAAGATCGACCGGCGGATGGAAGGACGGCGCGCGGGCGATCCGGACTCCCTGATTTCCGACAATCGGGCGATCATGGCGGAGTTTCCGTGGGAGCCGCGCTATGCCGATCTGGACCAAATCGTCACCCATGCTCTGGCGTGGGAGCGCAAGCTGACCGAGATTCGTGGCAAATGAGCGAGGAGTCGGTTCGCGCCTTCTTTTCCACGCTCGCGCCCGATGTCGCGATCATCGATCAGGGCGTGAGTACCGCCACGGTCAGCGAAGCGGCAGAGGCGTTGGGCGTGGTTCCGGCGCGCATCGCCAAGACATTGTCGCTGCGGGTCGGCGGCGAGGTGGCGCTGGTGGTTGTGCGGGGTGACGCGCGGCTTCACAATGGCAAGGCGAAGGCAGCGCTGGGCGCCAAGCCGCGCATGCTGGGACTGGAGGAGGTCGAGGGGCTGACCGGCCATCCGGTGGGCGGCGTCTGTCCTTTTGGACTGGCATCTCCCCTGCCCGTCTATTGTGATATTTCATTGCAGGATTTCGAGACGGTTTTCCCGGCTGCGGGATCACGGACGGCATCGGTGGAGTTGACGCCTGCGCGGCTGGCCGATCTCACTGGCGCGCGCTGGATCGACATTTGCACACTTCCTGAAGAGAATTGACTGACATGCCCACAGAACATCTTTTCGTCGATGGCGCGCTGGCAGCGGCGGACATGGCGCGGCGGATCGGCGTCGTCCTGGGCGATGCCATTGCGGCGCGGGGCTTGGCGTCGATCGCGCTTTCGGGCGGGCGTTCGCCCCGGCCGGTGCTGGAGGCTCTGTCGGCCGCGGCGCTGGATTGGGAGAAGGTGGTCGTCACGCTTGTCGATGAGCGCTGGGTGAAGCCGGACCATGCGGACAGCAATGAGCGATTGGTGCGCGAGACCTTGCTTCAGGGCGAGGCGGCCAAGGCGCGCTTCGTAGGAATGAAGAATGGGGCGGCGGACGCCTATGCCGGGCAGGCCGCGTGCGAGGCGGCTTTTGCAGGACTGCCCTGGCCGCTCGATATCGTGCTGCTGGGGATGGGCGAGGATGGTCATACGGCGTCGCTCTTTCCGGAGGCAAAGGAACTGGCGGATGGGCTATCGACAAGCGCGCTGACGCTGGCGGTGACGCCGCCTGCCGCGCCGCATCAGCGCATGTCGCTGAGCGCCAGTGCGATCCTGAAGAGCCGCCATATCTTCCTGCAGATTGGCGGGGCGGCGAAGAAGGCGGTGTATGACAGGGCGCTCGCTGGCGGGCCCGTCGAGGAGCTGCCTATCCGGGTGGCGCTCTGCCAGCATGCCGTCTCGGTGGAGGTCTGGATTTCCGAGTGAGCCGCGTCAGTTGCGCGGCTTGTGCTTGGAAATGAGGTAGCGCCAGACGCCGACGACGTTGATGAGCAGCAGCGCGATATTCTGAAAGCCTATGCCCTCGCTGTCTTCCGACAGGAAGCCCCAGCCGATCAGGGCGATGGACGACGTCACGAACAGGACGAACGCCCAGCCGGTAATGCGGCGGCCCAGGTTGAGGGAGACGATGAGAGCGGCGAGTGTCGCGACTCCGGCGCCATAATATTGGAGGGCGTCGAGGATGGTTTCGTTCACGAGGATGCTCAACGCGGCGATTGTGACAAGGTTGCAGCGCGCGTAAGAGGCGGGCCATGATTGCCGACATTGATCCTTTTCACGCTATCGCCATCGGAGTTGAAGCGCACCGGCTGGAGGCGCAGGGGCGTTCCATCCTGCATATGGAATTCGGGCAGCCTTCTACCGGCGCGCCGAGCGCCTCGATCGCCGAGGCGCATCGGATATTAGATAGCGATCCGATGGGTTATTGGGAGAGCCCGGCGCTCAAGGAACGGATCGCGCTGCTCTATCGAGAGCGTTATGGGGTTTCGGTGGACGCGGGGCAGATATTGCTGACCTGCGGGGCTTCGCCGGGACTGGTGCTGGCGCTCAGTTGCCTGTTCGCGCCGGGCGCGCGGGTCGCGACGGCGCGGCCGGGCTATGTGGCCTATCGCAATACGCTGAAGGCGCTGTATCTGGAGCCGGTGGAGGTCGATTGCGGGCCTGCCGAGCGCTACCAGATCAGCGCGGCGGCGTTGGAGGCGATGGAGCCTGCGCCGGACGGGGTCATCATCGCGAGCCCCGCCAATCCCACCGGCACGATCATCCCGGCCGAGGAAATGGCGCGGATCGCGGAGGTTTGCGCGCGGCGCGGCATCCGGATCGTGTCGGACGAGATTTATCACGGCCTGTCTTACGGCGAAGCGGCACATTCCATGCTGGAGTTCGCGCCCAATGCCGTGATCGTGAACAGCTTTTCCAAATATTTCTCCATGGCGGGGTGGCGGCTGGGCTGGGTGGTTTTTCCGCCGGCGCTGATCGATGCGGCCCGGGCGCGGATGGGGAATTTGTTCCTGACGCCGCCTTCCCTGGCGCAGCATGCGGGGCTGAAGGCGTTCGACTGCATCGATGAGTTGGAGGGGCATGTCGCCAACTACCGGCGGAACAGGGAGCTGCTCCTCGCCGTCCTGCCCGCATTGGGCCTCAAGGAGATCGCGCCGCCCGATGGGGCTTTCTACATCTATGCGGATGTGGGGCATCTGACGGACGACAGCCTGTCTTTTTGTCAGAAGCTGCTGGAGGAAACCGGCGTGGCGACGGCGCCGGGGATCGATTTCGATCCGGTGGACGGGCATCGCCATATCCGAATCAGCTTTGCGGTATCGACCGACCGGGTGGAGGAAGCGATTTCGCGGCTCATCCCCTGGTTCAAGGCACAGGCGTCCAGCGCCTGCTGAACTTTGAGGCAGGGCGCGGGCTTCGACAGGTTCAGCCCGAACGGAGGTGGATGATCCGCTAACGGCTCACCTGAAGCATCTGATCCATAACGGATGGATCGGTGCGCATTAACTGGAATTATCATGATTAAGCGCTAGGGAGTGTCCCGCGACCCGAGGCTTTTACCCGTGTAAAAGCCCCCTGGCCCGGCTGCTCATGCGGCCGGGCCATTTTCGTCCTAGCGATCGGAGGAGATGGTGCGGGCGGTCGGAATCGAACCGACACTCCTTTCGGAACCGGATTTTGAGTCCGGCGCGTCTACCAGTTTCACCACGCCCGCGTGCATGGCTGCTCGCGCCAAATGGCAAAATCGGCCGCCAGCGTCCAGACAAAAATCAGCGAGATAGCAGCAGATCGATCTCAAGCGGTTGCGAGAGCCTCCTGCCCCCGGTAGCCTGCTTGCGTAACGAAACTCACCCGCTATATGGCCGTTTCGTGCAGACTTGAAAAACCCCAAACGGAAAAGGGCATCCTTTGACCGATCCGTCTGCCACATTCCTGCTGTTCGGCGCCACGGGAGACCTGGCGCACCGCATGATCTTTCCATCGCTCTACAATCTGCTGGCGGACGGCCTGTTGCCCGACGATTTCATGATCGTCGCGTCGGGCCGTACCGAAATGGATGACGAGACCTTTCGCGCCGACATCGACAAGGCGCTGCAAAAGTTCGTGGGCGCGGACCGCTATGATCCGGAGGTCGCCGGGCAGCTGAAGGCGCTGATTGGCTATCAGCCGGTCGAGGCGGGCAATGCCGCGCAGTTCAAGAAGCTGGCCAAGCGGCTGGAAGGACGTGAGGATCGGGGATTGTCGGTCTATCTATCGACGCCTCCTTCCCTCTTCGCGCCAACCGCGCAGGGGCTGGCGGAGGCGGGGCTGATCACGCCGACGACGCGCATCGCCATGGAAAAGCCGATCGGCAAGGACCTTGCCTCCTCCAAGCAAGTCAATGACGGCATCGGCGCACTGTTCGATGAGAGCCAGATTTTCCGCGTCGATCACTATCTGGGCAAGGAGACGGTGCAGAACCTGCTCGCCTTGCGCTTTGGCAATGTGATGTTCGAACCGCTGTGGAACGCCACGGCGATCGATCATGTGCAGATTACCGTTGGCGAGACGGTGGGCCTGGAGGGCCGGGTTTCCTATTATGACGGCGTGGGCGCGCTGCGCGACATGGTGCAGAACCATGTGCTGCAGATCTTGTCGATCATCGCGATGGAACCCCCTGCCCGCATGGACCCAACGGCCGTGCGTGACGAGAAGGTGAAGGTGTTGCGATCGTTGCGTCCGATGACGGCGGAGACGGTCAAGACCAACAGCGTGCGCGGACAATATACGCCAGGCGCGGTCGGCGGCGAAATCGTCACCGGCTATGCCGACGAGCTGGGCAAGCCGTCCGACACGGAAACCTTCGTGGCGCTGAAAGCCCATATCGACAATTGGCGCTGGCAGGGCGTGCCTTTCTACCTGCGGACGGGCAAGCGGATGCCGGCCCGCCAGTCGGAAATCCAGATCCAGTTCAAGCCGGTGCGTCATTCGATCTTTGGCCGCAATGGCGGGTTGGAACCCAACGCCATGATCATCCGCCTGCAGCCGGAGGAATATATCCGCCTGCTGATCATGAGCAAAAGGCCGGGACTGGAGCGTGACGTCCATCTGGAGGAGGTCACGCTGGACGTATCGCTGACCGCCGCCTTTGCCGGACAGCGCCGCCGCATCGCCTATGAACGGCTGATCCTGGACCTGCTGGCGGGCGACCAGACGCTGTTCGTCCGCCGCGACGAGGTGGAGGCGCAATGGACCTGGATCGATTCGATCATCGACGGGTGGAAAGAAGCCGGCATGAAGCCTTCACCCTATGCGTCTGGGAACTGGGGGCCGTCTTCGGCCATTGCCTTGACTGAACGAGACGGAGCCAGCTGGCATGACTGACCTTCATCCGGTGATCGCCAAGGTCACCGATCGCATCATCGAACGGAGCGCGCCGCGCCGCCGCCAATATCTCGACCTGATCGAGCGCGGGCGCGACGCGGGAACCAACCGCTCGCAACTAAGCTGCGGCAATCTGGCGCATGGATTTGCCGCGACCGGCGAGGACAAGCCGGTGATTCGGTCGGGCAACGCGATGAACATGGGCATCGTCACCGCCTATAACGACATGCTGTCCGCGCATCAGCCTTATGGCGCCTACCCGCCCGCCATCAAAGTCTATGCGCGCGAAGTCGGCGCGACGGCGCAGGTCGCAGGCGGCGTGCCTGCCATGTGCGACGGCGTGACGCAGGGTCAGGCGGGCATGGATCTGTCGCTTTTTTCCCGTGACACGATCGCGCTTTCGACGGCAATCGCGCTGTCGCATGCCATGTTCGAAGGCGCGCTGCTGCTGGGCATTTGCGACAAGATCGTGCCAGGGCTGCTGATCGGTGCGTTGCGTTTCGGGCACCTGCCGACCATCTTTGTCCCCGCGGGACCGATGCCTTCGGGACTGGCGAACAAGGAAAAGGTGCGGATCAGGCAGCTTTACGCCGAGGGCAAGGTCGGCAAGGAAGAACTGCTGGAATCGGAAAGCGCCAGCTATCATGGCGCGGGCACCTGCACCTTCTACGGCACCGCCAATTCGAACCAGATGATGATGGAAGTGATGGGGCTGCACATGCCCTGCGCGTCCTTCGTCAATCCGGGCACTAAGCTGCGCAGCGAACTCACGCGGGCGGCAGTGCACCGGCTGGCGGCGATCGGCTGGGATGGCGACGACTACCGGCCGCTTGGCCATTGCGTCGATGAAAAGGCGATCGTCAACGCCATCATCGGCCTGATGGCGACGGGCGGATCGACCAACCATGCGATCCATATTCCCGCAATGGCGCGGGCGGCGGGCATCCATGTCGATTGGACCGACTTTGCCGAGATTTCGGACGTCGTGCCTCTGCTGGCGCGGGTCTATCCCAATGGCGCAGGCGATGTGAACAACTTCCACATGGCGGGCGGCATGTCGGTGGTGATCCGCGAATTGCTGGACAATGGCCTGCTGCACCGGGACGTCATGACCGTCGCGCGTGAAGACCTGACCGACTATGGCAAGGAGCCGGTGCTGGAGAATGAGGCGCTGCAATGGCGCGATGTCCCGGCGTCGCGTGATGAATCGATCCTTCGGCCGGTGTCCAATGCGTTCAGCCCGGATGGCGGCATGCGGCTGCTGGCGGGCAATCTTGGCCGCTGCGTCATGAAGGTGAGCGCCGTGGACAAGGAACGCTGGACGGTCGAGGCGCCTGCCGCGATCTTCCACGATCAGGATGATGTGCTGCGCGCGTTCAAGGCGGGCGAGCTGGAGCGCGATGTGGTTGTCGTTATGCGATTCCAGGGGCCGCGCGCCAATGGCATGCCGGAACTACACAAGCTGACCCCGGCGCTGGGCGTGCTGCAGGATCGCGGTTTCCGCGTGGCGTTGCTGACCGACGGGCGCATGTCGGGCGCTTCGGGCAAGGTGCCCGCCGCGATCCACCTGTCGCCCGAAGCTCTGGGCGGTGGGCCGATCGCGAAGCTACGCGACGGCGACATGGTGCGGGTGTGCGCGGAGAGTGGCGTTGTCGAGGCGCTGGTCGATGCGGCCGAATGGGACGCGCGCGAGACGCCCGCGCCGCCGCCTGCCCCCTATGACACGGGGCGTGAGCTGTTTGCGCTGTTCCGGCATCATAGCGACCTGGCGGAACAGGGCGCTTCGCCGATTCTGGCGGCGATGGAAGCTGAATTATAATCCCCCCACCCGTCATGCCAGCGAACGCTGGCGTCTCTGGCGAGAGGGCGCGGCCCAGCCTCACGAGATCCCGGCTTTCGCTGGGATGACGATCATGACTGGAGAGGTCTTATGACCGACATCATCGCTGCCGACATTGGCGGCACCAACGCCCGCTTCGCACGAGCCAAGCTGGACGCGCGAAATGTGCCGACGCTGGGCAAGGCGCGCAAATATAAGGTGGCGGACTTTCCGAACCTGCAAGCCTGTTGGGCGGCGTTCGCGCATGATGAGGGCGGCGATTTGCCCAAGGCGGCGTCGATCGCCTTCGCGACGGCGATCGGGCGGGACGTCATCAAGCTGACCAACAGCAGCTGGATGATCCGGCCCGATACGCTGGACGAGGAACTGGGCCTGAAGCAGATGCGGCTGGTCAATGATTTCGAGGCTGTGGCGCATGCTGTCGCCCGTCTGCCCAAGGACAATCTGCCGCTGCTGTTCGGGGAGGACCGTCCCTTTCCGCGCGATGGCGGGGTCACGGTGGTGGGTCCGGGCACCGGCCTTGGCGTCGCGATGATCGCTTTCGATGATGACGAACCGCATGTGATCGCGACCGAGGGCGGGCATTTGGATTTCGCCCCGCTCGATCCGCTGGAGGAGAAGATCCTCGCCTATCTGCGCGACAAGTTTCTGCGGGTATCGACGGAACGGGTCGTGTCCGGACCGGGGCTCAACAATATCTACAAGGCGATGGCGACGATCGGCCACGATCGCGTCGTGCTGATGGAAGATGCCGAATTGTGGCAGGCGGCGATCGACGGGACGGACGAATTTGCCCGCGCGGCGTTCGACCGTCTGTGCCTGTGCTATGGGTCTGTAGCGGGCGATCTAGCGCTGGCGCATGGCCCGCATGGCGTGGTGCTGGCGGGCGGGCTGACCCAGCGGATGCGCGACCTGCTGCCGCAAAGTGGGTTCCACCGGCGCTTCACCGCCAAGGGACGCTTTGAAAGTCTGATGGCGGCGGTGCCGATCCGGCTCGCCTTGCATGAAGAGATTGGGCTGTACGGTGCGGCCGCGGCCTTTCGGGAGAAGAAATAATGTCGCTCAGCGTTGAACAGGTGATGGAACTGGCGCCGGTCATTCCGGTGCTGGTGGTCGATCGGGTGGAAGATGCGCTGCCGATCGCGCAGGCGCTGGTGAAGGGCGGCCTGCCCGCGCTGGAAGTCACGCTGCGTACGCCAGCCGCGCTGGATGTGATCCGGGAGATGGCAAAGGTCGAAGGCGCGGTGGTGGGTGCGGGCACGGTACTCAACCCTTCGCAACTGGATGCCGCGATGGAGGCGGGCGCGCGCTTCATCGTGAGCCCGGGACTTACCGAGCCGCTGGGCAAAGCGGCGGTGGCGGCGGGCGTGCCGTTCCTGCCCGGGACCGCGACGGCGGGCGACATCATGCGCGGGCTGGATTTGGGACTAACGCATTTCAAATTCTTCCCGGCGGAAACGTCGGGCGGGCTTCCTGCGCTGAAGGCGCTGGCAGCGCCGTTGCATGCCGCCCGCTTCTGCCCAACGGGCGGGATCACGGCGGAGAGCGCGCCCAAATGGCTGGCCGAGCCCTTCGTGAAATGCGTTGGCGGAAGCTGGGTGGTGCCCAAAGGCCCGGTGGACGCCGCAAAGATCGAGGCGCTGGCGCGGGAGGCGGCGGCGCTGCCGCGCTGACGCCATTGCGCGGCGGCATTTCCCGCCCTAGATCAGCGGGATGATATTCCGCCGCTTATTGACCACCATCGCCCTGTTCCTTTCCGGCTGCGCGGGGACGCTGACAGGCTACCCTTCGCTCGCCAAACGGGCGGTGGAGAATGCGCCAATGGGCGAAGCTCCGGCTGCTCCCGCCCCGGTAGAGGCTGATCCGGCGCTGCAGGCGCAGGTCGATCGGCTTGCGGGGCAGGCGCAGGCGGGAAGCGCGGCTTTCGACAAGGCGTGGCCAGCGGCGGATCGGGCTGCGCGGGCGGCGGCCGGCGCGGCCGTGTCGAGCGAGCGCTGGGTAGCGGCGCAACTGGCGATAAGTGAGCTGGAGGCGGCCCAAAACGACAGCGTGTCAGCGCTGGCGAGCCTGGATACGCTATATGTAGAGCGCAGCAACGCGGTGGCCGAGGGCAAGGCTCGCGGCGGCGCGGAACAGATTGATGCGGCGCGGAAGGCAGCGCTGGCCGTTGTCGATTCGCAGAATGACCGGATCGATGCGATCAAGGGGCGCTTGGCTCAGCCTTAGAAATCGGTTCTAGAACCATTCTTTTCGAGTAGCCGAGCAACGAATAGGCCATTCATCTCAGTTCTCGACTTAGCTCGAAATGAACGGAGGAGAGGCGCTAACCAGCGGCCTTCAGTGCGCCTTTATGCGCCTTCGCATTGTGCACATAGCGATCGACGCCCTCGCGCATGCCGATAATTGTTTCGTCGGTCAGGTCGCGCACATATTTGGCGGGGCGGCCAGTCCAGAGCTGGCGGTGCGGGATGGTCTTGCCGGGCGATAGCAAAGCGCCTGCCGCCAGCATGGCGTCGCTTTCAACGGTGCAGCCGTTCATCACCACCGCGCCGAGACCGACAAAGGCGCGGTCTTTCAAATCGCAGCCGTGGATCATCGCCATATGGCCGATGAGGACATCGTCGCCGATGATCGTCGGCCAGCCCTGAGGCCGGGCGGCGTCGGGGCCGTCGCAATGGATGACGCTGCCGTCCTGAATATTGGTGCGTGCGCCAATGCGGATCTTGTTCACGTCGCCGCGAACCACGCAATTATACCAGATGCTGGCGTCAGGCCCGATTTCCACATCGCCGATGATGCGACAGCCGGGCGCGATGAAGGCGCTGGGGTGGATGACCGGCATCTTGCCTGCGAAGGTCAGGATGGTGGCGCCGGGATGATCGGGATGGGCGGCGTGCGGATGATCAGGCATGGCGTCAGGCTCCCAGCAGCCGCGCGGCGTGGAGCGCGTGATAGGTCAGGACGCCCGAGCAGCCGGCGCGCTTGAACGCAAGAAGCGTTTCCAGCACCAGCGCATCACGGTCCCCTGCCCCGGCGGCGACGGCAGCTTCGATCATCGCATATTCGCCCGACACCTGATAGGCGAAGACGGGCACTTCGAACCGGTCCTTCACGCGCGCGATGATGTCGAGATAGGGCAGGCCCGGCTTCACCATGACGCTGTCCGCGCCCTCCGCCAGGTCGAGCGCGACCTCGCGCAGCGCTTCCTCGCTGTTGGCGGGGTCCATCTGGTAGCTTTTCTTGTCGCCCTTTAGCAGGCCGCTGGAACCGACCGCATCGCGGAAGGGACCGTAGAAGGCGCTCGCATATTTGGCGGCATAGGCCATGATCTGGACATTGGCATGACCTTCTTCCTCCAGCGCTTCGCGGATCGCGCCGACGCGGCCGTCCATCATGTCGCTGGGCGCGATAATGTCCGCGCCCGCCGTCGCCTGGTTGAGCGACTGGCCGATGAGAACGTCGATCGTGGCGTCGTTGACGACATAGCCTGCCTCATCAAGCAAGCCGTCCTGGCCGTGGGCGGTATAGGGGTCGAGCGCTACGTCGGTCAGGACGCCGATATCGGGCACCGCATCCTTGATCGCGCGGATGGCGCGGCACATGAGATTGTCGGGGTTGAGCGCTTCAGCTCCATCGTCGCTGCGCCGTTCAGGCTGCGTGTTGGGGAAAAGCGCGAGGCACGGGATACCTGCGTCGCGGGCTTCCTTTGCACGGGCCGCGATGCCGTCCACCGACCAGCGCGACACGCCGGGAAGCGAGGCGATCGGCTCCTCTACCCCCTGCCCTTCGGTGACGAAAAGCGGCCAGATAAGGTCGCTGGGGTGAAGGCGGATTTCGGCGTGCATTGCGCGGCTCCACGCGGCGGCGCGAGTGCGGCGCAGGCGGAGCGCCGGATAGGGGGCATAGCTCATGGAGGGGGTGTAGGCCGCCGCGCGAGGGGGATCAAGGTTCCGGCGGCCGGTCGCGCATGCTAGGGGCGACTGCCATGCGCTGCATCCACCATATCGCGATCATATGTTCCGACTACCCGCGGTCCCGGCGCTTTTACGCGGAGATATTGGGTTTGCCGGTCATCCGCGAAGTGTGGCGGGAAGAGCGGCAATCATGGAAATGTGATCTGGACGCGGGCAATGCCCAGATCGAGCTTTTCTCCTTTCCTTCGCCGCCGCCGCGTCCGTCGCAGCCCGAGGCTTGCGGCCTGCGGCACCTTGCCTTTTGCGTCGAGGATCTGGATCGGGAGATCGCCCGGCTGGGGGCAGCGGAGATCGCATGTGAAGCTGTCCGAAGCGATTCCTATACGGGGCAGCGTTTCACCTTCTTCGCCGATCCGGACGGACTGCCGCTCGAGCTATATGAGGATGCGCGCTGAGCGGAAGCTGGCCTTTTTCGCCAAGTCCCAGGAGCCGCCTTCCCGATAATGCCAGGCGGCCAATCCTGCGATTTTCAGCGGACGGGGGCGAAAGTCCACCTTCAGCAGATCGGCCAGCGCGCGGGCGGTGGAAGGCTCCACCTTGTTCTGCACGGTGATGTGGAAGCGCGGGCGCGCCTGATCCTGCGGCGTCAGCAGGCCGGTGAAAGCATCAGCCAAATCATCCCATATCGCCAGCAGACCGTCGCTGCGGACATCGAACGCCACCCCGCGACCTAGCAGCAGAACGCCGTTGACGATCGCCAGAGGCGGCGGAGCGGCGCATATCTGCTTCATCCGCGCGGCTAGTTCCGGCAGCAGCGATGGAGGCAGATGGTGGAACAGCGTCATATGCGCGGGCACCAGATTGCGATCGGGCGGAAAATGGGCGCGGCGAAGCGAGTCCGCCCAGGCGAAATCCTCCGCACCCATCAGCGCCGTCAGGATGATCGGCGCTCCGTCCCCGCCGCGATCAGCCAGCGGGATGCTCCTTCAACCATTCCAGCACAGGCTCTGGGCGGGTTTCGCCATAGGGATCGTCATCCTCGCCTATGTCGTTGATGCCGGGCTCCTCGAACCAGGCGACGACCCTGCCGTCATCCACCACCATCGCATAGCGCCAGCTGCGATCGCCAAAGCCCAGATGATCCTTCTTCACCAGCATGCCCATGCGGCGGGTGAAGTCGCCCGATCCGTCGGGAAGCAGCTTCACATTCCTGACGCCCAGATGCTTGCCCCACTGGTACATGACGAAGGCGTCGTTGACGGAAACGCAATAAACATCGTCAACGCCCAGCGCCTTGAAATCATCATAGAAGCGTTCGAAGGCAGGGCATTGCTCCGTCGAGCAGGTGGGGGTGAAAGCGCCCGGCAGGGAGAAGACGACTACCCGCTTTCCCTTGAACAGATCGCCGGTCTGAACATCTTCCCAGCGGAAGGGATTGGGTCCTCCGACGCTTTCGTCGCGTACGCGCGTTTTCAGCGTCACATCAGGCACGGAACGTCCCAGCATCGTCACTTCTCCCTTTCGGGCGCACGCTTCCCTGCGCGCGCCGATCTCTATATGCTCGCCACGCCGAGATGGCGCAAAGGGCATCTGCAGGGGGAAACACGCATGTCCGCATCACGATCCTTCGCGATATTCGCGCTTGGTCTGCTGATCTGGAATTTGATCGGCGTGGCGGCCTTCATCCTTCAATATACGGCGGATCTGGCGGCACTGGCGAAAAGCGATCCCTATACGGCACGGATATTTGCAGGGATGCCGGGTTGGGCCTGGGCGGCATATGCCGTGGCGGTCGGCGCAGGGACGCTGGGCGCTACGATGCTGCTGATGCGGAAGCGAGTGGCGGTGCCTTTGTTCGCGCTGTCCGTGATCGGCGTTGTCGTGCAGTTCGGGTACAGCTTCTTGGGTACGGATTTGCTAGCGGTGAAAGGGGCTGGCGCCGCGGCGTTTCCGGCGGTGATTTTGGTGATCGCGGTGGGGCAGTTGCTTTATGCGCAAGGGCTGCAGGCGAAGGGGGTGTTGCGGTAGGTGGGGCGTTATGGGTGGTTTGCTACCATCTCTCCTGGAACCGTTCGGTTCGAATAGGCTTCAAGCTTGTTGAGAAGCCGTTATCGAAAACGGGGTGCGTAACGCCATTTTCTCGCCTTCGCTTCTCGACAGGCTCGAAACGAACGGAAATTAATGGGTCCGCTTATGGTCGATAGTAATCGGTCCGCTTTCCTGCTCCGTTCGCGCCAAGCGATCGAAGCGGGCGTGCAACTGCGAAGGCATCCTGACTCAGGACGAACGGTGGTGGTGTGGACGCATTCAGAGGCCGCCGGCGATTGTCCGAACGGCGCTCAAATCTCCCCGCGCGCGCGGCGGATTTCGAACCATTTGCGGACATTCTGGTTGTGCTGTTCCAGCGTGTCGGCGAAGATGTGGCCGCCCTTCCCGTCCGCGACGAAATAGAGCGCGTTGGTGTCAGCGGGATGCAGTACCGCGAGGATGGACAGCCGGCCGGGGTTGGCGATCGGCCCCTTGGGCAGGCCCGTCATGGCATAGGTGTTATAGCCGTTGACGGCCGCGATCTCCGACTTCTTGATGCGGCGGCCGAGGGGCTTGCCCTTGGTGATGGGATAGATGATCGTCGGATCCGCCTGAAGCATCATGCCGCTTTTCAGGCGGTTGCCATAGACGCCAGCGACCATCGGCCGTTCGCCCGGCACGCCTGTTTCCTTTTCGACGATGCTGGCGAGGATGATGGCTTCCTTGGGCGACTTGGCGACCGTGTTAGGCGCGCGTTCGGCCCATAATTTATCGAGCGCGCGCGTCATTGCGTCCTGCATGCGCTTCAGCACGACGGCGCGGCTTTCGCCCTTGTCGAAGGCGTAGCTGTCGGGAAGCACGCTGCCCTCTGGCGGGACCGCGACATCGCCGGTCAGTTGGTCATTTGCCATCAACCGCTCGTGGACGAGGATGGAGGGCATGCCTTCGGGGATCGTTACGAGCCGGGTCAGCGTCTTGCCGCCCTGCAGGATGGAAAAGATGGCGGAGTTGCTCGCGCCCTTGGGGATCAGGAACTCGCCCGCCTTGATCGACCTGCCTCGGCCGAAGACCTTGGTTCGCGTGAGGAAGGCGTCGGCGGAGCGCACGACGCCTGCCTGCTTCAGCAGAACCGCAGCGTCGGCCACGGTGGCGCCTTCCGGCACGATGACACTGATATCCCGCGGCGCAGGACCCGCTTCGGTCCAGCCATAGACGAAACGAAACGCCACGAAGGCGGCGACGGCCAGGCCGATCGCGAGGATGCCAAGCCCGAACCGCCGCACGATTTTTATCCTCAGATCGCCTTCATGATGAGCGAGGCGTTGGTGCCGCCGAAGCCGAAGCTGTTGTTCAGCACCGCGCGCACCTTGCGTTCCTTGGCGACGTGCGGGACCAGGTCCACGCCCGCGCAGCTTTCGCTGGGCTCGTCAAGGTTGAGCGTCGGCGGCACGATCTGGTCGCGGATGGCGAGGATGCAGAAGATGCTTTCCACAGCGCCCGCGCCGCCCAGAAGGTGACCGATGGCGGACTTGGTGCTGCTCATCGACATGGTCGAGATATTGTCGCCGAACAAACGCTTGACCGCGCCCAGTTCCAGTTCGTCGCCAAGCGGGGTCGAGGTGCCGTGCGCGTTCACATAGTCGATGTCGGCGAGCGACAGACCCGACTTCTTGAGCGCCATTTCCATCGAACGGTAGCCGCCATTGCCCTCCGGATGGGGAGCGGTGACGTGATAGGCATCGCCCGAGAGGCCGTAGCCGATAACTTCGGCATAGATATGCGCACCGCGCTTCTTGGCATGCTCATATTCTTCCAGCACGACCACGCCTGCGCCCTCGCCCATGACGAAGCCGTCGCGGTTGACGTCATAAGGCCGCGAAGCCTTTTCCGGCGTGTCGTTGAACGCGGTCGACAATGCGCGCGCCTGGGCGAAACCGGCGATGCCGATCGGGCAGATCGCGCTTTCCGCGCCACCCGCCAGCATGACGTCGGCATCGTCCATCGCGATCATGCGGGCGGCATCGCCAATCGAGTGGGCGCCAGTCGAGCAGGCCGTGACGACTGCATGGTTGGGGCCCATCAGGCCATATTTGATCGAGACTTGGCCCGAAATCAGGTTGATGAGGCGACCATGGACGAAGTGCGGGGAAACGCGGCTCGGCCCCTTGTTTGCTAGCACCAGCGATTCGCTTTCGATGCCCGGCAGGCCGCCGATGCCCGAACCGATGGAGCAGCCAGCGCGCAGCCTTTCTTCCTCGCTCATATTGTCGAGGCCCGCGTCGCGGAGCGCCTGACTGGCGGCGGAAATGCCATAGACGATGAAGGGATCGACCTGCCGCTGAATCTTGTGATCGACGTCCAGGCCCGGATCATAGCCATATTCATGATCCGCGGGCTTCACTTCACAGGCGATGCGGCACTTATACTCGCTGGCGTCGAAGCGCGCGATCGTGGCCGCGCCGGACTTGGACGCGAGGATATTCTTCCACGTGGTTTCGACATCTCCGCCCAGGGGGCTTACCATGCCGAGGCCGGTTACGACGACGCGACGCATATATCTGCTCCGAAAATCTTCATAGGCTTGCGCCGCTCCTTAGCCGCTTCGACAGCGGTTGTGAACGGCGGTCCAGATACGAAAAAGCTCCCCAAGACCTGCTTTCGCGGGACAGGAGGAGCCATTCCCTTGCAAAAACGCAGGCGGCCCGGCCATTGGAGGCGGGCCGCGAGACGCTTTTACTGCTTGCTGTCGATGTAGTCGATCGCATCCTTGACGGTGGCGATCTTCTCGGCCGCATCGTCGGGGATCTCGACGCCGAATTCTTCTTCGAAAGCCATCACCAACTCAACGATATCCAGGCTGTCTGCGCCCAGATCGTCGATGAAGCTTGCGTCCTCGGTCACCTTTTCGGCTTCGACGCCCAGATGTTCGACGACGATTTTCTTAACGCGATCCGCGGTCTCACTCATGAGTGGTCCTTCTTACTGGGTATCGTTGATGGTTGTGAATATTTGTTAAGGCATGCCCTAGAGGCAAGGCCCGACAGAGGCAAGAGGCAAGAAACGATCGAAAAGCATGATTTCCCCCCATCCCATGTGCTTGGATGGCACAAGGCCGCCCCGTTGCAAATGGGAGAGCATGGGAAGTCGTCCGAATCGCCTCCCTCTTAAATCATCGCCATGCCACCATTTACATGCAACGTCTGGCCGGTGACATAGCCCGCTTCCCGGCTGGCGAGATAGACGACGGCCGCGCCAATATCCTCGCCTGCGCCGAGATCCCCGGCCGGAATCTTCTGCAGGATCGCACCCTTTTGCGCGTCATTGAGCGCGTCGGTCATGGCGGAGCGGATGAAGCCAGGAGCGACGCAGTTCACGGTGATGCCGCGGCTCGCCAGTTCCTGACCCAGCGACTTGGACATGCCGATGATGCCAGCCTTCGAAGCGGCATAGTTGCTCTGGCCGGGATTGCCGGTGACGCCCACAACCGAGGTGATCGAGATGATGCGGCCGAAGCGCGCCTTCATCATCGGCTTGGCGGCCGCGCGGGCGAGGCGGAAAGCGGCTTCTAGGTTAACGGAAATGACGTCCGACCATTCATCATCCTTCATGCGCAACACCAGATTGTCGCGCGTGATGCCGGCATTGTTGACGAGAATGTCGATCTTCCCGCCCAGCGCCTCAACCGCCTGCGGCACGAGAGCATCGACGGAAGCGGGATCGCTGAGGTTGCAGACCAGCGTCTTGTGGTTACCGCCCAGTTCGACGGCGAACGCCTTGAGCTTTTCCTCATTGCTGCCTGAAAGCGCGAGCGTCGCACCCTGCGCGGCGAGCGCCTTCGCGATGGCGGAACCGATACCGCCCGAAGCGCCCGTCACCAGCGCGGTCATGCCTGTCAGATCAAACATAGTCTCTTATCCTTATCTTTTCAGAATGCGCCGAGCGCCGCCTCGATATCATCCATGGTCACGACGCTGCGGACGGTGGCGTCGGGGGCGATGCGCTTGACCATGGGGCCGACGACCTTGCCGCCGAGTTCCACGAAGTCGGTGACGCCTGCTTCCCACATCGCTGCGATGGATTCGCGCCAGCGGACGCGGCCGGTCACTTGTTCAACGAGGCGCGCCTTGATCTCTTCGGGATCGGCGATCGGTGCGGCGAGGACGTTGGCGTAAACGGGCAGCAGCGGGGTAGCGACGGCGGCATTGCCCAGCGCTTCGGCCATCGCATCGGCGGCCGGCTGCATCAGCGGGCAGTGGAAGGGAGCGGAGACGGGCAGCAGTACGCCGCGTTTGATGCCATGGTCCTTGACCAGAGCGACCGCCCGCTCGATCGCGCCGCGGTGGCCGGAGATGACGACCTGCGTCGGATCATTGTCATTTGCGACGGTGCACACTTCGCCCTTAGCCGCGGCGTCGGCCAGCGCCTGCGCCTTTTCAATGTCCGCGCCGAGCAGAGCGGCCATGGCCCCCTCTCCCACCGGCACGGCCGCCTGCATCGCCTGTCCGCGAAGCTTCAGCAGGCGCGAGGTGGTGGTGATGTCAAAGGCTTCCGCAGCGCAGAGCGCGCTATATTCGCCCAGGCTGTGCCCAGCGACAAAATCGCCCTTCTCCGCCAGCGAGAAGCCGCCCTCGCGCTGCATCACGCGCAGCGTCGCCAGCGCATTGGCCATGATCGCCGGCTGTGCATTTTCGGTGAGGGTGAGGTCGCTTTCCGGACCTTCCACCATGATGCGGAACAAATGCTGCGACAGGGCGTCATCGACCTCCTGAAACAGTTCCCTCGCTGCCGGGCTCGCATCGGCCAGCGCCTTGCCCATGCCCACCGACTGGCTGCCCTGCCCCGGAAAAAGAAATGCCCTCATCATTCACCCCTTGCCGCCAGGCGCCCGCAAAAGCGCCATTTCCTAATCGTTACACTTTGAGACACAAATGCCGTTGAGGCACCCGGCCCGTTTCGGCAGTTTCCCCAATCGGACCGCCGCCACCCCCCAGGTGGCGTCCCTTTAACGATGACGGAGTGCAAGGAAAAGGTGCGATATCGCATTGCCTGGATCATCGGGACCGGCCTGACCCTATCTGCTTGTGCGGCAGGTCCCGATTACAAGGCGCCGCAGCCTGCCGCATTGGGGGTGCCCGCCACCTATTACGGCCAAGGCGGCAGCACGCCCGTCGATCAGGCGGAACTTGCGACCTGGTGGACGCGCCTCAACGATCCGGCGCTGAGCGGCCTGATCGATGAGGCGATCGCCGGCAATCTGGACATCGTCCAAGCGCAGGCGCGGCTACGTCAGGCGCGCGAATCCTTGAGGCAGGCGAACGCGGCCTTCCTGCCCCAGGTGAATGCGTCCGGTTCGGGCGGTCGCAACTATAGCAGCGCTGGCGGTGGCACCCGCGTGGTCGATGGCAATGTGGTGTCCAGCGGCTCAGGCAAATGGAGCAGCAGCTATTCGCTTGGCGCCAATGCCAGCTGGCAGATCGACCTGTTTGGCGAGCTTTCGCGCTCCGCCGAGGCCGCGCGGGCGGACCTTGTCGCGTCGGGCTATGACCTCGCCAATGTCCGGATGACGATCATCGCCGAACTCGTCACCAACTATGTGCAGGCTCGGCAGGCGCAGGCGCAGCTTCGCATAGCGCGCGAAACGCAGGCGATTCAGCGGGATAATTATAATATCGCCAACTGGCGGCTGCAGGCGGGGCTGGTGTCCTCTCTGGACGAGCAGCAGGCTCGGGCGCAATTGGCGCAGACCAACGCCACCATCCCACAGTTGGAAGCAAGCCTGCGCGGCAGCCTGAACCGCATTGCCGTGCTGACCGGTCAGGCACCGGGAGAGGCCACGCGGATGCTGGAGACGCCAGCGCCCATTCCCGTTGCTTCGGCCAACATCGCCACCGGCATTCCCGCCGATACGCTGCGCCAGCGGCCTGACGTTCGCAGCGCGGAAAGGGCGCTGGCCGCCGCCACCGCCAGGATCGGCATCGCGCAGGCGCAGCTTTACCCCTCGCTGGGGATCAGCGGGAATATCGGCACCAACGCCACATCGTTCAGCAACCTGTTCGACCTGATCACTGGCAGCGTCTTCGCCAATGTCGCGCAGCTGATCTTCGATGGCGGGAGGCTCGCGTCGCAGGTGCGTTCGCAAAGAGCCGCGACCGACGCAGCTTTTGCGGCCTATAAGCAAAGCGTCCTGACCGCGCTTGAGGATGTGGAAAACGCCATGGCGTCACTCACCAGCGCCCGCCAGCGCGCCGCGGAGTTTCGCATCGCCTTCGAAGCTTCCAACAACGCCGCTATTCTGGCGCGCAGCCAGTATCAGGCGGGCCTGATCGATTTTCAGACGCTTTCCACCAGCGAAACCACCCTGCTGAACGCGCGCAACAGTCTTGCCGCCGCGCAGGCTGACGAAGTCCTGGCCATCGCCCAACTTTACAACGCGTTGGGCGGCGGCTGGCAGAACATGGAAAACCGCCCGAATGAGCAATGATGTGAGCAAGGATCAGGACCTGGACGATTTTCTGGGGGCGCGGCCGGAAAAGCCGTGGCGCAAATGGGTGATGCGCGGCGCGATCGGCGTTGCGCTGCTGATCCTCATTCTCCTGCTCGCCCGCTGCTTTTCAGGCGATGACAGCCCAAATTACGCCACGCGCGAAGTGCGGCGCGGCGACCTGACCGTCACCGTGTCGGCGACCGGGAACCTGAAGCCCATCAATCAGGTCGATGTGGGTTCCGAACAGTCGGGCAAGATCACGCAGGTCTATGTGGATGTGAACGACCGGGTGACGAAGGGACAACGGCTCGCCGAACTCGATACGCGCCGCCTGGTGGATACAGTGAACCAGAATCGGGCGCAGGTTTCGGCGTCCCAGGCGAGCGTCGCACAGGCGCAGGCGCAGGTGGCGCTGGCGAAGGCGACGCTGGACCGGCAGCTCAACGTCTTCCGCCTGTCGGGTGGCCGCGTCCCTGCCAAGACGGAACTGGATGCGGCGCGGGCAGATTATCAGTCAGCCGTCGGCAATCTGCGCGCGCAACAGGCACAGGTAAGCGTGGCGCGCGCTCAGCTTTCGACAGCGCAGACCAATTTGTCCATCGCTCAGATCGTATCGCCTGTGACCGGCGTCGTGCTGTCGCGCGACATCGAGCCGGGCCAGACGGTGGCGGCATCGCTCAACGCGCCTGTCCTCTTCACCATCGCAGAGGACCTGACGCAGATGGAGGTCGAGGTTTCCGTCGATGAGGCGGACGTCGGTCAGGTGAAGGAAGGCCAGGCGGCGACCTTCGCCGTCGATGCCTTCCCCGGCCGCAGCTTCCCCGCGCGCGTGACGCGGGTGAATGTCGGCTCCAATGCCTCGAGCAGTTCCTCTTCCACCACCTCATCGGGCAGTAGCAGCACGGCCAGCACCAGCGGCACGGTGGTCGCCTATACCGCCGTGCTGGCGGTGGATAACAAGGATGAGACGCTGCGCCCTGGCATGACGGCCACGGCCGATATCGTGACGCAGGAGTTGAACAACGTCCTGCTGGTCCCCAACGCCGCGCTGCGCTTCAAGCCGAGCGCTGGGGATAAGGGCGGCGGCATTACCAGCCAGATCGTTCCCGGCCCGCGCCGCTTCCGCCGTGGCAATGCGCGACAGGTCAGCTTCGGCATCGGCAGCAGCCAGACCGTGTATGTCGTGGGCGCGGACGGCAAGCCCAAGGCCGTGTCGGTGGTCGTCGGCGCCAGCGACGGCGCGCGCACGGTGATCACCGGCGGCGACCTGAAGCCCGGCATGCGCGTCATCACCGGCCAGCTTGCGGCGGGGCAGGAACAGCCCGCCGAGGATAGTGCGAACGGCGGCGGACAGCAGCGCAATCGGGGCGGCCAGAGTAGCGAAGCGCGCGGCACCGGGCGGCGAAACGGAAGCTGAGGCGATGGATGATCCCATCATCTCCTTGCGCGGCGTAACCAAGGTCTATGGATCGGGGCCGACAGCCTTTCAGGCTCTGAAGGGCATCGACCTCGACATTGCGGAGGGAGACTTTGTCGCCGTCATGGGTCCGTCGGGCTCCGGCAAATCGACGACGATGAACATTCTAGGCTGCCTCGATGTGCCGACTGCTGGCGAGTTCCTGTTCAAGGGCCGTCATGTGGAAACGCTCGATCGCGATCAGCGCGCCTTGCTGCGGCGACGCTATCTGGGCTTCGTGTTCCAGGGCTTCAACCTGCTGTCCCGCACGACCGCGCTGGAGAATGTCGAATTGCCCCTGCTCTATCGGGGTGAGGACAAGAAGACGCGCTATGACGCAGGCATGGCGGCGCTGGATAAGGTGGGCCTGAAGGATTGGTGGGATCACACGCCGGCCGAGCTGTCCGGCGGCCAGCAACAACGCGTGGCGATCGCCCGCGCCATCGTGACCCACCCCGCCGTGCTGCTCGCCGACGAGCCGACCGGCAATCTGGATTCGGAAAGGTCGGTGGAGATCATGGAACTGCTGACCGACCTCAACAAGAATAGTGGCATCACGGTGCTGATGGTGACGCATGAGCCCGACATGGCGGCCTATGCCCGGACGATCGTGCATTTCAAGGATGGGCATGTGGACGGGATTGAGAATGGGGTGAGGGTGTGATTTCGCCCAAGACCTCCGTTCGCCCTGAGCTTGTCGAAGGGCTCAACTCCGCTTCCGACAAAAATGGGGCTTCGACAGGTTCAGCCCGAACGGCTCAGGGGGCTTCTTGCCGATGCTAGGCACGACCGTCATCCTCGCCTTTCGCGCGATCAACCGGCACAAGTTGCGCAGCTTTCTGACGACGCTGGGCATCATCATCGGGGTGGCGGCGGTCGTCACTATGGTGACGCTGGGCAATGGGGCGACCGCCGCGGTGCGCCAGCAGATCAGCTCGCTGGGCGCGAACGTGCTGCAGCTTCGCCCCGGTCAGGGCTTCGGCCGTGGCGGAGGCGGCCCGCGCCCGCCGGACTTCAAGCCCGCCGACCTTGCCGCGATCGAAAATCAGCTGACCGGCGTGCGCGCCGTTGCCCCGCTGGTCCAGTCGAGCGGCACCGCCATCTATGAAGGATCCAACTGGTCCACCACCGTCTATGGCACCACCGCCGCCTATTTCGAGGTGCAAAGCTGGAAGGCGGACGCGGGACGCCTGTTCATGCCGGAGGAGGAGGAAGCAGGCAAACCCGTCTGCATCATCGGCAATACGGTGCGCACCAACCTGTTCCAGGGCAGCGACCCCGTCGGAAAGCGGCTGCGCATCAAGGGTGTTTCCTGCCAGGTGATCGGCGCGCTGGCGACACGCGGGCAAGGCGGCTTTGGTGACCAGGATGATGTGGTCGTCATGCCGATCAAATTCGTGCAGCGCCGCTTCACCGGCGACCGCGACATCAGCCAGATCATGATCGCGGTGGATGATGCCTATGACACCTCCACCGTGCAGGCGAGCCTGGAAGAACTGGTGCGCGAGCGGCGCAAGGTGAAGCCGGGCGCGGAGGATAATTTCAACGTCTTCGACACCAAGCAGATCAGCGACACGCTGACCGGCACGACCACGATCCTGACTCAGATCGTCGCGGCGGTTGCTGCCATCTCCCTGCTGGTCGGCGGGATCGGCATCATGAACATCATGCTGGTGTCCGTGACGGAGCGCACCCGCGAGATCGGCATCCGGCTCGCCATCGGCGCCGTTGCGCGCGAGGTGCTGATGCAGTTCCTGGTCGAGGCGATCGTGCTGTCGTGCCTGGGCGGGATGATCGGCCTGTTCCTCGCCCTCATCGCATCGGTCGCCATCGCGCCGCTGATGCAGGTGCCTTTCATCTTCGATGTGAAGGTCAACCTGATCGCCTTCCTCTTTTCGGCGGCGATCGGCGTCGTGTTTGGCTATTTTCCGGCGCGACGCGCGGCGGCGCTCAACCCCATCGACGCGCTGCGGCACGAATGAGGCTGTTACAATTTCAGACAGTTAAGCCGCCGCTTTGGCACAAGCTTGCGACAAGTCTTGCCTAAATCTGTCTTCAACGCCGGAGCAACGGCGCGACAGACAAAAAAGCAAGGAGCAAGTGAGATGATCAAGAAACTACTGATGAGCCTGGCCGCAACGACCATGGTGGCAAGCCCGATGGTCGCCGCGCAGGCACAGGCCGCGCCGCATCGCGAAGTGACCCGCGTGGTAAAGCATGGCCCCCATGGCCACACGGTGGTGAAGCACAAGACCGTCGTGCGCAAGAATGACTATCGCCGCTGGAACAAGGGTCAACGCTTCGACCGCCGCTATGCCCGCGATTACCGCGTGATCAACAATTATCGCGACTATCGCCTGAACGCCCCGCCGCGCGGTTATCACTGGGTCCGCTCGGGCAATGACGCGGTGTTGGTGGCGATCACCAGCGGCATCATCGGCGCGGTGATCGGCAGCGCCATTCGCTAAGCCGTCCGCCAATATGGTGAAGCAGCGCCCCGGAGACATCTCTCCCTCCGGGGCGCTTTGCATGATCAAGGTTAAACACGAAATCTAAAGCGTTTCCGGGCGATATGGCCGCTGTGGGCGGCGTTATCAGGAAACATCATGTCCTTATACCAGATCATGTATATCAGCAGCGCTCAAGGGAGCGTGACGGCTGACCAGTGTGCGGCAATCGCCCGCGCCGCGGCAGTCCGGAACCGTCTGGCGGATGTAACGGGGCTGCTGCTGTTCAACAGCAAGCGCTTCATCCAGGTGCTCGAAGGTCCGCGGGCGGCTGTGGAGAGCGTCTATGAACGCATCCGCCAGGACGACCGCCATCGGGGCGTCGTGAAGCTTCGGGAAGCCGCAATTGACTCACGTGAATTTGGCGATTGGGGCATGGCCTATGATGATCCTGCGCAGCCTTCCGCCAATCTGAAGGACAAGGTCGCCGTCCTGCTGGATCGGGCCGGCGCATCGACCCGCGCCCATTTCATGGGTTCGGCAGAGATGCACCGCGGCTGAGGTTCGATCGCAGCCAGCATCCGCTTGCCTTTCACCTATGTTTCCGTCATAGGCGCCGCTTCGCACGCCACGAGGGTGACTCGCGGGCATGCGACAGACTGTTTTGAGACGACAGCCGGAGGGGCGTTCCACATGGGGTGGGCGTCAGCGATCGGCCAACAGATGAGGCAATACCCATGGCTCTTTACGAGCATGTGTTCCTTGCGCGCCAGGATCTGGCACAGGCGCAGGTGGACGCACTGGCGGAAACCGCCACCAAGATCGTCGAGGATAATGAAGGCAAGGTTACCAAGGTCGAGACCTGGGGCCTGCGCAGCCTCGCCTACAAGATCGCCAAGAACCGCAAGGCGCACTATGTGATGCTGAACATCGACGCCCCCGCCGGCGTCGTCGCGGAACTGGAGCGTCAGACCCAGATCAACGAAGACATCATCCGCTACATGACCGTGAAGGTCGATGAGCTGGAGGCCGGCCCGTCGGTCATGATGCGCAAGCAGGAGCGCTCCGAGCGTGGTGATCGCGGCCCCCGTGGCGATCGCGGTCCGCGCGAAGATCGTGGCGACCGTGGCCCGCGCCGCGATCGCGAAGAAGCCCCGGCTGGCGAATAAGGAGATCTGAAACATGGCACGCCCGTTTTTCCGCCGCCGCAAGAGCTGCCCCTTCGCCGCCAAGGATGCGCCGAAGATCGATTATAAGGACGTCCGTCTGCTGCAGGGCTTTGTGTCCGAACGCGGCAAGATCGTCCCCAGCCGCATCACCGCGGTGTCCGCCAAGAAGCAGCGTGAGTTGGCCCAGGCCATCAAGCGCGCCCGTCACCTGGGCCTGCTGCCCTACATCGTGAAGTGAGGGAGTAAGACTCATGGAAATCATTCTCCTCGAACGGATCGAGAAGCTGGGCGCCATCGGTGACGTCGTCACCGTAAAGGACGGTTACGCCCGTAACTTCCTGCTGCCCAACAAGAAGGCGCTGCGCTCCAACAATGCCAACAAGAAGGTCTTCGAAGCCAATCGCGCGAAGATCGAGGCCGACAACGCCGCTCGCCGCTCGGACGCCGAAAAGTCTGCCGAAGGCGTCAACGGCAAGCAGATCATCCTGATCCGCCAGTCGTCGAACGCCGGCCACCTCTATGGTTCGGTCGCCGTCCGTGACGTCGTCGAAGCGCTGCATGCCGATGGCGTAACCAACGTGACCAAAGCGATGATCGTGCTGGAACGCCCGATCAAGACCCTGGGCCTTTTCGACGTCAAAGTCGCGCTGCACCCGGAAGTCGTCACTACCATCCAGGTGAACGTCGCCCGCTCGCCCGAAGAGGCCGATCTGCAGGCGCAGGGCGTGGACGTGATGGCTGACCTGTTCGAAAAGGACGAGGCCGGCTTCACCGAAGATTATGATCCGAATGCGGAGCCCGGCGAGATCGCCGTGGAGGCCGAAGAAGCTCCGGCTGAAGAAGCCTGAGTTTCCCAACGGATTGAAAGAAAGCCGCCCCTCACCGGGCGGCTTTTTTATGGCTGCGGCCGAATGGCCGAAGGAACGACCGAACAATCGCCAGTCTTTAGAGGAGATGACTTTTCAGAGCCTCGAGATGCCTTCGCTCGACCTGAGCTTTTGATGCCTGTCCAAGCATCAAAAGCGATCATGTGCCTGCTTTGGAGGTTTACAGGCTGCCCATAGCGGATGGCATGTTTCCTTCATGCCGGGATCGAGTGGCGTCCTGCCTCTTCAGAAAACCAGAGGCTCCGACATTCGAACGAGGCAAGTGGCTCGTTCTATCAGCTTGAGCGGGCTGGCTGATGCAGGCTCATCAATAATCGATACGGACGTGCACCTGCGATTTATCGACACCGGCGTGCTGCGCAATCTGGCGCTTTGCCGCGTCGATGACCTCATGAAGCTGCTGCCCCCCATGCGCACCCTCAGCAGGACGAGACTCGCGCGGCGCAGCGGCCGTTTCGCCGAGCAGCAACTGCTGTTCCGTCAGGCCGAACACCTCCGCCAGGATGATGAGGCTCTTGCGCCGGGGCATCGTCTTGCCCGATTCCCATGCCCAGAGCGAGGGCTTGCTGAACCCCGTCCGCTCCGACAACGCCGCCCGGCTAAGGCCGCGTTCGCGGCGCAGGCGGCGCAGGCGTTCCGGGAGCATTTCCGGGCCATTGCCCTGCACGACATGATCGACCGGACTTCCGTTGCTGCGCTTGCTGCTACGCAGCCGCGTGGCGCTTACGGCCGCTTGCGGCAGCGCTTCATCGAAGCGGCAACCGAACAGCGGATCATCCTGCCACACCACGCGAGTGGCGACCGTCCCGGCTTCGGGTAGAGACACCAGCACGACCTGGCCAAGCTTCAACTTCGACCGGGTTTCGATCAGCATGCCCGCCGTCGAGATGTCGTGGACCGTGACGTCCGCAGGCTCGTTGCCCAGCGCCCCCGGCACTTCCAGACGGATAGGCCAGCGCGCGGTCTCGCGCTTTTCGCCGGTTGCCGGCGATTGCTCTATAACGGGGTCGATAGACATGCCGCCATGAGTGCCACGGCGAAGGTTTCCAGCAGGTTAACAGCTGCCTAAATCTTGGTCCGATATGAGACGCGAAAGCTATCTCTGCTTAATCCACTGCACTCCGGTGTCGCCCGAATCTCCGAGGAAATTGACAGCCCCCTTCCCTCGCCGCCCCAACCTGCTCTATGGCGAAGGCCATAATTCCCAAGGGGAACCACAACTTGATCCTTGACCTCGCCGCCGCCGCTTCGGGCGCCATCCATTTCGATCAGCTGGGGCTCAGCCCGGTTGCGCTGGACCTCGGTTTCTTCACGCTCAAATGGTACAGCCTCGCCTATCTGGCGGGCATATTGGTCGGCTACTGGTATCTGCTGAAGCTAGTCGCCCAGCCCGGATCCCCCATGGCGCGGCGGCATGCCGACGACATGATCTTTTACGCGACGCTAGGCATCATCATCGGCGGACGGCTCGCCTATGTCTTTTTTTACCAGCCGGAAATCCTGCGCAATCCGCTCGATGTCTTCAAACTGTGGAATGGCGGCATGTCTTTCCATGGCGGGGTGATCGGCGTGTCGCTTGGCGTGCTTTACATGGCGCGAAAGGAAAATCTGTCCTGGCTTCGCATCCATGACTATGTCGCCTGCTGCGTGCCTTTCGGCTTGTTCTTCGGCCGCCTCGCCAACTTCGTGAATGGCGAGCTGTGGGGCAAGGAGACAGACGTTCCCTGGGCGGTGATCTTCCCCACCGGCGGCCCCTTCCCTCGCCATCCGAGCCAGCTTTACGAAGCCTTTTTCGAAGGCATCGTCCTGCTCCTTATCCTGGCCTTCGCCTTTTGGAAGACGCGAGCGCGGTACAAGCCGGGCCTGCTGGTCGGCCTGTTCCTGTTTTTCTACGGGCTGTTCCGTTTCGGCATCGAATATTATCGGGAGGCCGACGCGCAGTTGATGGAGTTCGCGGCGCGCACCGGCCTTCATATGGGCCAGTGGCTGTGCGTGCCGATGATCCTGGGCGGCCTCTACCTCATCGTGACGGCGAAGGGCCGCCGTGTCCGCGTCGAACCGATCGCCGGCAGCGCGAGTGTCAGCTGAACCGCTGACGCTGGCGGAGCGCCTCGCCCGCCAGATTGACGCGGGCGGGCCCATTTCGGTCGCCCACTATATGGCCGAGGCGAACCAGCATTATTATGGCACCCGCGACCCGCTGGGGACCGCGGGCGATTTCACCACCGCGCCTGAAATCAGCCAGATGTTCGGCGAACTGATCGGCCTGTGCCTTGCCGATGTTTGGATGCGGTCGGGCGGCCGGCCGCATGCGCTTTATGTCGAGCTGGGACCGGGACGCGGCACGCTCGCATCCGATGCGTTGCGCGCGATGGGAAACATAGGCTTCACCCCTCCGCCCCATTTCGTCGAGACCAGCCCTACTCTGCGCGAGCGGCAGCGGTTGGCGCTGCCGATGGTTTCTCACCATGAGGCGGTCGGGACCCTGCCGGAAAATGCCCCGCTGCTGGTCGTAGCCAATGAGTTTTTCGACGCGCTGCCCGTGCGCCAGATCGTGCGCAGCGATGCCGAATGGCGGGAACGGGTAGTGCGGACCGATGAGGCTCAGCCCGGCCGATTCGAAGCGATGCCGGGCTACCGCCGCGTCGAATCGGGTATTCCCGCCATAGCGGCCGATGCGCCGGACGGAGCGATTTTGGAGATGCCCCTGGCCGGAACCGCCATCGCGCTCGACCTTGCCCAGCGCATCGCCCGGCAGGGGGGCGCCGCGATCATCATCGACTATGGCTATGAAGGCCCGGCGGTCGGCGATACGCTGCAGGCGGTGCGAGGACATCAGTTCGCCGATCCGTTTCAAGACCCCGGCGAGAGCGACCTGACGACCCATGTCGATTTCACCATGATCGGCAATATGGCGCGGCAGGCGGGGCTAAGAGTGCTTGGCCCCGTAGGCCAAGGCGCATTCCTGCGCCAGCTGGGCATCGACGCCCGGGCCGATCAGCTGGCGCGTACGGCGCCCGCGCGGGCGGCGGAGGTAGAGGCCGCGCGCGTCCGGCTGACTGCGGATGACGCAATGGGCACGCTGTTCAAGGCGATGGCCTGGGTGCACCCGGAATGGGCGGACCCTGCGGGATTTGAATAGCGCTTGACCTCGTTCAAGACCATCCAATCCGCTCCGGCTGAGCGTGTTGGAGCCGTCCCGTAATTCCGAAGAAGTGGAATCCTTCGATACGCTCAGGGCGAACGGCTTGTCGATCCAGCGTTATCCGTTTCTCGACTGCGCTCGAAACGAACGGGGGACGGAAGGAAATCAGGCGGCCTCAATCTTCCTGATGATAGCGGCTTAGCCTGCGGATGAAGCCGATAAGGCCGGTCTGACGGCTGCGCTTCATGCGTTCGGCGTGCAGGATCGTCTGCACGCGCTGGAAACAATCCTCCGCATCGACATTGCACAGCACATAGTCATAGCCGTCCCAGTGCGCGATTTCATTGGCGGCCCGCGACATGCGGCCTTCGATCACTTCCTCGCTGTCCGTGGCGCGGCCGCGCAGGCGTCGTTCCAATTCCTCCATTGAGGGCGGCAGGATGAACACCCGCACAACGTCGCCACCGGCGATCTGATGCAGTTGCTGCGCGCCCTGCCAATCGATGTCGAACAGTACGTCGCGGCCGCTCTTCAGCATCGCTTCGACGGGCGCACGGGGGGTGCCATAGCGTTGGCCGAACACATGCGCCCATTCGAGGAATTCATGATCCGCCGTCATCCGGCGAAACTCTTCCAGATCGACGAAATGATAATCCTTGCCCTCAACCTCGCCCGGCCGCATCGGCCGCGTCGTCGCGGACACGGACATGGCAAGGTCCGGCTCTGCGGCCAGAAGCTTTCGCGCAATGGTGGATTTGCCCGCGCCAGATGGCGAGGAAAGAACGAAGAGCACGCCACGCCGCTTGAAATCGGGCGCCTCGATAGGGATGCTGTCGGCCATGGCCGCTAGTGACGCCGTGGAAAGCATTTGGCAAGAGGCCGCGCAGGGGGACGATCTTTTGAGACGCAAGGCTATCCGCAACCGGCGGGGTTTTCTAACGGCTGGGGTCATCGCCCTGCTAACCTGCGCGCTGCTGTTCCTGATGGCGCGGCCGCCCATCTGCACCTGCGGCTATGTCGAAATGTGGCATGGTGCGCTCGACAGCGGCAACAGCCAGCATATCGCGGACTGGTACAGCCTGAGCCATGTGATCCACGGCTTCCTCTTCTACGCGGCAGCGCGGGCGGTGATGCGGCGGCAACCGATCGGCCCGCGCCTGGCCCTCGCCGTTCTCGTCGAATGCGTGTGGGAGATATTGGAAAATTCGCCAATCATTATCGATCGCTATCGCGCGGCGACCATTGCACTGGGCTATAGCGGCGACAGCATCCTGAATTCGATGAGCGACATTGGCATGATGACGCTGGGCTTCCTGTTTGCCGCCCGTGCGCCGGTATGGGTGACGGTCTGCGCGGGGATCGCGCTGGAACTGATCGCGCTCGCCGTGATCCGCGACAACCTGACGCTTAATGTGCTGATGCTCGCCTGGCCGATTGATGCGGTGAAGCTTTGGCAGTCGGCGCTTTAGGGCTTGGACGCGCGGGTCTTTCGCGCCTGTCCGATCGGCACCGGCTCGCCGCTGAGGTCAGGCAGCGCCTTGGTGCCCCGCTTGCTGTCCAGATCCCGCTTGGTTTCATACGCCTTGCCCGCGAGATAGGCTCCCGTCACGAACAGTGCGCCCAGCGGGTGTCGCATGATCAGACGCTTTGCGCCGATACCGGCGACCAGGCCGACGACGCCCTTCTTGCCCGTCGCCGCCGCCACGCGTGCCGCGACCACCGCCGCGCCCAGACGCGCCGTCTTTCGCAGCAGGCCAGCCTTGCGCGGCGGGCGGATGGTGACAAGCGGCTGTTTGGAAGCGATCTTCTTCATACTGCCCTCAATGTATTGCAGAAGCGGCGGTTCCGCCAGTTCACACCATATTTTCCGGCCTGACCAGCCGGTCGAAGCTGTCCTCGTCGATGAGCCCGAGCGCAAGTCCCGCCTGCTTGAGCGTCAGCCCTTCCCCATGAGCATGTTTCGCGATCTTGGCCGCATTGTCATAACCGATCTCAGGCGCGAGCGCCGTCACCAGCATGAGGGAACGATCGACCAGCTCGGCAATCCGCTTCTCATTGGCTTCCAGCCCATCGACGCAGCGTTCAGCAAAGCTTTCCATGCCGACGCTCAACAGATGGATGGAGCGCAAAACTGCCGCGCCGATCAGCGGCTTGAACACGTTGAGTTCCAGATGCCCCTGAAGCCCCCCGACCGTCACCGCCTGGTGATTGCCGATGACCTGCGCCGCGACCATGGTCAGCATTTCACATTGGGTCGGATTGACCTTGCCCGGCATGATCGAACTGCCCGGTTCGTTGGCGGGCAGATCCAGTTCGCCAAGCCCCGAGCGCGGGCCGCTGCCAAGCAGGCGAATGTCATTGGCGATCTTCGTCAGAGCCACAGCCAGCGTGGAAAGCGTCGAAGAAAGGTGGACCAAGGGATCGTTCGATGCCAGCGCCTCAAACTTATTGTCGGCGGTGCGGAACGACAGGCCGGTGATCGCGGCGATTTCCCGCGCCATAGCGATGCCGAAACCTTCGGGCGCGTTGAGGCCGGTGCCAACCGCCGTGCCCCCCTGCGCGAGCGCCATCATGCCGTGCATCACAGCCGGCTCGATCCGCTTGCGGCAGCGGTAGAGTTGGTGCGCGTAGCCGGAAAATTCCTGGCCCAGCGTCAGCGGGGTCGCGTCCTGTAGATGGGTGCGACCGATCTTGACGATATCGCCCCATGCCTGCGCCTTGGCATCCAGCGCCTTATGAAGACGGTCGAGCGCCGGGAAAAGCTGATCCGTTGCGGCGCGGGCGGCGGCGATATGGAGTGCGGTGGGGAAGCTGTCGTTGGAAGACTGGCCCATGTTCACATGGTCGTTGGGATGCACGGGCGACTTTCCGCCGCGCTTGCCCGTCAGTGCTTCGTTGGCGAGGCCCGCGATCACCTCATTGACGTTCATGTTCGACTGCGTGCCGCTGCCGGTCTGCCAGATGACGAGCGGAAATTGATCGTCATGACCGCCCGCCACTACTTGCGCCGCCGCCGCTTCTATTGCTTCGGCCAATTCGGCCGCGAGACCTTCGGTGCGATTGACCCGCGCGGCGGCCTGTTTGACGATGGCGAGGGCGTGGACGATGCCGATCGGCATGCGCTCCGTCATGCCAAAGGGGAAATTTTCGATGCTGCGCTGGGTCTGTGCGCCCCAATAGGCGCTGGCGGGCACCTCTACGGCGCCGATGCTGTCGGTTTCGGTGCGGCTATCCATGCAACGGCTCCCAGCGCGGTGAGGTTGGAAGCCAATTTGGGAGGTGATCCGGCTATTCGCCAGCCTTTATTTCTTCTTGCCGAAATCCACGGTGACGACGTTCGAGCCGTCCTCGCTTTTGACCTGCGGCGCGTCATTTTCCGCTTCTTCGTGCGGTTCGGGCGATCCGTCGGACTGCACCTGAAACTGAAGCGCGAAATTCACCGCGGGATCGACGAAGGCCGTGATCGCGGCGAAGGGGATGACGAGGTGCGCCGCTACCTGATTGAAGGTCAGGCTGACCTCGAACCCGTCGCCGCCAACCTTCAGGTCCCAGAATTTATTCTGGAGCACGATGGTCATTTCGTCCGGGAATCGTTCCACCAACTGCTTGGGGATCGCGACTCCCGGCGCCTGAGTCTTGAAGGTGATATAGAAATGATGCGTGCCCGGAAGACCGCCGGAACGCTCAACTTCGCCCAGCACGCGGCCGACCACGGCGCGCAAGGCCTCCTGCACGATTTCGTCGTAGGGAATCAGGCTGTCGGGCAAGTCGTCGCTCATGCCCAATGTCCTAACGGCGCCGCGCGGCGGGTCAAGTGCGCCCCACACATGCAACGCCACATTGCATGCCGCACCCACTTCGGTATAGGGCGCAGCCATGCGCACGGCCGAAATTCACCGCAACACTGCGGAAACGCAGATCGACGTGACCGTCAACCTGGACGGCACTGGCGTCTATACCGTTTCTACCGGCATAGGCTTTCTCGATCACATGATCGAGCAGCTTTCGCGTCACTCGCTGATCGACATGGATGTGAAGACGGTCGGCGACCTGCACGTGGATCAACATCATACGACCGAGGACACGGCGATCGCGATCGGCGAGGCGGTGGCCAAGGCGCTGGGCGACAAGCGCGGCATCACCCGGTACGGCAGCGTCTATTCGCCGATGGATGAGACGCTGAGCCGGGTGTCGCTCGACATTTCGGGACGGCCCTGGCTGGTGTTCAAGGCGGACTTCACGGTCCAGCGCCTCGGCGAGTGGGATACCGAGATGATCGAGCATTGGTTCCACAGCTTCGCGCAGGCTGCCGGGATCACGCTGCATGTCGAAAATCTCTACGGCAGCAACAATCACCATATTGTCGAAAGCTGCTTCAAGGGCCTTGCCCGCGCGCTGCGCCAGGCGGTGGAGATCGATCCGCGCAAGGCGGACGCGATCCCATCCACCAAGGGGATGCTGTGACCGCTCTCACCCTCATCGATTACGGCGCAGGCAACCTCCATTCGGTCCACAATGCCCTGCGCAAGGCTGGGGCGAGCGATGCCGTCATTACCGCCGACCCTGCCGTGGTAGCGAGGGCGGACCGCATCGTGCTGCCTGGCGTGGGCGCTTTTCGCGCCTGCATGGATGCGCTTTCCGCCATTCCCGGCATGATCGATGCGATGAATGAAGCGGTGGGCCAGCGTGGCACACCTTTCCTTGGCGTCTGCGTGGGGATGCAGCTGCTCGCCGATGCGGGTGAGGAGTTCGGGCGGCATGCGGGACTTGGCTGGATCCCGGGCACCGTGCGGCTGATCGAGCCCACCGATCCGGCGATCAAGGTGCCGCATATGGGCTGGAACAAGGTAAGCCTGAACGGAACGCCCCCTTTGCTGGAGACAGGCGAGGCCTATTTCTTGCACAGCTATCATTTCGAAGCTGCCGATCCCGCCCATATCGCGGCGGTCACCGATCATGGCGGGCCGCTGGTCGCCGCGGTTGCGCGCGACACCATCATCGGCTGCCAGTTTCACCCGGAAAAGAGCCAGACCTATGGCCTTTCCTTCCTGTCCCGTTTTCTGGAGTGGCGTCCGTGAGCCCGCTCCCCGCTAGGTATATCTGATGTCCCTGATCGTCTTCCCCGCCATCGACCTGAAAGGCGGCCAAGTCGTCCGCTTGGCCGAAGGCGACATGAATCGCGCCACCGTTTATGGCGACGATCCCGCCGCTCAGGCGCTGATCTTTGCCGAGGCAGGAGCCGAGCATCTCCATGTCGTTGATCTTGACGGCAGCTTTGCGGGCCACGCGGTCAATGCCGAGGCGGTCGAGCGGATCGTCGAGGCCTTCCCCGGCCATGTCCAGTTGGGCGGCGGCATCCGCAATCGTGAAGCGGTCGAGCGCTGGTTCGACCTGGGCGTGTCGCGGATCGTGATCGGCACTGCCGCGCTCAAGGACCCCGAGTTCGTGAAGGCCGCCGCGCGCGATTTCCCTGGCGGCATCGTCGTGGCGGTCGATGCGCGCGACGGCTTCGTCGCGACGAACGGCTGGGCCGAAAAGTCCGACATGCCGGTTGCCGATCTTGCCCGCCGTTTCGAAGATGCGGGCGTCGCAAGCCTGCTCTTCACTGACGTTGGCCGCGACGGGCTGCTCAAGGGCTGCAATATCGAAGCGACGGTGGACCTCGCCCGCTCGACCAACATTCCGGTGATCGCCAGCGGGGGGGTTGCGGGGATCGCCGATATCCGCATCCTCAGCCTCCACGCCGACGAAGGGATCGAAGGCGTCATCACTGGTCGCGCGCTGTATGATGGGCGGCTTGATCTGAAGGCAGCGCTGGCGGTGGCGAAGGCCGCAGCATGACAAAAGCTCTCCGCTATTCCGTCCGCTGCGAGCGAAGTCGAGAAGCTCTCGCTCAGCGGTCCCCGACTTCGCTCGAACCGAATGGACGTTGGAAGATCGAAGCATGACGGTTTGCACCCGCGTCATCCCTTGTCTGGACGTCGCCAATGGCCGCGTGGTGAAGGGCGTCAATTTCGTCGATCTGCGCGATGCGGGCGATCCGGTCGAACAGGCGCGCGTCTATGACGCGGCGGGCGCGGACGAGCTTTGCTTCCTCGATATCACCGCCAGCCATGAGCAGCGCGGCACCATATTGGATGTGGTGCGCCGGACCGCCGAGGTATGCTTCATGCCGGTGACCGTGGGCGGCGGCGTACGCAGCCCGGAGGACGCGCGGGCGCTGCTGCTTGCAGGGGCGGACAAGGTGGCGGTCAACAGCGCCGCTGTCGCGCGACCCGAAGTGGTGGCCGACATCGCGGACCGCTTCGGCAGTCAGTGCGTTGTCGGCTCCGTGGATGCACGCCGCGTGGGCGAAGATCGCTGGGAGATATTCACCCATGGCGGCCGCAAGCCGACCGGCATAGACGCTGTGGAACATGCGGTGAGGCTCGCGCGACTGGGTGCGGGAGAGTTGCTCGTCACCTCCATGGATGGGGACGGCACCAAGCAGGGCTATGACCTCGCCCTTACTCGCACCATCGCCGATGCAGTCTCGGTCCCGGTCATCGCCAGTGGGGGCGTAGGCACGCTCCAGCATCTGGTCGAAGGCGTGATCGAAGGCCATGCGAGTGCCGTGCTGGCGGCCTCCATCTTCCACTTCGGGCAGCATACCGTCGCCGAAGCGCATCAAGCGCTCGCCGCTGCAGGCGTGCCCGTCCGCAACTTTTGATTGACGCGCCCCGCGCCGGGCGCTTGATGAGGCCCATGCGATCGACCCTCTTCGACCTGGAAAAGACCATCTGCCAGCGGCGGACCGCTGACCCCGCCCAATCCTATGTGGCGAAGCTCACCGCGCGCGGACGTGGCAAGATCGCACAGAAGGTTGGCGAAGAAGCGGTGGAGACCGTCATTGCCGCCATGACGTCAGACAAAGATGGCGCAATCGGCGAAAGCGCCGATCTGCTCTTCCACCTGCTCATCCTGCTAGGCGACATGGGCATCCCGCTCGACGCTGTGCTGGACGAACTCGACCGCCGCGAAGGCGTGTCCGGCATCGCCGAGAAAGCTTCGCGTCCGCCGGATTAGTTCCGCCACCGGAAAGCCCGCCCGCGTTTCCTGTTCGCACCCAGCGCAAACAGGGACAGGAGGGCGTATGATAAGGACGGTCGGCGGCGGGCTTTTGGGCGGCTTTGCGCTGTTTGTGGTCCGCTTTATTTTCTGGGGAACGCCGCTCAGCGCCCTTGCATTCCACCGCGCGGGCGAGGCGCCAAGCGCCAATTTACAGGCCGCAATGGCGCAAGCGCTAACACAGACGGGCACCGGCGTCTATGTGGTGCCCGATCCTGCCAGCGCGCAGGGTACAATCCTCTATGGCAAGGGTCCGGTTGCGACGATCTTCTACAATGTCAGTGGATTTCCCGTCACCGATAGCGCTGCGCTTATCGGCGGTCTGATCTTGGCGCTGGTGGTCGGCATGGTGATCGCCTTCGCCCTGCGGTTTACGGCCACGGATTTTGGTGACCGCTCGCGGATTGCGATCCTCTTCGCCTTGGCGGCAGTCTTGTGGCTGGACGTGGCCCAGGCGGTGCTCAGCCACGCGCCTTGGGGCTATATCCTTTACCTTGCCTTCAGCGATTTCATCGCGCTGGCCGCAGCGGGCGTGATCGCGGCGAAGCTCATGGAGAGCGGGGTGGTCGCGACCACCGACGCTGGGACGCTGCACTAATCGCGGCGCATTGCCTCCGCCGCCAGCCGGATCATGCAGGCGGCGTGGCGCCGCGCCACTGCCATCCGATCCTCGCCATAGCCGCCACCCATGGTACTGGCGAGCGGGATGCCGCGCCGCCGCGCTTCCCGCATCACGGCGCGATCCCGCGCCGCCAAGCCGGCATCGCTCAGCGCGAGACGGCCGAGCTTATCTTCCGCATGGGGATCAACGCCTGCCTGATAGAGGACAAGGTCGGGCTCGAAGGCGTCGAGCGTATGGGGCAGCACCTCCATCAAGGCCGCCATATAATCCTGATCGCCAGCACCATCAGCCAATTCGACGTCCAGCGACGATCGCGCCTTGCGAGCCGGGAAATTCTTTTCCGCATGGATCGACAAGGTGAACACATCCTCCCGGCCAGCCATCAACCGGGCGGTGCCGTCGCCCTGATGGACGTCCAAGTCCAGGATCAGGATGCGGCGCGCGTCTCCTTCCGCGATCAATCGATTCGCCGCGATGGCCAAGTCATTGAACACACAATAGCCTGCCCCGCTGTCATATAGCGCATGGTGACTGCCGCCCGCTGCGTTGGCCGCATAGCCATGGGCCATCGCCAGTTTCGCCGCTGTCCAGGTGCCTCCGGGCGACAGCATCGACCGCCGCATGATCCGGTCGGTTACGGGAAAGCCGATCCGCCGCTCCTTTTCAACCGGGACGCTCAGCGCCGCGACCTCCTCCACATAGGCGGGATCGTGTACCGCCTCGATCCAGTGGCGCGGGATCGTTACGGGTTCATGTACGGTAAAGGGGGCTCCGCTTACCTTAAGCGCTTCCATAACAAGCCCATATTTATCGAAGCGAAAGCGGCTCCCCGCTGTGGCGGGAGAGACATAGGCAGGATGGTGAACGACATGGAGCATCATCTTTTTCCGCTATGGAAGTTTGAACGATGGGGGCTTTGCGCTATCTGGTCCAGCATGAACCGTCCCGATTTGATCCGTTTCTGCGTCGCTCCCCTGCTCGGCCTTGCCGCCGCGCCAGCTTTGGCACAGCCACCCGCCGTCGCGCCGACCTTGCCCGCGCCCGCGCCGCCGGTGATCGCGCCCCCGGCCTTGGTTACGCCGCCGCCGGTGCCGATCCCAACGCCATCGGCTGCACAGCAGGTCTGGCTCAACAATTGGCTGAAGGGCGGCGCGGAACAGGGGCTGATGGCGCGCAGCAAGGCGACGAGCTCACTTGCCAGCGACGCGCTGATCTCCGCCGTGCTGGACAGGGCCAAGGCGCTCAGCACCGGGCGGGTCGATACCGCCGACTTCCTCAACATCTGGGCGCTGCGACCCGCTGCCTTCGATCCCCGCCCCGGCCTTGCCCGCGCGATCGCCGAAGATCGCCTGCCGCAATGGGCCGCTGGTCTGACGCCGCCCTATTCGGGCTATGACGGTCTGCGCCGTGGCCTCTCCAATTATGAGCGGATACGCGATGCTGGCGGCTGGCCCGTGCTGACGGCGAAGTCGGCGCCCGACGCGGTCCGCAAGCGGCTCGCCATCGAGGATAAGACCGTCCAGCCCGGCGAGAAGCTGGTGGATGCCCTGCAGCGGGCGCAGCGCCGCTACGGGCTCAATCCTACCGGCCTGCTCGACGCGCGGACGCTGAAGGAGCTGAATGTTCCGGTTGAGGATCGCATCGGCGCGATCATGGCGAATATGGAGCGGTGGCGCTGGATGCCGCGTCAGTTGCCGGTCAATCGCGTGCAGGTGAACATCGCCGCCGCCGTCCTCACCGTGTTCGAAGGCGACCAGCCGGTTACGTCGATGCGGGCGGTAACGGGGGCCCCCGACAATGCGACGCCGATGCTGACATCCAGCATCCATTCGATCGTCGTCAATCCGCCGTGGAACGTCCCCTCCTCCATCGCGAAGAAGGAACTGTGGCCCAAGGGCCGGACCGCCCTGCTGCGGCAGGGATACAAGATCGTCGGCACCCTGGAAACCGGCGAGCGGATCGTGCAACCCGCCGGGCCAAGCAGCGCGCTCGGGCGGTTGAAGTTCGACTTCAACAATCCCTTCGCCGTCTATCTGCACGACACGCCTGCCCGCGCGAAATTTTCGAGCTACGACCGGCTCGCCAGCCATGGCTGCATCCGTCTCGAAAAGCCGGTGCCGTTGGCCGAACTGATGCTGCAGGACGACCCGAAGCTGTCGGGCCAAGTGCAGTCGCTGATCGATACCGGCAAGACGCAGCGTGTGCAGTTGCCCAAGGAAGTGGCAGTCTATCTGCTTTACTGGACCGCTTTTTCCAGCAGCAACGGCACGATGAATTTCCGTTCCGACCCCTATGGCTGGGACAAGCTGCTCGCCCAGAAGATCGAGGCGTCGAGCCGCCGACTGGACCCCATGGCTGCCCCTGCGGCCACCATCGCTTCGAAGGATTAAGACCCAAATGCGCAAGATTGCCCTCGCCATTCTGGCTGGCTCGCTCGCCCTTTCCGCCTGCGGAAAAAAGGAAGAGGAAGCGCCCACGACCAACAATCTGGTCGAGCCGCCGGTAGAAAATGTGATTATCGAGGAACCCGAAGCGCCGCTGCCGCCGCCCTCGAACAATGCCGCCGCCGCGGAACCCGCGCCGCCGCCGAGCATTTCGGAACAGCAGCAGATTCAAGACGATGCGGAGGCGACCGGCATGACGGCGCGGCTCGACAATCAGCCGTCCGAAAGCAGCAACTCGACCAATTGAGCCAAAGGCTGGCCGCCTTCGGACGAATGGCGGCCGCCTCTCCCCGCCCCGGTCTTGGACTGCCCGGGCGTCTTTGCTATATTGGGCACCATGGATCGCCGCAGTTTTACGAAGCTCGCTTTGAGCGGGCTCGCCTTTTCATTTTTGGCCGATAGCGCTGGGCGGGCTGCCCTGACGGGTGTGCCGCAGCCCTCTGCGCCGCTACCGCCTCCTCCCACGCCCCATCCGGTAACGCCGCTGGCAAAGCAGCCCTATGCCAATCTGCTCGACCGGGCAAAGGCCGCAATGGATCAACATTCCCACATGTTCGCGCTACGGGACCGCGTTGCCTTGGCCGATTTTGACGCTCCCTCGCGGGAGTTGCGCTTTCACATCGTCGATCTGGTCGGTGGCCATTCCAGCTCCTATCTGGTCGCCCATGGCCGCGGCTCGGATCCGGCCCATTCGGGTTGGCTCCAGACCTTCTCGAACGAGCCCAATTCGCTCGCCAGTTCGGCAGGCGCCTACAAGACGGGCGAAATCTACGAAGGGCAGCATGGCCGAGCGATGCGCCTCACGGGGCTCGATCCTCAGAACAACAATGCGGAAATGCGGGCGATCGTGGTGCACGGCGCGGACTATGTGAGCGAGGATCATATCGCCACCTGGGGCAAGATCGGCCGTAGCGAAGGTTGTTTCGCGGTGGCGCGCCACATGCTCCCCCAGTTGCTGGGGCTGCTTGGGCCAGGGCGGATGGTCTATGCGAACAAGCTGAGGTCGGCTGAGGCTTAAGACCGAGCTTGCCCGTGGCGAGACGCCAAGCTCGCGGCTACTCGCTCACCAACGCGCAAAATCGCCGGGCCATCGCAAACTCGTCCCGCCGCTTGGCCGAGCGAGCGGCAGCTTCGGCATCCTCGCCCCATTGCTCGATTTCCCAGGCTTCATCGATTTCCGACGCCGTCCAGATCGTGTCGGCATCATGCCCGCCCTCAACGATCGCCAATCCGCACACCAGCGACCCTGATAAGGTGACCAGCGTGGATAGCCCTGCCAGCATGAACGGATCATAGGCCATCACAGCCGCCTCCAGCCTTTCGAGCGTCTCGGGCGGCTGATCGACCGGGATGACCCCATGAGTCACGCGGAAAGTGACGTCATAGCGGTGCCGCGCCCAATCGATCAGCGGGTCCCATGCCGCAGCCTCGCGCGCGATCAGTTCCGCAGGCCCATCGGCGCGGTAGCAGAGCAGGTCGCTTTCCCCATATCGGGCGATGCCAGCGGCAAAGCTTTCGCGATTAGGCGCAATCTGATCGATCGCTCCATTTGCAAGGCCGGTGAAGGGCATGGTTCGCGGATCGACGCTCTCGCCCTGCGCACGCCATTCGTCCGCCACTGCCGCTGCCAGCCGCAACGTCGGCAAGGCCAAGGACGCCCGCGCAGGGGTGCGCACCGGCCGCCCATCCAACTGGATCTCATGGCCTGCATCGCCGGAGATAACCGCCACATCCTTGTAGAAGCGCCTCATTGCGGCGGCCTCCGGAACAGCGCTAGCAGCAGGCGGGGCACGATCATGAACTGGAACAGGCCGACCATCACGAAGATTGCGCCCATCGCCTTGGCCTTGCCCCCCTGCACCCAGCTGAACCGCTGCATCAGGATGAGAAAGCCGAACATCACCAGCAGAGCGCCGGACAGGCGGAATAGGCCCAGCGCAAAATGACGCTGACGCGCGGCCTTTTCGGGATCGACGGGAGGCGGAGGAGGGAAGTCGGTCATTTTGCCCGGATATGGTTGCTGAGTTCGCTGCTGTCCATCGCTATGCCATGCGCGCCCGCGGCTATCAGGTCTGACGGCGCGTGATAGCCCCAGCTCACCCCCAGCGCGCGCGTACCTGCGGCGAGCGCCATGTCGATGTCGTAGCTCGTGTCACCGATCATCACCGTGGTTTCAGGCGCCGCGCCCGCTTCGGCCATGGCGGTCAGCAGCATGGACGGGTGCGGCTTCGACGGATGCCGGTCGGCGGTCTGGAGCGTCACGAAATGGGCTTGGATGCCATGATGGCCGAGGCAGAGGTTAAGGCCGCGATCGGACTTTCCGGTCGCCACGCCCAACAGCCAGCCGTCCGCATCGAGGCCGCGGATCAGTTCCGCAATGCCGGGATAAAGCGGTTCGGACACGGCATTGTCCTGCCGCAAGCGGTGAAAGGCGCGCTTGTAGCTTTCGGAGAGATGATCGTGGAAATCGGTCTGCGCGTCCGGCAGGAGCCGAGCAATCGCCAGCGGCAGCGAAAGTCCTACGACAGACAGGATGCTCGCCCGATCAGGCGGCGCGAGCTTTTCCGCCTCAAAGGCGCGAGTCATCGCCGTGCAGATGCTGTGCTGGCTATCCACCAATGTGCCATCGCAGTCGAACACTGCGAGCCGGTTGCTCATTTCTTGCGCGGCGCGCCCGCTCCCCGCGAACGCCGTTCACCCCGCCGGCCCTTGCGAACCTGCTTGGCATGCGCGCGCGCCGCCTTCTTCTCATCCTCCCGCGTAGGTGCGCGAGCGATTTCCTCGTCCAACGGCAGGTCGCCAGCGCTAATGTCGAAGCCCAGCGACGTCAGGCTGGCGGCGAAATGCTCCGGCAGTTCTGCGCGCACATCGACGCGGCCGCCATCGGGATGATCCACCCGGATGCGGCGAGCATGCAGATGCATCTTCCGGCTGATCGAGCCCGACAGGAAGGCTTCCTTGCCGCCATATTTGCCGTCACCGATGATCGGGTGACCGATCGCCGCCATATGCACGCGCAGCTGGTGGGTGCGGCCGGTATGCGGCTGCAGTTCCACCCAGGCGGCGCGGTTGCCCGCGCGCTCGATCACGCGATAGCGCGAGCGAGCAGGCAGCCCCTCCTCCTCATCGACATGCATCTTCTCGCCGCCGGTGCCGGGCTGTTTGGCGATCGGCAGTTCGATCATGCCATCGTCGATCGACGGCACGCCCATGACGATCGCCCAATAGACCTTGCGCGCGGTGCGGCTGGAGAAGGCTTTTGCGAAATAAGCCGCAGATCGCGACGTCCGGGCAATCAGCAGCGCGCCGGATGTGTCCTTGTCCAGCCGGTGAACCAGCTTTGGCCGCTGATCCAGTTCGAATTCCAGCGCATCGAGCAGGCCATCGACATGGTCGTCGGTTTTGGTCCCGCCCTGCGTGGCAAGGCCGGGCGGCTTGTTGATGACGATCGCCTGCGCATCCCGATGGATGACAAGGCTCTGCGCAAAGGCCTCCTGATCGTCGCTCAATTGCGGGCGGACGCGGCGGGGCTTGGCTGCTTCGGGAGCCTTGGGTTCGGCGGGCGGAACGCGGATCATCTGGCCTTCGGTCAGCCGGTCGCCGGGAGCTGCACGCGCGCCATCCACGCGCAACTGCCCCGTGCGCGCCCAGCGCGACACGCTGTTGAAGCCGATGTCGGGCAGATGCCGCTGGAACCAACGGTCGAGCCTGATGCCGTCATCATCCGGCCCCACCCGGAACTGCCGAACATCGAGCGAGACGCCCTTGGCCGGAGCGGCCTTCGCCGGAACCGCCTTTGCCGGAGCAGTTTTTGCCTGTGCGGGCTTAGCCGATGGCTTAGCGGTGGGCTTCGCCCCATCAGGCTTGCGCGCACGCGCCGCCTTGGCGGCCCCGCGTGCACGGCCCGGCGCGCCAGCACCGCTAGCCGGCTTACGGCCGCCACGTGGGGGACCCGACGGCTTGCCCGGAGGACGGCCCTTCATGCGACGCTCCGCACGACGCTAAGGCCGCCAACCAAGGCAGCGACTGCCGCCACGACGGAAAAGACCGCATAGCCCAGCGCCATGCCCATTTGGCCACGCTCGATCATCAGCACCGTCTCAAGGCTAAAGGAAGAAAAGGTCGTAAAGCCGCCCAGTACGCCGACACCGAGGAGCAGCCGCACCGCCTCACCCGAACCGGCATTGAACCGCGCGAGCCATCCGGCGAGCAGGCCCATTGCAAAGCCGCCCAGGACATTGGCGGCAAAGGTCCCCCACGGCCACAGCGCACCCGGCAGCATTTGGCCGGCGAAGCGGCCAAGCTGATAGCGGGCCAGCGCGCCGACTGCGCCACCGCTCATGACGAGGAGGATATTGTTCATGCCGCCCGCCCTAGAGGCAAAATGCGGCAAAGAAAATGGGCGCGCGCGCCTTTCTGCTTGGCTACTGCCCCTGATCGGCGATGATATCGACGTTTGTCCGTCCACCCGGCGCGTCGGTGAAGAGCAAGAGGAAGGCCGCCCCATCATCGTTGCGCGTGCCGCCCAGCACATGATCGCCGTCCATGATCTTGTGTTCAGCGTCAAAACCCGCTCGTCGCGCTTGAGTATAATAGAAATCCATCACGCTCTGGCGGGGCACGGGCGTCACGAAGGTGGCCGCCCGTAATGTGCAGCCATTCTTATCCGCGCCCGCCGCTTCCTTCAGCTGGCCGCCGGGAAAGACGGTGAACGGGTCGGGCATCCGGCTCGCCCACTGCATTCCATAAGCGAGCTGCTTGCGGCAGAAGACGTTGCCGCCGGGCTTATGCTGCTCCTGCGCGACGGACGTGAGCGCCGCCGTCGATTCCGCTGCGTCGCCCTGCCCAGGGGCGGGCGTCGCCAGCAGCTTCCCTCCCGCGATCTTCACCGATTCGGCGAGCGCCTTTGCCGCATCGCCCTTCAGCATGGGCAGAGTCGCGGCACGATCTGCCTTGCCACCGGAGCGCTTCGCCAGATTGGGATCGACCACGATCTTCCCCGCAAGCGCCTCATTCAGCGCCGGATCGACCGCGTTATTGGTGAGTTGCGCGTCGAGTGCGTTCAGGTCCGCCTCCTGATCGCGTTTTCCGCAACTCGCCAGCGGCAATGCCAGCAACACTGCAAGGGCACAGGCAGAACGGAAACGCAGCATGGCTTCACTCCTTCGTAAATAAGGGATGAAGAGCGGAGGTTAATTTTCCGTTAGGGATTTTGGTAAATCGCTAAAAATTTCGCGATGCCATTCGCTTTGCATTGGCATTGCGGACCATCTTGTGCCCGGGCAGCCTAAGGGCCATTTTGCCTATCATGCTTAACGTCCTTTCCGTTCTCATCGGCCTTTTCGCGCTGCTGTTTATGATCCCGGCATTTCTGCCGTTTCTTGGCATCGCCAATTGGCTGCTTGTGCCCGTCGCGCTGTTCGGCGCGTTGATCGGCATGCTGTCGACGCGAAACAGCGGCCGCAATTTCTGTCTGCTCGTCGCCGCCTTTGGGGCGCTGCGCCTCTTCCTGGGCGGAGGCATCTTCTGAATCAGCATCGACAGGACCTGCGCACGGGGCTGCTCGCCGCGCTGGGCGCTTATGGGCTGTGGGGTCTGCTGCCCATCTTCTTCAAGCTGCTGAATGCCGTCACCCCGGTCGAAGTGGTGACGCAACGCATCATCTGGTCCCTCACCTTGATCCTGGGCCTGCTGGCCGCACGCGGCAGCATCGGCATGCTGCTCGCCACCCTGCGTGACCGGCGTTTATTGCTGCCTCTGACCGGATCGGCATTCTTCATAGCGATTAACTGGCTGGTCTATGTCTGGGCGGTCAACGACGGCCATGTCATCGCCGCGAGCCTGGGCTATTTCTTGAACCCGCTAGTGAATGTGGCGCTGGGCGTCCTCGTACTGAAGGAAAGGCTGCGTCGGGGACAGGCCATCGCCATCGGCATCGCCGCGCTGGGCGTCGCCATCATGGCGGCTGCGGCGCTTACCACCTTGTGGATCAGCGTGGCCCTGGCAATCAGCTTCGCCTTCTATGGCCTCATCCGCAAGCTGACGCCCGTCGCTCCAATGGTCGGGCTGGGCGCTGAGACCCTGATCCTGGCTCCACTGGCGCTTGCCTATCTGTTCTGGCTGTCGGCCCATGGCGGCATTAGCCTTGGCAAGGATACCTATCTGACGACGCTGCTTTTGATCTCGGGGGCGCTCACGACCGTACCCCTCATCCTCTTCGCCATGGCGGCGCAGCGGCTGCCGATGGCGACGCTCGGGCTGACGCAATATGTCGCGCCGACGCTTCAATTTTTCTGCGGCGTATTTCTCTACGGCGAAAAGCTGACGCACGGTCAGATCCTAAGCTTCGCGCTCATCTGGCTCGGCCTCATCCTCTTTGCGACGGACAGCTTCGCGGCGGCGAGGCGCAGCAGGTTGGCAGCGGCTTAGACTAGCCTCCCCTCGTTTCGAGCGCAGTCGAGCCCCGGAAGGTTTGCCCCTCATTTCTCAACTCTGCTCGAAACGAACGGTTTGCAGGTCAGGCGAACTCCGTCGCCTCGAACCGCACAGCCTCGCCCACGGCCTCATTGGCGAGCGTGTCTTCCCACATCACGCGATGGCCGCGAACGATGGTGCCCACCGCCTTGCCGGTAAGGTCCATCCCTTCGAAGGGCGACCAGTTGCAGCGTGAGGCCAGCCATTCGCTGCCCACCGTCCACCGCTTCTTGATATCCACCACGGTGAAGTCAGCGTCATAGCCGAGAGCGATACGCCCCTTGCCCACTAGGCCGAACACCCGCTGCGGTCCGGAGGAGGTCAATTCGATGAACCGCCGCAGCGACAAGCGCCCCTCCGCCACATGGTTGAGCAGCAGGGGAACAAGCGTCTGCACGCCCGGCATCCCGCTAGGGGAAGCGGGATAAGCCTTGGCCTTTTCCTCGACAGTATGCGGCGCATGGTCGCTACCCAGCACATCCGGCACACCCTGGTTAAGCCAGCGCCAGAGGCCATCGCGATGCGCGCCCGAACGGATCGGCGGATTCATCTGCGCATAGGTGCCAAGGCGTGGATAGGCGTCCTCGGCCGCCAGCGTCAGATGCTGCGGCGTCACCTCGCAGGTCGCGATGTCCTTGTGCCACGCTATATACTCTAGCTCCGCAGGCGTCGTCACATGCAGGATATGGATGCGGCGGCGCGCCTTGCGGGCAAGGCCGATGATCCGTTTCGTCGCGATCATCGCGCTTTCATCATCCCGCCAGACCGGATGAGAAGACGGATCGCCTTCCACCCGCAGGTCCTTGCGTGCATTCATCCGCGCTTCGTCCTCGGCATGGATGGCGACGCGGCGCGTGCCGCTCGCCAGCACGCGGGACAGGGCCGCATCATCATCGATCAAAAGGCTGCCAGTCGATGCGCCCATGAAGATCTTCACCCCCGCCGTGCCGGGAATCCGCTCCAGTTCTTTCAGTTGCTCGGCATTATCCGCCGTCGCCCCGACATAGAAAGCATGGTCGCACCACATGCGGTGATGCGCGCGGGTCAGCTTGTCGCGGACCCGTTCATCGCTGTCGGTATTGGGATTGGTGTTGGGCATCTCGAATACGGCGGTGATACCGCCCAGCACCGCCGCGCGGCTGCCCGATTCGAGGTCTTCCTTATGCTCCAGCCCCGGCTCGCGGAAATGGACTTGGCTGTCGATGCAGCCCGGCAGCACATCGAGCCCCGCACAGTCGATCACCTCGCCCGCATCGCCCAGCGCGCTGCCGATTGCCACGATCTTGCCGCCGCGAACCCCCACATCGGCCTTGTCTGCGCCGCCGGGCGTATGAACGGTGCCATTCTTCAGGATGAGGTCATAAGTCTGGGTCATCTAAATTCTCCGTTCGCTTCGAGCGAAGCCTGTCCTGAGCATCGCCGAAGGGTCGAGAAGCCGTGCGCAACATATCTCGACTTCGCTCGACACGAACGGGGTAGAAAAATCAAGGGCTGCGCCTAAGTTGCACGGATGACCCCCACCACACTCAGCGACCGAGCGCTCATCAGAATTTCAGGCGAAGAAGCAAGGCCGTTCCTCCAGGGCCTACTGACCCGCGATGTACTGACGCTGAAGGCAGACGAGCCCCGCTGGACAGGGCTGCTGACGCCGCAGGGCAAGGCGCTGTTCGACTTCATCCTATGGGCTGATGGCGACGATGTGCTGATAGACTGCGAAGCGGCGCAGGCCGATGCGCTCGCGAAGCGCCTCACCTTGTATCGCTTACGCCGCAAAGTAGTGGTCGGACGTGAAGACAGCCTCGCCGTTCATTGGTCACTCGATGCTGCGGACAAGCCGCTCGACCCGCGCTTGCCCGCGCTTGGGCATCGCTGGCTCGCCCCGGCCACAACCGGCGACGCGTCCCCCGCCTTCCGCGCGCATCGCCTGTCCCTCGCGGTGTTCGAGGGCGCGGCCGAGTTGGGTCAGGATCAGACGCTCTGGCTGGAAACCAATGCCGGGGAACTGCGCGGCGTCGATTTCGACAAAGGCTGCTATGTCGGCCAGGAAAACACCGCACGCATGCATTACCGCAGCAAGGTTAATCGCCGCCTCGTCGCAGTGCCGCTGGCCGAGGCCGATGAGAAGCGCCAGCGCCTTGCCTTGACCGACATGGGCCTATCGATCGAATTGCGCCGTGTGGAGGATATTGATCCTGCCATTCTGCCGGCATGGCTTGCCGCCGCCATCGCAGGGCAAGCCGCCGAATGATGTCCACCAACCGTTCGTTTCGAGCGAAGTCTAGAAACGGATACCCCCCGCCGGTCTTTTTCAACCTCTCTCGAAACCAACGGAGGTGGGCGGCTCTGCTTTTCCCTCTGCTCTGTCTGCTCACACTCCTGTCCGCACCCGCGCTAGCAGACACGCCTTGGAAGCTGGTCAAAACCTACCCCCACGATCCCGCGGCATTCACAGAGGGGCTCTTCTTCCACGATGGCGCCCTCTACGAAAGCACGGGCCTTGAGGGCCGCTCCGCAATCCGCAAGGTCTCGTTGAAAGACGGCAAGGTCATCGAGCGGCGCATCATCCCCCAGCCCTATTTCGGCGAAGGGATCGTCAACTGGAAAGACCGGCTGATCAGCGTCACCTGGCGTCATCGTCAGGGCTTCGTGTGGAAGCTTGCCGACTTTTCACCCGTCTCTCGCTTCCGCTATGAAGGCGAAGGATGGGGCCTGACGCAGGACGGCCGCAATCTCATCATGAGCGACGGCACCGCCCAGCTCCGTTTTCTAGACCCGGAAACACTCGCGGAAACGCGCCGCATAACGGTCAGCTTCAACGGACGCCTCGTCGATCGGCTAAACGAGCTGGAATATGTAAAAGGCGAGATTTGGGCCAATATCTGGTATGACAACCACATCGCGCGCATCGACCCGGCGACAGGCAAAGTCATCGATTGGATCGACATTGCGCCGCTCGCGAAGGCCAGCGGCGCGACCGATGACGAGGCTGTTCCAAACGGCATAGCGTATGACGCACAAGCGGACCGGCTCTTCATCACCGGCAAATATTGGCCCAAATTGTTCGAAATCAGGCTGCAGCCTATGGCGAAGAGTTCCCGCTAGGAAGACTAACCAGCGGCCCTCTTCCGCCGCGTCTCCCAACCCTTTTTGGCCGCAGCCGAACGATCGGCCGCAGACCGGCGGGCCGAAGCTGCGCCGCCTTTCCGTCCACCTTTGCGCGAAGACACATGGGTGTCGGCTTTACCCCGGCCGGACCCGGACTTGTTCCCGCCGCCGGATTCCTTGTTCACCGTAGCCCAGGCTCGCCGTTCTGCTTCATCGCGCGAAACGCCACGGTCCTCATAGCTCTCCTCGATATGCTCGGCCTTGCGCTTCTGCTTGTCGGTATAGCTGCTCTTGTCGCCGCGAGGCATGGTTGGTCTCCTTTCAGCACGCTTCACGCCTTTTCAACGAGCATCCGCCCGTACCGTTCAAGCCGCTTCGCTTGCGTCACGAAATAGGCGGAACGGAAGCTGATCGGCACGCGTTCCCCGGCCATGGAACAGCGCACCCTTATCGAACGGCTGGCCCGTCATCTTGCCGCCGGCGAACCCGATCAGTGGGAGGAACGGGTGGCCGACGCCGCCAGCATCCTCGCCATCATGAAAGACCCTGACGCAGCGATGCGCGAAGCGGGCGATGAGAGCCAGTGGCGGGCCATGATCAACGCGGCGCTGCGGGAACGCTGGGCCGTCGCGACGCATCCGGGTGGGGATGAGGCCGAACCCGGCACAGACGAAGAAGGCGAATTTTCGCTCCATCCTCACGGAGTGAGCGGCAACCGGGCCGACTGGATACATGTTCACGACTCGCAGGAGAAATCGTCATGAAGGGGTTGTTGAAGCTCGCTTTTCTGGGCGGCTTGAGTGCAGTTGCGTGGCGCGCCTGGCAAGAGCGGCAAGCTAGGCATGACCTGGACCATCGCGCGCCGGTCGGCTCATATGGCATCGTGCGCGATGCAGGACCGGAAGAGCAGCATATAGCCGCCGAAGATTGGGACATGGTCGATGAGCAGATGGACGAATCCTTCCCCGCCAGCGACCCGCCCGGCAACTATCGCGGCATCGCCTGATCCATCCTGATCCGCGCTGTTATTGCTCCCGCTTGGCCGCGCCCCTATGAGACCAAGCCGTAGAGGGCTGCGCATCGGCCCTGCAACAGGGGAAATATATCAATGCCTTCGGGTCTGATCGCGTTGCTCGACGATGTCGCGGGCATCGTAAAGCTCACTGCAACCTCTCTCGATGACGTCGCGGCGGCGGCGGGCAGGGCAGGAACGAAGGCGGCAGGCGTGGTCATCGATGATACGGCGGTGACGCCGCGCTATGTCATGGGCCTTACCCCCGACCGGGAACTGCCCATCATCTGGAAGATCGCGCGCGGATCGCTGCGTAACAAGCTCTTCTTCCTCCTTCCCGCCGCGCTGCTGTTGAGCGCCTTTGCGCCCTGGCTGCTGCCGCCGCTGCTGATGCTGGGCGGCGCCTTCCTATGCTTCGAAGCGGTCGAAAAGCTGCTTGAAGCAGTGCAAGGCGGCCATGACGTCGCCGAGGAAGCGATGACCACGCACAGTTCGAAGGAATTGGAAGACCAGAAGGTTTCGGGCGCGATCCGCACCGATTTCATTCTGTCCGGCGAAATCATGGCTATTGCACTCGGCACCGTCGCTACCGAACCTCTGTGGGAACAGGCACTGATCCTGGTGGTCGTCGCCGTCCTCATCACCGCAGGCGTCTATGGCGTTGTCGGCTTTATCGTGAAGATGGACGATATCGGCCTTCACCTCGCGGACCGCTCCGCTGCCGCCACCCGCGCAGTGGGCCGGGGCCTGGTGAAGGCAATGCCGGTATTGATGCAGATCCTATCCGTCGTCGGTACTGCGGCCATGCTATGGGTCGGCGGCGGGCTCATCGTCCATGGCCTGCATGAATTCCACTGGGACCTCATCCCAGGCGCAATTCATCATGTCGCCGAGGGCGCTGCTCACGCGTTGCCCGCCTTGAGCGCGGCTATCGATTGGGTCGTGAATGCAATTGGGGGCGCAATAGTTGGCCTGGTGATCGGCGGCATAATCGTCGCAGCGCTGCACCTGTTCAAGAAGCACTGAAGGATTATTCGAGCAACTCTTCGGACGTTCGTGTCGAGCGAACGGCGTGGGTCAGGTTTGACATGAATTGGCACCCCTCCCCCTGGCGCATAGAGGCAGGAGCGCTGCTGGCGCTGGCCCTCCCCATGATCGCGGGCAATATCGCCTGGGCGGGGATTGCTGCGACGGACTTGTTGCTGATCGGCCGGCTCGGCGCGCAAGGGGTTGCCGCAGGCGCTCTCGCCATCAATCTGTTCCACGCCCTGCTCATCTTCGGCATGGGACTTGTAACGGCCGCAGCCCCGCTCATCGCCAATGAACGCGGCCGCCGCCGCCATTCGGTCCGCGACGTACGCCGCACCGTACAGCAGACGCTGCGCGCCGCCTTCCTCTTCGTCCTGCCCGCCTGGCTCCTGCTTTCCCAGAGCGAAGCGATACTGCTCGGCATGGGACAGCAGCCTGACCTGGCGCATCAAGCCGGGCGGATGATGCATGGCCTGCAATGGGCGCTGCTGCCATTTCTGGGCTTCACCACCTTGCGCAACTTCATCTCGGCGCTCGAGCGGCCTGTCTGGGCGGTGGTCATCATGCTGCTGGCGATGCCCTTCAACCTGCTTGCGGGCTGGCTGTTGATCTTCGGCCACGCCGGCCTGCCTGCGCTCGGCCTGTTCGGCGCGGGGCTGGCGAGCAGTTTGTCCTCGCTCTTCCTGTTCCTGGGATTGCTCGCCGTAATCCTGATAGACCGGCGCTTCCGGCGCTACCGGCTGTTCGGTCGCTTTTGGACCCGCGATCGGGAACGGCATCGCGCCGTGTGGGCGCTCGGCCTGCCGATCGCGATCACGGTCGGCTTCGAAACCACGGTTTTCAACGCGTCGGCCTTGCTCATGGGCCTCATCGGCCGCGACTCGCTCGCCGCGCACGCCGTCGCCATTCAGATCGCCGCGCTTCTCTTCATGGTGCCGATGGGCATCGGCCAAGCCGCAACCGTGCGCGTGGGCCTGGCCTACGGACGCGGCGACAGGGCGGGCGTAGGCCGGGCGGGCTGGCTCGCCCTCATTCTGGGCTTCGGCTTCGCCTTTGCAGCGGCGATCCTGCTGATCACGGTTCCACGCCTGCTGATCGGCGCGTTCCTCGACCTGACCGATACCGCAAATGCGGGCACCGCAGCGCTCACGGTCAGCTTCCTGGCCGTTGCCGCCCTGTTCCAACTGGTCGATGCGACGCAGGCGGTGGGCGCGGGGGTCCTGCGCGGCCTGCACGATACGAAGGTGCCGATGATCTTCGCTCTCATTGGCTATTGGATTATCGGCGTCGGTGTCGGCACCCTCCTCGCCTTCCCCTTGGGCATGAAGGGCCTGGGCATCTGGTTTGGCCTGGCAAGCGGGCTGGGAGCGGTGGCGGTGTTGCTGCTTGTCCGCTGGATGATGCGTGACCGCCTGGGACTTGTCGGCTCATCCTGAAAAAGGCCCGGATGCACTATGCGGCCATGGTGCGATGCACAAAGCAATTGAACCCCAGCGCCAAATTGCTAAAGGACGGGACATTATGACTGCCCCGACGACCATTTTCGAAGCGATCGCGCTTCAGAAATGCCTCAAGGCGACCTACAATAAGATGGTCGTCAAGCTGGCGCCGCACATCCTCTATACCCGTCACGACGAGATGTTTATCGACGCCGTGACCGTGGAGCGCGAAGGCGGCCCGCCCCGCGAACTGAAGCTCGGCACGTTCAAGCTGGCTGGCCTCAATGACGTCAGCGTGCTGGATGAGACGTTCGAGGCGATGTACGGCCTCTACAATGAAAATGACGACAAATATAAGGGCGTCACCCTCTTTGCCGTCGCTCCCGAAAGCGCCGCGGCCTGAACAGCCCAGCGGGCGGTCGGCAACTGACCGCCCCTTTCATTTCTTCAGTCGGTAGCCGGTCCGGAACATCCATCCGATGATGGCCAGGCAAACCAGCAGCATCGCGCTGACGAACAGCAGGCTGAACTCTATCCCCACATCTCCGCGCCCGAAAAAGGTCCATCGGAAACCCGACACCAGATAGACGATCGGGTTGAACAGCGTCACCGTCCGCCACGGTTCGGCCAGCATGTGCACGGAATAGAACGCCCCGCCAAGGAAGGTCATGGGCATGATCAGCAGCAGTGGGATCACCTGCAGCTGCTCGAAACTCTGCGCCCATATGCCCAGGATAAAGCCGAACAGGCAGAAACTGACCGCTATCAGCAACATGAACCCCGCCATGGCGAACGGATGCGCGACATGAATATCCACGAACAAATGCGCGGTCACGAAAATGATGATGCCGACGATCAGCGACTTGGTCGCCGCCGCGCCGACATAGGCGATCACCGTCTCCGTCGCTGAAACCGGGGCTGACAGCAGTTCGTAGATGGTCCCTGCAAATTTGGGCATGTAGATGCCGAAACTCGCGTTGAAGATGCTTTCCGTGAACATCGACATCATGATGAGCCCCGGCACGATGAACGCCGCATAGGGAACCCCGTCGATCTGCGTCATCCGCGATCCGATCGCACCGCCGAACACCACGAAATAGAGCGATGTCGTGATCACCGGCACCAGCAGCCCCGTCAGCAGCGTGCGGCTGAACCGGTGCAGCTCGAACTTGTAGATCGACCAGATCGCCCGATGGTTGAAACCGCCGCTCATGCCGCCTTCTCCTGATGGACCAGGCTCACGAAAATATCCTCCAGGCTGCTCTGCTGCGTGTTGAGGTCCTTATAACCGATGCCAAGGTCACCGAGCTTGCGCAGAAGCGACGACACGCCGGTACGCTCCGCTCGCGTATCGAAAACATATTCGATTTCGCACCCATCGGCATTCAACGCCACATCCCAGTCGCCAAGCTCGACCGGAAGACGCTCCAGCCGCTCGCCCAGCGTCACGGTGAGCGTCTTCTTGCCCAGCTTCTTCATCAGGGCAGTTTTTTCCTCGACCAGGATCAGCTCGCCATTGTTGATCACGCCCACCCGGTCAGCCATCTCCTCGGCTTCCTCGATATAATGGGTGGTCAGGATGATGGTCACGCCGGTCTGCCGCAATTCGCCGATCAGCTTCCACATGTCGCGGCGCAGCTCGACATCGACGCCAGCGGTCGGCTCGTCCAGGAACAGCACGCGCGGCTCATGGCTGAGCGCCTTGGCGATCATGACGCGCCGCTTCATGCCGCCGGACAGTTCCAGCATCTTGCTGTTGCGCTTGTCCCATAGCGAAAGGTCACGCAGCACCTTTTCGATATGCGCGTCATTGCGCGGCTTGCCGAACAGGCCACGGGAAAAGCGCACCGTGTCTATCACCCGCTCGAACGCGTCGGTGTGCAGTTCCTGCGGCACCAGCCCGATCGCGGAGCGCGACCCGCGATAGTCACGCACGATATCGTGCCCGGCGACGGTTACCTTGCCGCCGGTCGGCCGCACATTCCCGCAAATGATGGAGATCATGGTCGTCTTGCCAGCGCCGTTCGGCCCCAGCAGCGCGAAAATCTCGCCTTCCTCAATCTCCAGATCGACGCCTTTCAGCGCCTGAAAGCCCGATGCATAACTTTTGGTCAGGCCCGATACGGTAATGATGGACGCCATGCGCGCGAAAGCCCCTCTTATCTGAACGCCAAGATAGGGTTGCGCCGCCGTGGCGCAACCGGGCTATTCACCAAGGCGGTGAAAGCGGAAGACAGTGGCTGGCGGGAAATTGCGCACCGTCTGCCCGACGCGCGCGACTTCCAGGTCCAACGCGTGCAGCACATCTCGACTGACCGGCGGCCGCGTCGAATAGGTGAACTGGATGAAGCTACCCCCCGGCCGCAACATGCGAAAGGCTTCGGACAGGATATCCGCATGCACATGGCGATCCATCGCCAGCAGCGGCAGGCCGCTCACCACCGCTTGATATTGGCCTGGCTCGCCAGCGGCGACGGTCGAGACGATCTGCGCCGGGGTTTCCAGCACCGACACATGGGGGAAATGCCTTCGCAGCCCACGTGCAAAGGCAGGATTGATCTCGACCACTTCCAGCTTTTCGGCTGGCAGTCCGGTCTGCAGGATCGCGCGAGTGAACACGCCCGTGCCACCGCCCAATTCCATGACGCGGCCGTCAAGCGGATCTATATGCCCCACCATCAGGCGCGCGAGGTAGCGGCTGCTCGGCACGACCGAAGCGGTCTGGCGCGGCTTCTTCACCCAGGCAGCCAGGAAATCCAGATATTCCGTCGCGCGCGTGCGGAATTCGCCATGGGGCAAAGCCATCGCCCGGCTGCGCTTGGGCTTGTCATGCATGAGCGAAAGGCGACCAGAAACACGTCATTGCGACTCCCCTTAGCGAGCCCGGCGCGCGACGTCGATTGGCTTTAACATGTCCATAGATGGCAAATTTTTCACTTTCCCGACGGGTTGGGCGATTCGTCGGGCGTCCATCCGGGGGGCGCCAAGGTGAAGCCGGAAAATTCGAAAGCGGGAACGACCGTGCAGCTGACCAGCACCCATCCGCCCAAGGGCTCCGCCGCTTGCCAATGTCCCGCCGGGACGATCCCCTGCGGGCATTGCCCCGCCATAAGGTCGAAGCCCAGCGTCACCCGTCCGACCGCGCAGTCATCACCGGCAACGGACAATAGGAGCGGCGCGCCGCCATGCCAGAACCAATGTTCATCGGCATCGACCTTGTGCCAGTGCGATCGCTGGTGCGCCTCCAGCAGGAAATAGATCGCCGTACCTGCAGCACGCTCACCCGCATGAGCCTCTGCGCGCCAAGTCTCGCGATACCAGCCGCCCTCAGGATGCGGCGCGAGATCGAGCGCCTTGATCAATGCTCCTGCACTGTCCTCGCCCCGGTCACTCATTGCCTAACTTCATTTTTAATCCTCATTTTTCAATCGATTAGCCCGTTGCCGTAGGTTCATGCAACCTCGTCCACTATTAACGGGTTCAACAGCCAAATCATTGTTTCGGAGGAGAATTTTATGCGTAAAGCCATTATCGCTCTGTCGGCCCTTTCGATGGCCATTCCGGTTTCCATGGCGATCCCTACCGATGGGGTAAGCGCTCGCGAGCATTATCGCTATCGCGAATGGCGCGGCCGTGACGGGAGAACCTATTGCCGCAAGTCGGATGGGACCACCGGCCTCATCATCGGTGGCGTGGGCGGCGCGCTTGTAGGCCGCGCAATCGACACCCGCGGCGACCGTGCGACCGGCACGATCCTGGGTGCTGCAGGCGGCGCGCTTCTGGGCAAGTCGATCGATAGCAAGCGCCGCTGCCGCTAATCTTTCGTCATAAAAAAGGGCGGCTGGGAGCCGCCCTTTTCATTGTCCAGAAGAACTAAACTCTTACTTCGCCGAAGCGCCGCGCGCGTCTTCCACCTTGAAGGTGACCTGTTGACCACCGGAGATCCCCGAGACCTTGCCATTCTTTACGGCCAGGTTGAACGCCACGGCGTCGGGATAGCGGCGGCCGGAGATCAGCTTGCCGGTCTTCGTGTCCTTGACCTCGTAAACATAGGTATAACCTTCATGGGTGAAGCGCTGCTTGGCTTCTTCCGCATGGGCGGGCGCAACGGCGGCGATAGCAGCGCCGAAGGCGCCGGTGAGTACAATCTTAGACAGCATTCGCATGGGTGTGCTCCTTGTGAATGCCGATCAAACACCTCTGGGTCTTCTTGTTCTGTTGATCGCAGCTTTGCAGGGGTGCATCAGCCCGACAATCGCAAAAAGCGGCTGGCCAGTTGCGCTCCGCGCAATCAATGGCTTGTCATACTTTGGACATCGCGATGATGTGCTTGAACTGCGCCTCCGTCAGCGGAGAGACCGACAGGCGCGACTGACGCAGCATCACCATGTCCGCCAGCGCCGGATCAGCCTTCATCGCCTTCAGCGTGACGGGCTTGGCCAGCTTTTCCTTCGGCGCGACATGCACCGCGATCCACTTGCCGGTTTCATCGGTACTGTCGGGCGCCGCTTCCTCGACGATCTCCATGACCCCCACGGCCTCAATACCGATATTGCTGTGGTAGAAGAGGGACAAGTCGCCCTTCCGCATCGCCTTCATATTCAGCTGCGCGGCATGGTTGCGCACGCCATCCCACTCCGCCTTCCCCTTCTCGACCAGATCGTCATAAGAAAAGACGTCGGGTTCCGATTTCATCAGCCAATAGTTCATGCGCGCCTCCTTGCATCAGCCGCGTGGGCCGATCAAGGATGCGCGGAACGCCATTTCCCCGAAGGAATGCTGCAAACGTGCCGGAAGCTTCATTGGAACAGGTCCCCCTGCTATCGCTGACCAGCATGGCGAAGGAGGATTTCGCATCGGCGATCGGCGAGTCTTTCCGACAATTCGGCTTCGCCATGGTCAAGGATCATGGCATGGACGCCGCCCTGGTCGATGAAGGCTGGGTGCTCGCCCGCACTTTCTTCGCTCTGCCTGACGACCAGAAGCGGCGCTATGACGCCGCGGCTAATGGTGGGCAGCGCGGCTATACGGCCTTTGGCCGGGAAATCGCGAAGGGCGCGAGCGAAAATGATCTCAAGGAATTTTGGCATGTTGGCCGCGACCTGCCTGCCGATGATCCTTTGACCGCAACCATGCCAGCCAATATCTGGCCCAGAGAAATACAACAATTTCAATCTGTTTTCAGACGACTTTACGCAGAGTTCGATCGGTTCGGCGCCCGCATCCTGTCAGCCATCGCTCTCTATCTTGGACTAGAGGAAAACTGGTTCGATGATGCCGTAGAGAATGGCAACTCGATCCTCCGGCTGCTCCACTATCCACCCGTATCTCCGAACGCGCCCGGAATTCGTGCGGGCGCGCATGAGGATATCAACCTCATCACCCTGCTGCTCGGCGCGGAAGAAGGCGGTCTTGAACTGAAGGATCGGCAGGGCAACTGGCTCCCGGTCGTGCCGCCACCCGGCGCGCTTGTCATCAATGTCGGCGACATGCTCCAGCGGCTCACCAACCACCGCCTGCACTCGACCAGCCACCGGGTCGTCAATCCCCCGCCTGAACGTCGCGGGGTGGCGCGCTATTCCATGCCCTTCTTCCTGCACTTGCGCCCGGATTTCCTCATCGAACCGCTGCCGCAATGCGTGGACGCCGCGCATCCGCGCCGCGACCCGCCGATCACTGCACATGATTATCTGACGGAGCGGCTTCGGGAGATCGGCCTGATCAAGGCGTGAGGCCGCAGCCTTAGCGCCGCCAGCGCCCCAGCGTTATCCCGATCTCCTCGCCCTTCTCGCTCAGCGCCAATTTGATGATCTTCACCTCGACATGCAGCACCTTGTCGTCCTGCAGGAAGATCGTCTCGATGATATGGTCGGCCACCGCTTCGATCAGGGTGAAATGCTGGCCCTCGGGCAGCGCTGCCGTCGCGGCATGCTTCAGGTCCATGTAATTTTTCGACCGCGACAGCGGCGTGTCGAGCGCATAATGATCCGCAACCTTCAACCGCGCGCGAATGGAAATGCGCAGCGGTTGCGGCAAGTGCGTTTCTTCCGAATAGATGCCGGTCAGGACATCGACGTCCAGATGATTGACCTCCAGCGTCAGAAAATCGTCAAATCCGCTTTTCATGGCTTTCCTGCTGCTGGCGATCGCCAGAATAGACTTTTATTTTGCGAAGCAGGCGCTAAGCCCGCCGCTCCCGGCGCGGTCCATGCGCCATTGACGGCGGATCGGCAAGACGTGTCTCATATCGTGCCCCTCAACATCGTGGCGGAAGAGGCGATCGAACGGCTGCTCGACGCCGCTTTCGGCCCTGACCGCCACGGCCGAACCGCTTATCTGATACGGGACGGCATGCCATGGCTGCCCGAACTATCCTTTGGCATAGTCGATGAACATGGCGAGCTTGTCGGCTCGCTGCAGAGCTGGCCCGTCGCTATCACCCATTTGGACGGGTCGCAGACGCCCCTCATCATGGTTGGTCCCGTCGCAGTGTCCCCCGCCATGCAGGGCACCGGCCATGGCCGCGCGCTGATGGACACTGTCGTCACCACGGCCCGCGCTCTTGGCAGCGAGCCGCTGATGATGATCGGCGATCCCGAATATTATGGCCGCTTTTGGGGCTTTTCGGCGGAAGCCACCGCAGGCTGGACCTGTCCTGGCCCGTTCGAGGCTCGCCGCCTCCTGGCATTGTCAGTCGATGGCCGCGCCATTGGCGGCGAAGGGATACTCAGCCCCCGAATCACTGCGCCCGCCTAAATTCCCTTTTGCCATCGGCCGCTGGCGACCCTATCTCGACGCCATGCCTATGGATCCGCCGCCTGATCTTTCCAGCCTATCTCTGACCGACGTCGCTCGCCTGGTGGCGGAAAAGCGGCTGCCACCGGTCGAGCAGTGGAACCCCGATCATTGCGGCGACAGCGAGATGCGCATCGCCCGCGACGGCACTTGGTATCATCAAGGCTCGCCGATCGGCCGCGAAGCCATGGTGCGCCTCTTCTCTACGATCTTGCGGCGTGAGAATGACGGTTCATATGTGCTTGTAACACCGGTAGAAAAGCTTTCGATCGAAGTGGAGGACGCCCCCTTCATCGCCGTCGAACTGAAAAGCGAGGGCAAGGGGCGTGACCGCGCGCTCGCATTCCGTCTCAACAGCGGCGACCTAGTATCGGCGGACCCGGATCATCCGCTTTCGATCCGCGAAACGCCCGATGGTCCGCATCCCTATCTGCATGTTCGGGGCGGGCTTGATGCGCTCGTCAACCGTAGCGTCTATTATGAGCTGATGAACCTCGCCCTTGATGAAGGCAGCGACCCGATCGGCCTGTGGAGCAACGGCGCGTTTTTCGCGCTGGATGGATCGGCATGACACTGGCGGACAGGCTGCGCATCGCGTTGACGGAAGGTCATGGCCGCGAAGTCGGCCTGATGCTGTCGGACACACGCGATCCACGCATAGATGGGGAGATCGTTCTCGCTCCCGCAGCGGTGCTCGTCGCAATCACCGACCGGCCGGAACCAGGGCTCATCCTCACCGAACGCGCAGCTTCCTTACGGAAGCATGCAGGACAGATCGCCTTCCCGGGCGGCCGCGTCGATGACAGCGACGCTGACGAGATCGCCGGGGCGTTGCGGGAAGCGCAGGAGGAAATCGGCCTGCCCCCGCACCTGGTCGATATCATCGGCACGTCCGACCGCTACCACACCTTCACTGGCTTCGACGTGGTGCCGGTGCTCGGCGTCATTCCGCCCGACCTGCCGCTTACCGCCCAGGCAGACGAGGTCGCGGACTGGTTCGAAGTACCGCTTTCCTATGCGCTGGACCCGGCCAATCGCGTCAAGCATGCCGTTGAATTTCAGGGTCTTGAACGGCACTATTATGAGATAATGTGGAACGGCCGCCGGATTTGGGGCATCACCGCCGCGATCCTCGCCAACCTTTCCCGGAGACTCAGCTATGACCGCCTTATTGCCTGATGCCGACTGGCGTCACCGGCCGGGGCTGGACGGCCTGCTCGCCGCGCTGGAGGCGGAAAAAGGTTGTGCCCGCTATGTTGGCGGCGCGGTGCGCGACGGACTGCTTGGCCTGCCCGTCAGTGATCTCGACATCGCTACAGTGCTGGAGCCTCAGGCTGTTGTCGACCGCTTGAAGGCCGGCGGTATCAAGGCAGTTCCGACTGGCATCGACCACGGAACCATTACCGCCGTCATTGCCGGATGGCCTGTAGAAATCACCACCCTGCGCCGCGATGTCAGCACGGACGGCCGCCGCGCCACGATTGCCTATACCGCGGATTGGCGCGAGGATGCCGCCCGTCGCGACTTCACGATCAACGCCCTCTATGCCGACCCGATAAGCCATGAGGTGACGGATTTTTTCGGGGGCGTAGCGGACCTGGAAGCAGGCCACGTGCGCTTCATCGGCAGCGCCGCCGCGCGCATCGCCGAAGATCATCTGCGTATCTTGCGCTATTTCCGTTTTCTCGCGCGCTTCGGCCGGGACTTGCCAGATGACGAAGCCCTCGCCGCTTGCCGTGCCGCCGCCAACAGCCTGATGGCCCTGTCGCGCGAGCGCATTGCCGACGAATTGCTCAAGCTGCTCGCCCTGCCCTCGCCGATCATGTCCCTTCGCCTGATGATCGACGGCGGGATACTTGTCCCCGTGGTGCCCGAGATCGATGCAGAGGGCCTCTCCCGTGTCGAGCAATTGATCGCCCGCGAAGCCGCCGCCGGGGTGCAATCTGCGCCCCTCCGCCGCCTTGCCGCCTTGCTGCCGCCAGACCCTCGCACCGCCGATCTCGTCGGTGCGCGGCTCAAATTGTCGAACAAGGCCCGCAAACGCCTGGTCCTGGCGCTCGACACCAGCGGTGCCACCAGTTCGCCTCAGGCGTTGGCTTTCGACATAGGTGTGGAAAGCGCAATCGACCGCATCCTGCTCGACCCGGCTGCTCCACTGGAACATATCCAACCACTGCAGGGCTGGGCCCCTCCGCAGCTTCCGATAGGCGGGGGCGCGCTGATCGCTCGCGGGTTGCCCCCGGGACCGGATGTGGCCAAAGCCTTAGGCGAAGTGCAGCGTCTGTGGGTGGAGGAAGGCTTTCCCGATGCGGATCGGGTTAGCCAGATCGCAGATCAGACCGTTTCGAAATTCCAACGCGCCCGCCAATAGTCGAACGCGTCATTTTCCGGCATCGGCCGCGCGAAATAGAAGCCCTGGCCATTGCCGCAGCCCATGGATTGCAGCGCGTGGGCCAACTCCTGCGTCTCTACCCCTTCGGCCGTAACGTGCAGGTTCAGCGAGTCCGCCAGCGACAGGATCGTGCGCACGATCGCCTGCTTGTCCTTGTCCTCCAGCATGCCCGATACGAAGCTGCGGTCGATCTTCAATATATCGATCGGCAGGCTGTGCAGGCTCGCTAGGTTGGAATAGCCGGTGCCGAAATCGTCCATCGCGATCGGCATCTGCAAATCCTTGAGCGCAACCAGCAGTTTCCGCGCCTTGTCCGGATCGACGATGATGGCGCTCTCGGTCAATTCGGCGGTCAGCCGGTTACCCGAAATGCCCGAATAGCGCAGCGCTTCCTCAAACATCGAAGCCACATCATCCCGTGCCATCTGAATGGGCGACAGGTTGACGTTGACGCCCACGGGAACAGGCTGGGCGAATTTCCCATCCCAGCGGCTGAGCGCCTGCGCCGCCTCATAAGCAGCCCAGCGGCCGAGCGGCGTGATGAGCCCACTTTCCTCGGCCACGGCGATGAACTCCACCGGCGATACATGCCCAAGGTCCGGATCATTCCAGCGGGCTAGCGCTTCAAAACCAGTAATCTCGCCGGTCTGCAGATGAATCAGCGGCTGATAAGCGAGCGTCAATTCGCCTTGGGACAGCGCCGTTCGCAGCCGGCTTTCGATGGAAAAGCGCCGCTGCGCCTCCTTAAGGACGCCGTTGCGATAGATTTCAACCTTGCCACTGCGCTTGGCGATCTTCACCGCGGCCTGCGCCTTGCGCACGACATCGTCGGGATCGTCCCCAAGGCTCGTTGATAGGGCGCAGCCGACCGCACAATCCACGCGGATTTGCAGATCGCTCAACCGAATGGGCGAACTCAGCGAATCCCTGACCCTCTGAACAATATGAAGACAGTCAGATAGTCCATTGTTCAGTCTAGCAAAAATCGCAAAATCATTTCCGCCGATGCGTGCCAGCACATCGCCCTGACGCAAATTCGACTTCAAACGCTTGGCGACGGTGATGAGCAGTTCGTCGCCCGCCAAAGGACCGAGCGATTCGTTGACGCGGCTGAACCGGCTGAGATCGATGGCAATAATCCCAAACTGCGCATTTTCCGGCCAAGGCGCATTCTGCAGCCGGTCATCAATCTCTTCGCCAAAACCCGTCCGATTGGGCAAGGCAGTCAACCCGTCAGACAACAATTCACGCCGCAGATTCTTTTCAGTTACCCGGTCGCTGGTTCGATCGAGCGCCGTGAAAAGGATCAGGTTCGCTCCATCGTCCATGGATGGCAGCAACCCCGCTGTGCAGCAGAAATATTCAGGCCCCAGCGGTCCGTCGCGGCGCAACTCAAAAAGGGAAGAGTTGTTTCCCGACAGCGCCATGTCGATGATCCGCTTGCGCCAATCATCATAATAGGGCGGCTCATCCTCCGGATCGAAGGCCGCAAGGAAGGTTTTATAGAAAGGCTGGTTCACAGCAACGAGAGACAAGTTGCTGTCTTTATAGCATAACATTGCCGCAGCTTGAGGCATGGCCTCCAGCCAATGTTCCATCTCCGCCAGGCAGCGCAGATGCGTGCGTGTGAACCTCGCGAGGAGGTCTTCTTTCGGCTTTTGACCTGGCCGAATACGCACGGGAGCGGACTTCATACCCCCGCACTAGGCACCAGTGGTAAATTTTCAGGAAACGACGTCCCTGTTTTCAACCGGATATGCGGATTGTTACGCGATCGTTCAAAAACGATTGTCTCGCGGGAAGCCGACCGGCGGCATCCGCCCGGCTGCCCCACGAGCCACGCGCCAAGGCGACATGTCCGCCTCGGTTCGCGTTCGTCCGCGGTCGCCGCCCATCGCCCAGCTTAGACCATCGCTCATGCGGAACGCCACGGCATCCGACAGTCCGCCATCACGATAGCGTTGCATCTGGATGCCCTGGCCGCGCGCCATGCGCGGCATCTCGACAAGCGGGAAGACCAGCAACTTGCGGTTTTCGCCCACCACGGCGACGCTGTCTGCCTCCGTCGCAATCTTGTGCACCACCGTCAGGCGAGCGCCCGGCCGCACATTCACCACCTGCTTGCCCTTGCGCGTTTCGGCGATCACATCGGCCACCGCCGCGACGAAGCCCCGCCCGTCCGACGCCGCCAGCAGCAGTTCGCCGCCAGTCTTGGCCGGGAACAAGGTTACGATATCGCCTTGGTCATCCATATCGACCAGCGACCGAACCGGATCGCCAAAACCCCGTCCGCCCGGTAGCCTGTCCGCGCCGAGCGTGAAGATGCGGCCACTCGACGTGGCAAGCAGCAGCTTGTCCGTCGTCTGCGCATGGAAAGCGATCTTCGGCCCATCGCCTTCCTTGAACTTCAGCGTGTCGGCCGCTGCCAGGTCGCGGTGTCCGCTCATCGCGCGGATCCAGCCGCGTTCCGACAGAATCACCGTGATGGGTTCACGCTCAATCATCGCCTCCAGCGGAATTTCGCGCGCGGGCGCAGCCTCCTCGACCAGCGTGCGCCGCCTGCCGATCTCGCTTTCAGGCGAATAGCGCTTGCGCAGCTCGGCCAGGTCTTTCTTCAGGCGCGTGCGCTGCCGCGTTGGACTTTCGACCAGCTTGGTCAGTTCGTCGCGCTCTTTCAGCAGCTCGCCATGCTCGCGCCGCAACTCCATCTCCTCCAGCTTGCGCAAGGATCGCAGCCGCATGTTCAGGATGGCTTCGGCCTGCCGGTCGTTGAGCTGAAACTCCTCCATCATCAGCGCCTTGGGCTCATCCTCCGTGCGGATGATCTCGATCACCCGGTCGAGGTTGAGATAGGCGATGATATAGCCGTCCAGCAGCTCCATTCGCGCCGCGATCTTGTCCAGCCGGTGCCGTGCGCGCCGCACCAGCACATCGATCTGATGCTTCAGCCACTCGACCAGCACCGGTTTCAGCCCCAGCACGCGCGGCGTCCGCGCAGCGTCCAGCACGTTGAGGTTCAGCGGAAAGCGGTTTTCCAGGTCCGTCAGCCGGAAAAGACTGTCCATCAACACATCAGGATCGACCGTCCTCGCGCGCGGCTCGATAACGATGCGGATCTCCGCGTCGCTCTCGTCCCGCACATCGGCTAGGATCGGCAACTTCTTGTCATTGATGAGCACCGCGATCTGTTCGATCAGCTTCGACTTCTGGACCTGGAACGGGATTTGCGTGACCACCGCGACCCAGGTGCCCCGCCCGCCATCTTCCTTGTGCCAGCGTGCGCGGGTGCGAAAAGATCCGCGCCCCGTCGCATAAGCCTCTGAAATGATGGAAGCGCTGTCCACCAGCACGCCGCCCGTGGGAAAGTCCGGTCCGCGCACGATCTGCATCAGCTCGGCATGCTCTGCTTCCGGATTGTCGATCAGCAGACCCGCCGCATCAATCAATTCGGCTACATTATGCGGCGGGATGCTGGTCGCCATGCCGACTGCAATGCCGCTCGCGCCATTGGCCAGCAGATTGGGGAAGAGGCCGGGGAAAACCTCCGGCTCCTCGTCCTCGCCATTATAGGTCGGGCGGAAATCGACGGTGCCCTCGTCCAGCCCCGCCATCAGGTCGGCAGCAGCCTGCGTCAGCCTCGCCTCGGTATAGCGCATGGCCGCAGCGTTATCGCCATCGATATTGCCGAAATTGCCCTGCCCATCGACCAGCGGCGTGCGCAGCGAAAAATCCTGCGCCAGGCGCACCATCGCGTCATATACTGATGTGTCGCCATGCGGGTGATATTTACCGATGACGTCGCCGACGACGCGCGCGCACTTCTTGTAGCTGGTGGTGTTGCGCGCCGGATTGGCGACCAGCACATCAGGTGATGCGCCCCCCGGCTCCATCCGCAGAAGCCGCATCGCCCATAGCAGCCGCCGGTGCACCGGCTTCAACCCATCCCGCAGGTCGGGGAGCGATCGCGCGGTGATGGTGGAAAGGGCATAGACGAGATAGCGCTGAGACAGCGCATCGTCGAACGGGTGATCCTTGATAGCGTCGAACGGGTCGCGAAAATCGGTCATCGCGATCGGAATAGCAGCGCCGCCGAAAAACGGAAACGGAGTTTACGGGGATGGGTGAGGGCGGAAAAAATCGTCCAGGCTATTTTCCAGGGCTTGCACATTCGGCGAACCGCGCCACTTTGCGCGCGTGTCCGAATCCCGCCTCGCTCCCCTGCCCCACCTGCCCCCTCCGCCTGCTTCGCTGCTGACGGGGGCTTCCCTATTCCTCGACTTCGACGGCACCTTGGCGCCGATCGCCGACACGCCGGACGGCGTTGTGGTGGATACAGACTTGCTCACCCTGCTCGGCGAACTGCGCGACGCCTTGGGCGGGCGGCTGGCGATCGTCAGCGGCCGATCGATCGCAACCCTGCGCGACCTGGGTTTCGCGAACTTCCTGTTGGCTGGCACCCACGGCCTGGAATTCGCTCATCCGGGCGAAGGCGTCGAAGCGCCCCCCCGCCGCCCCGCCGTGGACGATGCGGAAGCCGCCTTTCACGCCTTCGCAGACGGCAAGCCCGGCCTGCTCGTCGAACGCAAGTCGATCAGCGTGGGTCTCCATTTCCGCGGCGCTCCCCAATGGGGTGCACAGGCGGGCGAACTGGCGAGCGACCTTGCGGACAAGCTGGGCCTCGCCCTTCAACCGGGCAAGATGCTCTTTGAGTTACGCCCCGGCGGCGCGGACAAGGGCAGCGCGGTGCATGTTTTGATGGCCCGCGCACCCATGGCAGGCGGGCGGCCGGTCTTCATCGGCGACGACGTCACGGATGAGGAAGGCTTCGCCGCCGCCGCCGCATTGGGCGGCGCTGGCATTCTGGTCGGCCCGCCCAGGGCGACGCTGGCCGCATTCTCTTTGGAACAGGTTGCCGCCGTCAGGCATTATCTCCTGGAGGGGGTCGCCAGGCCGGGCTGAACGACGGCCTGCGCCCCCTTCGTTTGAATGAACCAAGGGGGCAGACCGATAGTCAGGCACAGTCAAACAAGCTACGCCGGGAACGAGCGCAATCTCGATCTTTGGCCTATCGGCAACTGCCAGGCATCCGCGCTGATCGACCGCGCCGGCCGGATGATATGGGCCTGCGTGCCCCGCGTGGACGGCGATCCCGTCTTTTCCGCCCTACTGGATGACAAGGCATGGGATGGCCCGGACGCACATGGTTTCTGGGCGATCGAGCTGGAAAACTGCGTCAGCATAGAGCAGCATTATATCCGCAACACGCCGATCCTCGTGACACGGCAGACCGACGATCACGGCAACGCGATCGAGCTTTACGACTTTTGCCCCCGTCACCGGCATTTGGGACGCATGTACCGCCCGGTCGCCTTTTGCCGCATCGTCCGTCCCGTTGCGGGCAGCCCGCGAATCCGTGTCCGGCTCCGCCCGACGACGTCGTGGCATTCGGAAAATGTGCCGATCAGCTATGGCTCGAACCATATCCGCCTCGTCCTGTCCTACATGGCGATGCGCATGTCCACCAATGCGCCTATCGGCCTCATCAGCCAGGAAAGCTGGTTCCGTCTGGAACATGACATGCATTTCTTCCTGGGGCCGGATGAGAGCTTTTCCGACGCCCTGCGGCCCGCCGTCGAACGGATGCTGGACGACACCATTCATGAATGGCAGGTCTGGGTGCGCGGGCTCGCCATTCCTGCGGAGTGGCAAGAAGCCGTCATTCGCTCCGCCATCACGCTTAAGCTCTGTCAGCATGAGGAAACCGGCGCGATCGTCGCCGCACTGACGACCAGCATCCCCGAACATGCAGATTCAGGGCGTAACTGGGATTATCGCTACTGCTGGATACGCGACGCCTATTACACGGTCGAAGCGCTCAACCGCCTTGGTGCGCTGGACGTCTTGGAAAGCTACCTCGTCTATCTGCGCAACATCGTCGATGGGGCCAAGGGCGGCCATATCCAACCGCTCTACGATGTGCGCGGCAACGCGACATTGGAGGAGCGGGAGGCGGAAAATCTGCCCGGCTATCGCGGCATGGGCCCGGTCCGCGTCGGCAACGCCGCTTATTCGCAAATCCAGCATGACGCTTACGGCCAGATCGTCCTGTCCTCGGTTCAGGGCTTCATCGACCAACGCCTGCTCCGCATGGCCGGCATGTCCGATTTCGAAGCGCTGGAGGCTGTCGGCGAACGCGCCTGGGCCGTCTATGACCAGCCAGACGCTGGCCTGTGGGAACTGCGCACGCGCGCCCACGTGCACAGCTATAGCGCGGTGATGTGCTGGGCCGCCTGCGACCGCCTGGCCCACGCCGCCTCCGCGTTGGCCCTGCCCGAGCGGGAAGTGCATTGGCGCGAACGGGCAGAAATCATGAAGGCGCGTATTCTTCAGTCGGCCTGGCGCACCCACAGCAACGCCATCTCGGCCAATTTCGAAGATGACGCCCGCGACGCCTCACTGCTGCAACTACTCGACCTGCGTTTCCTGACCGCCGACAATCCCATGTTCGTCGGCACGCTCAAGGCGCTGGAGCAGGATCTGCGCCGGGGCAACAATATGCTCCGCTATAGCACGCCCGACGATTTCGGCGAGCCGGTCACCGCCTTCAATGTTTGCACCTTCTGGCTGATCGAAGCCCTGCACCGAACTGGCCGCACGGAAGAGGCGCGGCTGCTGTTCGAAGAGATGCTGTCGCGCCGCACTGCCGCCGGGCTGCTGTCCGAGGATATCGATCCAGTGACCGGAGAATTATGGGGGAACTATCCCCAAACCTACTCATTGGTCGGCATCATCAATTGCGCCGTTCTGCTGAGCAAACCCTGGAGCGTGATGCGATGAGCCGCCTGATTGTCATTTCCAACCGGGTAAGCAGGCCCAACAAGTCCGGTAATCAGGGCGGTCTTGCCGTAGCTCTCGCCCAGGCGCTGCGGGAAAGCCGGGGCATCTGGGTCGGCTGGTCGGGTGAGATCACGGAAAATTTCACCGGCCATATCGGTTTTTCGGAAGACGAAGGCGTCAAGACTGCAACGATCGATCTGGAAGAGCAGGACGTCGATGAATATTATAACGGCTACGCCAACAAGACGCTGTGGCCGCTCTTCCACTTCCGGATCGATCTGGCGGAATATGCCCGCGATTTCGAAGGCGGCTATAATCGCGTCAATCAGCGCTTCGCCGACACGGCGAGCCCCCTGATCGAACCAGAGGACATCATATGGGTTCATGATTATCACATGATCCCGCTCGGCCAGATGTTAAGGGACAAGGGCCTTAACAACCGGATGGGCTTTTTCCTGCACATCCCCTGGCCGCCGACGCGCCTGCTCGTGTCGCTGCCGCATCATACCAAGCTGGTGCAGACGCTCTTCGCTTATGATGTTGTGGGTCTCCACACCGAAGAATGGCTGGAATCCTTCCGCCATTATATCGAACGGGAAATGGGCGGAACGGTCAACGGCGACTTCGTCACGCTCAATGGCCGCACGATCCAGGCGATTGCCTGCCCGATCGGCATCAATGCCCAGGAATTCTCCAGGGCCGCCGTCAGCGACGCGGCCAGCTCCATGTTCGAACAGGTCCGCCGTTCGCTGCAGCACCGTGCCCTGATCGTGGGCGTTGATCGGCTGGATTACAGCAAGGGGCTGGAGGAACGCTTCAACGGCTATGCCCGCTTCCTGAAGGACCACCCCGAACATCATCGTAATGTCGTGCTGACCCAGATAGCGCCCCCGTCCCGGGGCGAAGTGGAAAGCTACCAGCATATCCGCGCCACGCTGGACGCGCTCGCGGGCCGCATAAACGGCGAATATAGCGATGTGGACTGGAGCCCCGTGCGCTACGTCAACCAAGGCTATCCCCGCGACAAGCTGGCGGGCATATATCGCGCTGCCCAGATTGGGCTCGTCACCCCGCTGCGCGACGGCATGAACCTCGTTGCCAAGGAATATGTCGCGGCGCAGGACCCGGAGGACCCCGGCGTCCTCATCCTCTCGCGCTTCGCAGGAGCGGCCACCCAGCTCAAGGACGCGCTGCTCATCAACCCCTATAGTCCCGAGGAGGTGTCCGATTCCATCACTCGCGCGCTCGCGATGCCCCTGGAGGAACGGAAGCGCCGCTGGCAGTCGATGATGAAATGCGTTGAGGAGCAGGACATAAGCTGGTGGCGGCAATGCTTCACCGAACGCCTGATGGCGGTCCAGCGCGAGGTTGAAGAGAAAAAGCCCCAGATAGAGGCGGCCGAATAGCGCTTTCCTCCCTGTCCTGGTTGGCTACACTGAACCAATGACGGATGACGGAGACGAATGGACCGAAGGCGGCGGCTTGGCGCATGCGATCCGGGCGCGCTCCGGCGTTATCTTGGGCGTTGTCGGTCTTGCGGCTTGGATCGCGCTGGTCTGGTTCATGTTCGGCGACGTCCTGTAGCGCGCGAATTCAGCACCCTAATTGCACCCCCGCCTGCTTTGGTCTATGGGCCGAGCCCTAGCAGCCCCGGCACCCGCTGATCCTTTTTCGATTCGCGTTTGCCGGGGCACATTCTTTCTTGGAAGACAGGAACGCGCATGGCTCGTCGCCGCCAGATTTACGAAGGCAAGGCAAAGATCCTTTACGAAGGCCCGGAGCCCGGCACGATCATTCAATATTTCAAGGATGACGCCACCGCCTTCAACGCGCAGAAGAAGGGCACGATCTCCGGCAAGGGCGTGCTCAACAACCGCATTTCCGAGCATATCTTCACCCTGCTTGGCCAGATCGGCGTGCCCACCCACTTCATCCGCCGCCTCAACATGCGCGAGCAGTTGGTGCGCCAGGTGGAAATCGTCCCCATCGAAGTCGTCGTGCGCAACGTCGCCGCCGGCTCGCTCAGCAAGAAGCTGGGGATCGAGGAAGGCACGCAGCTGCCCCGCACCCTCATCGAATATTGCTACAAGGACGATGCGCTGGGCGATCCGCTCGTGTCCGAAGAGCATATCGCCTGCTTCGGCTGGGCCACGCAGGAAGAGATGCACGACATCGCCGACATGGCGATCCGCATCAACGACTTCATGTGCGGCCTCTTCGCGGCCATCGGCATCCGCCTGGTGGACTTCAAGCTGGAGTTCGGCCGCCTGTGGGATGGCGACTATAGCCGTGTCATCCTGGCCGACGAGATCAGCCCGGACGGCTGCCGCCTGTGGGACATGAACACCGGCGAAAAGCTCGACAAGGACCGCTTCCGCCGCGATCTGGGCGGCGAAGTCGAAGCCTATCAGGAAGTCGCGCGCCGCCTCGGCCTCATGCCCGAGGGCGCAGATACGACCGTGCTGGACCTCGACACTCACCGCAAGAAGCGCAGCAAGGACTGATCGGCACCTCCCAAATCCTCCCCATCCGTGATGGGGAGGGGGACCGCCATAGGCGGTGGAGGGGAATTACCCCATCGCTGCGTCCACCATCAGCTTGATCCCCAGCAGCACCATCAGCACGTAGATCAGCGTGTAGAAACGCGCCGGATCAACCCGCCGCACCAGCACCACCCCGGCAAAGGTCGCCGCGATCGCGATCGGCGCCAGCATCGCTGTCGCCATCAGATTGGCGCGGGTGAACTGCCCCAACGCGGCATAAGCGGGCACCTTGATCCAGTTCATGACGGCAAAGGCGATGGCGCTGGTTCCGATCAGCACATCGCGCGCCAGCCGCTTGGGCAGAACCCACATCTGAAAGGGCGGCGCACCCGCATGGGCGATCTGGCTGGTAAAGCCGCTCGCCACGCCGAGCAGCGTCCCGATCCAGTTGGGCGATGTGGACGGCAGGACGATCGCCCCGCCCCGCTCCACCCAAAGCCTCTGCGCACCGAACAGCGTGGAAATAAAGCCCAGTGCGCCCAGCACAGCCGTCTCAGGCACCTGCGCGGCAAAGAGATAGCCGAGCCCCACGCCCGCCGCCATGCCGGGCAGCATCACCTTCAAGATATGCGCGTCCCAACTATGCCGGAACGACCAGACGCTGACCGCATCCTGCAATATCAATATGGGCAGCATGATCGCCGCAGCCCGGACAGGATCGATGCCCAACGCCATGATCGGCATCGCCAGCGCGCCCACGCCTGCGAAACCACCCTTGGCGAGCCCCGAAAGGATCACCGCCAGGATCGCGCATGTATAATAGAGATATTCGCCACTCATGCCGCCGCCCTAGAATAGAAGGCGGCTCAAGCGAACGACTTTATCGCCCGCTCAGCTGTTGGCCCGGTATCCGATCAGTACGCCGAAGGTGAAGGTCGCCAGCAGCGCCAACTGGACGCGGCCATGCGGATCGTCATAGCCGACGATCTGCTGCCCGAAGGCGAAAAGCCCGACAAACATCGCCAGCGCAAGACCAGCCATCCTGAAAACCCCTCATGCCGTGCATGAGCTATAGCCTTACAGTGGCTAATAAAGGGATAATGCCTTGCTTGGCGCGGCGCAGGCGACTAGGGGGTGCGCCATAGCAATCCACGGAGTTTTTGGCCTCATGAAAGCCCGCATCTTCGTCACCCTCAAGGGCGGGGTTCTCGACCCGCAGGGCAAGGCGATCCACCACGCACTCGACGGCCTGGGCTTTTCGGGCGTGAACGACGTGCGCGCGGGCAAGCTCATCGAGCTGGACCTGGCGGACGGCACCAGCGACGAAGATATCGACGCCATGTGCCGCAAGCTGCTCGCCAACACGGTGATCGAAAACTACCGCATCGAAAAGGTGGCCTGAGCCATGAAGAGCGCTGTCATCGTCTTCCCCGGCAGCAATTGCGACCGCGACCTCGCCACGGCGTTCGAGGCGGTGAGCGGTTCGAAGCCGGCCATGATCTGGCACCGCGACACCGAACTGCCGGATGACATCGACCTGATCGGCGTTCCGGGCGGCTTTTCCTATGGCGACTATCTGCGATCCGGCGCGATGGCAGCCCGCTCTCCTGTCATGCAGGCCGTCGCAAAGGCGGCCGATCGCGGCGCCTATGTACTGGGCATCTGCAACGGCTTCCAGGTGCTGACCGAAAGCGGCCTGCTGCCCGGCGCGCTGCTGCGCAATGCCGGCGGCCATTTCGTCTGCCGCGACGTTTCCCTGACGGTGGAAAATGCGCAGAGCGCCTTCACCAGCCGCTACGACGCTGGCGAGTCGGTGATTTTCCCGGTTGCCCATCATGACGGCAATTATTTCGCCGACCCCGAAACGCTCGACCGCCTCGAAGGCGAAGGCCGCGTGGCGCTGCGCTATGGCGAAAGTGTCAACGGCTCGGCCCGCAACATCGCAGGCATCCTCAACGAGGCGGGCAATGTGCTGGGCATGATGCCCCACCCCGAACGCGTGATCGAACCCGCCCACGGTAAGACCGACGGCCGCCGCCTGTTCGAAGGCTTGCTCGAAGGTCTGCTGGCGCGCGCCTGACGAGGGCGCGCCGTTCCGGCATGGGACGGCTGTATAGCTGATCGCGACGATGCGCGGCGTTTCTCAATCTTCTTCCGATGATGGAAGAGGGAGAACGACTGAAATCCACTATTTTCAGCGTCTTTCCACTCCATCCTCGCCAGTCAAACCTATATACAATTGAATATAGCCAATCACGCGAGTAGCTTGTACCGGCTGCCCCAACGAAGAAGGGGGCAGACATGAACAAGACATCTTGTGCCGTAATAGCGGCATTATTGGCGGGCATTTCTCCGAAGCCAGTGTTGGCGCAGACGCCCAAAGCGGAAAGCGCACCTCAAGGGCCGATCATCGTCACCGCCCGCCTACGTGAAGAGGATGCACAGCGCGTTCCCGCATCGCTCAGCATCGTCAGCGGCAAGGACCTCGAACGAACCTACACAGTCAACATCAACCAGCTCAGCCAATTGGCGCCCGCGCTCAACTATTCCTCCGCCAATCCGCGCAACACCGCCTTCACGACACGCGGCCTGGGATCGAGCGTCGTCGCCGTCAGCCAGGCCAATGACGGGTTGGAAGGGGGCGTGGGCTTCTATGTCGATGGCGTCTATCATGCCCGCCCCGCAACCGCGGCGTTCGACTTCGCCGATATCGAACGAGTAGAGCTGCTGCGCGGACCGCAAGGCACATTGTTCGGCAAGAACACTACGGCAGGCGCGATCAGCATCATCACGAAGAAGCCCAGCTTCGACTTCGGCGGAGAAGCGGAAATCTCCTACGGCAGCCGAAACTTCCTGCAGGCCAAGGCTGCGGTGACCGGCCCCATCGAGGATGGCGTGCTCGCCTTCCGCCTGTCGGGTCTGGTGACGCGGCAGGACGGTTATATCCGCAACGTCCGGCGCGACGAGCGGCAGAATAATATTCACAATGATGCGATCCGCGGGCAACTGCTGTTCCAGCCATCGCCGGATTTCACCCTGCGGGTCATCGGAGATTGGGCGAACTTCAGCAACAATTGCTGCGCCCAGCTTTTCGTGCGGGTGGCGCCAACGCTCAAGCCTGCCGCGCAACGCTATGTGACTTTGGCCGCCAATGCCCCGGGTGCCCCCTATGCCCCGCCCAGCCTCAATCCCTATGATCGCGTAACCGACAATGACGCGCCGCTTGGCGTCGATACGGATGAAGGCGGCGTTTCGGCTACCGCCGACTGGAAGCTCGGCGGGACCATATTGACGTCGATCAGCGCCTGGCGCTTCTGGGACTGGGACGCGGCCAACGATCGCGACTATACCGGACTGCACATCCAGACCACGCAGCATATCCCGTCCCGGCAGGAGCAGTTCAGCTAGGAACTACGGATCGGCTCCACCAGCCCCGGACCGATCGACTATGTCGCCGGCCTCTACTATTTCCACCAGAAGATTACGGGCCGCCCGATCAGCATCTATGGCCCGCTGGCGACCTATTGGCTGCTCCCCGCCAGCCCCACCCGCACATCGGCCCTGCTGAACGGCTATCAGACCGACGGCCATACCGACTTCCGCAGCGAAAGCTTCGGCGTCTTCGGCGAGGTGAGCTGGCATCCGGCAGCGCGGCTCTCGATCACAGGCGGCCTGCGCTACACCTATGAGGAGAAAGACGGCATCTATGACGTGCGTACCTTCGGCGGGCAGGCGACGGTGCCCGTTTCGACGCTCTACAACGACCAGCAATCGATCCTGCACGCGCAAAGCTACAGCGCGCATGACGGCGACGGCAGCGCGTCGGGACGGATCAACATCGCCTACGACCTGACCAATCAGATCATGGCCTATGCCAGCTTCGCCAAGGGGCAAAAGTCGGGCGGCATCAACATGTCCGGCCTGCCGGTCAACAGCGCCAATCAGGCCGTGCTGGCCACCGCCGTCGTGCGCCCGGAAACCAATTCTACCTGGGAAGCCGGGCTCAAGACGCGGCTGCTGGAAGGCGCGCTGGTCTTCAACATCAATGGCTATCATGTGGATGTGAAGGATTTTCAGGCCAATATCGTCGATAATTCGGCCACCGTCGCGCCGCGCAGCTATCTTGCCAATATCCCCAAGGTCAGGGTGAAGGGCATCGAATTCGACGCATCGGCTGCATTAGGGTCCCACCTGACGCTGAGGGCGTCGGGCGCTTATGCGGACGGCGAATATGCCAGCTATCCCAACGGGCCTTGCCCCATCGAGCGGACGGGAAGCAGCACGGCGCGATGCGATCTCACCGGCAACGCTCTCCCCGGCCTACCCAAATGGACCGGATCGGCAGGCGGAGAATATCGCGCGCCTTTGAAAGGCGGAGAACTGTTCCTCCGCGCCGACGCCGTTACCCGCACACGGGTCCGGGGTGAGGCAACCGGCTCCGCCTATACGGTGATCAAAGGCTATACGCTGGTCAACGGCAGCGTGGGTTACCGCGCCGGACAATGGGAGCTGGCGCTGTTCGCCCGAAACCTGTTCGACCGGGATTATATGCAGAATCTTACCGTGCAGGCAGGCAATAGCGGCCTCATCGTGGGAACGCCGAGCGAGCCAAGAACAATCGGCGTAACGCTGCGGACGCGCCTGGGGTCGTGAAACCATGGGGGTCGCCAATCGCCTTTCGCCAAAAGAAGGACGATTGGCCGCTTCCTATTCCGTTACAACCCCTTCACGAAGGACGGCAGATGCGCAACGCCGCTCGGATTGGGTCCAGCCATATAGAGCGTCATGATGGTCCCCAGCGCGATCGCCACGCCATAGGGAATGGGGCCGTTCGCCGCGAAGATCGCCAGCGAGGAACCGTCCCGCACCGTACGCGGAACCATGCGCCGCCCGGCCATCAGCAGCAGCGCCAGCACGCCGCCGCCCACCGTCACATAGACAAACCAGGGCAGTGCCGCCGACCAATCGAACCAGAGCGCGCAAGCCGCCATCAGCTTGACGTCTCCCCCGCCCATCCAGCCCATCGCGAACAGCGCCGACCCCAGGGCAAAAACCACCAGGAAAAGCGTTCCGTTCTGCCAGATGTCATTTTGCCAACCGGCCACCACCACCCAAGGCACGAACAGGCCCATGACGAGCAGCGGCAATATGTTCGAAATCCGCAGCTTCGCGATATCCTCGATCGCCGCTGCCATCAGAACCAGGCAAACCGCCAGCAATATCAGGTCCTTCGTCACGGCTTGGCTCCCATCGTTGCAAGCGTGGCGGCAGCTTCTGGCTGAAAGCTTTCCGACTCTGTCACTGCGCGGCTCAAATATGCCCGCGCTTTGCCCGCGTCGCCCATGCGCAGCGCCACCTTCCCTGCCTCGCCCAGCCGCTTCGCCCAGCTATTGGCGTCGTCGGCCGGGCGGCGCTCTATGTCGCGTCCAGCCATGATCTGCGCGGCGTCGCTATTGGCGATGATGCGCGCGTCATCGGGCGCCAGCTCCAAAGCCTTGCCATATATGGCCACGGCTCTCTCCGCCTGCCCCTGCGCCATCAGCGAAAGGCCATAATTATTGAGTATCTGCACCGGCTTGTCGGTCAGTTGAAATGCCTTTTCATAGGCCGCCGCGCTAAGTGCCCACGCCTTTTCAGCATCATAGGCGACGCCCAGCGCATTCCATGCCCGCCAGCGCCCGGCGCAATGATCGACGGCGCGGCGCAGCGCGTCTGTCGCCTGTTCAGCGCGGCCAAGCCGCAGACGCGCGATGCCCAGCCCCTCATCGACGCGGCAGTCCTTCGATCCGGCCTGGCTGATCGCGGCAAAGCGCGTTTCGGCCTCTCCATTCTGTCCCTTGGCAAGCGTCATACGCGCGACCGCGATATCGACCGCCGCGCCCTCCTGCGCTCGCGCATTGGCCCGCCATTGGCCGAGCATGCTTTCAGCCTGGATGATCCGCCCACCATCGATCGCATCATCGATCAGGCGGCCATAATCCAACGCGGGAGCTGTCGTCGCGCTCGGCGGCAGCGGTGCAGGTAAAGCCGTCGCAGCCGCCAGAAGCAGGAGGACGCTCATCCCCGGCCTCCGCTCCACTTCCACAACTGTTCGAACAGACCATCATGCTCGACCGCGCCCGCCATCGTCGCGCAAGCTGGTGACGCCTTGGCGTTAGCCCCAACCGGAGACACGTTACATCCCAGCGACGCGACCGGCTTGTCCAGCGTCGCATCGGACGTGGCGGAAAGCTGGACGATCGGCGCTTTCAACTCGCGCGTCAGCGAAATGGCAGGCGCTGATTTGCTCGCGTTGGCGACAGTCACGATCGCCGTGTTCAACTGCGACGTCCTGCGGCCAGGCAGCGTCGGCCGCGCGCCGCTGACCGCCAGCGTACGCAACCGCACTTCACCCATCGAAACCCGTTCCAGATCCAGCCCAGCGGTTCGCGCAGGCAATCCGGCGGGCGTCCCTCCCCCGCTCGCCGCCAGTTGCGCCAGCGTCGGGCGGCGCGCCGTCCCCGGCACGGCCCCCTGCCCGATCTGCGCCAGCAGCGCGTTCGCTTCGGCCTGCAAACCCTGCGCCATCAGGCTGCGCGCGAAGTTCCGATGAATGCGCTCATCCTGCGGCGCGCGCGCCAGAGCCAATTCGAAATATTCGCGCGCTAGGTCATGCCGCCCTATCGCCGCATAGCTGATCGCTACGCCGTTTAGCGCGTGCGGATCGGCCGGGTTCTGCCGCATGGCTCGCCGGTAGGCGTCCAGCGCCAGCGCATGCTCCCCGCGCGAAAACAGCACGTCGCCGCGCGCCAGAGAGTCCTGCCCGGCCGTGCCTACGGCCTCGCTGTTGACGGATCGGATCGCGACGTCCCGGTTCGCTGAACTGCATGCCGCGCTCGCGAAGATGAGCGCGACCGCCATTGCCCGTCTCTTCATGCCCCGTCCCCTTTATGTCCTCTACCGCGCCATCGCCGGCAGAATATCACGCACTACCCGCACCACCGCAGGCAGCATCAGCACCCCGATCATCACCGGCAGCATGCAGGCGACCAGCGGAACCGACAGCAGCACCGGCAACCTGTGCGCCTTTTCTTCGGCCCGCATCCGCCGCTTCTCGCGCATTTCCGCCGCATAGACGCGCAGCGTTTGCCCCACGCTCGACCCCAGCTGGTCCGACTGGATCAGCAGCGTCGCGAAGGAGCGGATTTCGTCCACATCCACATCGTCCGCCATACGCCGCAGCGCATCGGCCCGGCTGCGCCCCGCGCGCAGTTCCAGAACCACCTTGCCCAGCGCCTGCGACACCAGTGGATGCGATATGGCAAGTTCGCGCCCCACCCGATCCATCGCCGCTTCCAGCCCAAGCCCCGCCTCAACGCACACCAGCATCAGGTCCAGCGCGTCGGGAAAGCCGTGAACGATCGCCTCTTGCCGCCGCGCCGCCTTGGCCGAAATGAACAGGTTAGGCAGATACAGCCCCAGCACAGCGATAGCAGTCGCCATCAAGTAGAGCTTCACCGGGCTCGGCGGCTCCGGCTTGTTCAGCGACATCAGCACCAATATCGCAGGCAGCACCAACGTCAGCACCAGCCGGATGAATGTGAACACCTTGGGCGCTTCGGGCGAAGGGTAGCCCGCCGCGATCAGCCGCTTGCGCAGGCTGTCATTCTGCGTATCCGCCAGGGAAATGCCCAGCCTCTCGATCCGCTCGACCAGCTTTTTCCATTCGCTGTTGTTCCGCTCGTTGCGCAGGCTTTGCCCACCGCCCTGCACCACGCTCCCCGCTTCGCTGACCACATCGAGGCGGCTGCGCACCCTCGAGGTGCGCGCTACCGCTTCCGAAACGCCATAGACGATCGCCACGATCGCGACGAACAGCAGGATCAGCAATATCGGCCGAAGCTGCGAGATAAGGGCGAGGTCCAGCATCAGGTCACACTTTCAGGTCAACCATGCGGCGTATCGTGACGAAGCCGATGATGTAGAGGATGATGAGCCCGGAAAATCCGAAGATGAACATGGGGTCCTGCGCGATATCCAGGTAAAAGGCCGGATTGAGCAGGAACAACGCGACGAAGGCCAGGATCGGCAGCGCGGTCAGCATGACCGCGGTCATCCGCCCTTCGGAACTCAGCGCCCGCACCTTCAGGAACAGGCTCGCCCGCTCGCGGATCACCAGCGACAGATTTTCCAATATCTCGGCCAAGTTGCCGCCCGTCTCCGCCTGCACGGACAGGGACGTCACGAACATATGCATCTCGTTCATGTCCCACCGCTCGGCCATGCGCTGCAAGGCGTCGCGCAGGTCGGAACCATAGGTGACTTCATCGACGACGATGCCGAACTCGCTGCCGATCGGGTCCCGCATCTCCTTGGTCAGCAGGTCCAATGCCGCCGCAATCGGATGCCCCGCGCGCAGGCCTCGGACGAAAGTGTCCAGCGCCACGGGAAACTGCTCTTCCATCTTCTTGCGCCGGCGCTGGCTCAACCGGCTCAGCACCATGATCGGCAGCAGCACGCCCAGCGACGCGGCAAAGGCCGCCGCCATCATGATCATCCCCGCCGTCATGCCATATCCTGACAGCAGCGCGCCGATAATCACGATCAGGAACAGCAGCCCCGTCGCGATCGTCATCAGCGTCAGCACCGTGCGCGCAGGCACGCTCAGGCCCGCGCCATGCAGCGCCCGGATGACGCTCAGCCCCATGCGGCCGAAGACGCTGTCATGATTGAAGTTCAGCGTCTCGTCATCACGGCGAAGCTTTGAAAGGACCGTGCTGCGCTCGAACCCCGCCGCGATCATCTTCAGCCGCTTGTTGACGACGCGCTCCGTACCCGCGCGTGCCCGGAACCAGCTGTGGACGCCCTCAATCGTCAGGATCACCGCCGCGAACAGCAGGACCAGAACGAAGGCGCGGATGTAGATCGGATTGATCATTGCACCACCGCATCAGGCCGGAAGAGGTCCGCGGGCAGATTGATGCCCCGATCGGACAGTTCGCTCATGAATTTGGGCCGGATGCCCGTCGCCTCGAAATGGCCGCGCACCATCCCATTCTCCTCACGCCCGGTCATCTTGAACCGGAAGATTTCCTGCATGGTGATGACCTCACCTTCCATGCCGGTAATCTCGGAAATGCTCATCAGGCGGCGGCGGCCGTCCGATAGGCGCCCGACCTGCACGATCACGTTCAGCGCCGAAGCAATCTGCGCCCGCGCCGATCGCGGCGAAATGTCGATGCCGCTCATGCCGATCATCTGCTCGACACGCGAAAGAGCATCGCGCGGCGTATTGGCGTGGACCGTGGTCATCGATCCATCATGGCCGGTGTTCATCGCCTGCAGCATGTCGAACGCTTCACCGGCGCGCACTTCGCCCACGATGATGCGGTCCGGCCGCATACGCAGTGCATTCTTCACCAGGTCGCGCTGGGTGACTTCGCCCCGCCCTTCGATATTCGGGGGCCGCGTTTCCAGCCGCACCACATGACGCTGCTGCAATTGCAATTCGGCCGAATCCTCGATCGTGACGATCCGCTCCGCCTCGTCGATGCTTGCCGACATGGCGTTGAGCAGCGTCGTCTTGCCCGAACCCGTCCCGCCGGAAATCAGCACATTGCGCCGCGCCGCCACCACCGCCCCCAGCACCTGCGCCATCGGCGCGGGCACGCTGCCCAGCTCGGACAGCCGCCCCATGCTGATCGGCACCTTGGCGAATTTACGGATCGACAGCAGCGACCCATCCACGGCCAGCGGCGGCACTACCGCATTGACGCGCGAACCGTCCGCCAAACGCGCATCGACAAAGGGTGAAGCCTCGTCTACGCGCCGCCCGACAGCCGCGACGATCTTCTGGATGATACGCAGCAGATGCTTCTCATCCTTGAACCGCGTCGCCGTCTCCACCAGCCGTCCGCCGCGCTCGACGAAGACGATCTTGTGGCCGTTCACCAAAATGTCAGTGACGCTCTGGTCCTTCAGCAGCGGCTCTAGCGGCCCCAGCCCCAGCAGCTCGTCCAATATGTCCGAAACCAGCCGCTTGCGCTCTTCCAAGTTCAGCGCATGCTTCTGCAGCGCCAGCTGTTCATGGACGATCTCGCCCACTTCCGCTTCCACCTGCGCGCGCGACATATTTTCCAGCGCGGACAGGTTGATCAGGTCGATCAGCTTCTGGTGCAGAGCGACCTTCAGTTCGGTATGCCGGTCCTCTTCCCAGTGGACCAGCTCGGTATCGGTCGGCCCCACCTCATCCCGAGTATCGCCAAACCGGCTATCGCCTTTCCGGATCTGCCACATCAGCCCTTCTCCGCCTGGCGCCGCGCCTCGACCGCCTGCATGGCGCAATCGACTATGTCGGCCATGTCCTTGCAGATGCGGCTGCGTGCCTTGAGTTCCTGGATCAGCACCCCCTGGTCCAGCGCCGAGCTCACCAGCGGGAAGTCGTTTGCAATGCTGAGGTTCACCGGATGATCCAGCGCCGCTGCCGCATCTGCCAGCCCGATCGCGCGGAACAGCTTCTTCTCCACCCGGTTCGCGATCACATGGATCCGCGCCGGATCGATGCCCTGGTCGCGCAGCAGCGCAATCTGCCTCCGCGCCTGACGCAGGCTGGCGATGGTCAGTTCGCACACCAGGAAGATGACTTCCGACCGCGCCACCAGCGACATGGACCAGTTCGTCCAATTGCCCGGCAGGTCGAGATAGATGGTATCGAAATTGCGCTGCGCCAGTTCGACCACGCGGAACACCTGCTCGGCGTTCACCGCCTCCAGCGGCATGATCTCCGTCGGCGCGGTCACGACGTGAAGCCCCGTCGGCGTTTCGAGCGTAACCGATCCCAGCAGCTCCCGATCCACCCGATTGCCGCCCTGCAACAGGTCCGCCAGCGTCAGCGGAGACGTTATGCTCAGGAAGGTGCCCGCATTGCCGAACTGAATATCGAAGTCGAACAGGCAAACCCGCTCGCCCGCCTGACGGACCGACCGGGCATGCAGGCTCGCCGCCTGGGTCGCGATCGTGGTAGCCCCCACGCCGCCAACACTCTTGATGATGGAGACCAGCTGCCCCGTCTTGACGTTCTGCCCGCCCTTAGCCGTGATCTCCGCCCGCAAATGGTCCAGGATGGCCGTCAGTTCGCTCGCCTGCAAAGGCAGCGGCAACACATCATTGATCCCGCTCCGCAACAGCGCGCGCACCAGCGGAATCTCCGCATTGCGCACCGCCGCCACTACCAGCAGAGCCGGATGAGCCGCCCGCAACGCCGCCAGCCGCCGCATGGAAGCTTCGTCGTCCGGCATCACCTCCAATATGATCGCCTTGGCCTCGCTCACCAGCTGCGACGGCAGAGAAGCACTGGGCGCCAACATCGAAAGCGTCAGCGACTGCCCGCTCAGCCGATCCCCCAATATATCGGAAGCCGCAACCTCCTGCTCCGACAGGATCAGGTGAATACCCTCATCCCCAACATCGAGGGTCCAGCTCTCGGCGGCTTCCGCTGTGTTCGTCACGATGCCCAAGATCTTGTTCCTCAATTTGATACCGTGCCCTGGCCGTCTTCCATGGTGAGGGCGGCGCTGAAGCTGGGGAGAGAGATGCTAGTTCTAAAAGGTGTCAAAGCCACCGGTGTAAAGGTCATTTGCTTCAGGGATACCTTGACCAGCGGAGCAACGTCCGGCCCGTTGGGATCTCCTGCATAACCCAGGCCCGAATAGTCATAGTCGATGGTGACCTTACTCGCCGTGATCTCAGGCATGAACAATTTCATACGGGCAACGACGTTGTTAAACGCAGTCAGTGCCGTCGCACTGTTACTGACCAGAGGACTCGGACAGGTCGCCCCTGTCTTGCATGAACAACTGACAGCGCCCGCATTGAAGTTGCAAGACGCTCCGCCGAAGGAAGCCTCAGGGATTGGATCACCCTGTGAGAGCGAGCCACTAACGACGAAACTATATGCAGCCAGACCGTTGGGAATCATGTCGGTAGCGACGGCATAGCGCACACCCATCTGGGTCGCCTTTTCCGCGCGATTCCAAGTCCACATCAGACGGCCAACATCGATGATGCCGAATAAAAATATGATGAGCAACGGCAATACGATCGCGAATTCCGCCGCCGAAGAAGCGCGCTGGTCTTGAGCAAGGAGGGCAAGCCGCCGGATCATATCCCCTGCACCGTCGCTTCGGATGACGAAATCAGCGACAACGAAGTGCTGGTGAAGCCAAGATTATTGAACAGGGACGTATAAGGAACGGTGGCGGAAACCTTGATCCGAGGGACGTTCGACATGCCATTATATATCCCAGAGTAATTTCCTCCAGAAATTGCGGTGCAACTGAGTGTCACCGAAACTGTCGTCGCTGTAGTCCAGCTGGTTAACCGTGCTGTCCCTCCATTTGCGATCTGCCCGGTGCGGGTGATATTGCGAGTCTTGTCCACTACGTCGCTTGATACGGTGTTAGGGCAGGTGAACTCTGTGAAAGCCCGCCGCGAAGCATAGCGCGCGCCATCGCGAACTGCCTTCGCCACAACGTGCTCGCTAAGGAAATAGTTGCCCAGCTCAAACGCACCGAACATCAAAGTGATGAGAAGGGGTGTTACGAGAGCCATTTCCGCAGCAGCTGCTGCCCGGTTACAACCGATGGGACGAAAGAGGAAAGAAGAGGCCATCGTCATCACTCAATCAGGTACGGGACCGATCGCTCGATCACCTGTGGATTACTCGCTCCGTTTAGGCCGCTCCCTGTGTCGGCAATCACTTCGACATAGACTTCCTTCTTCTCGGTCCATTTGGTTCCCCCAATCTTACGATCGATGGATGGCTCAACCAGAAAAACATCAAGCCATTTCACCGGGTCAATACCCGAAGTCTTGCCATGCAGCTTAAGGGCGTGACAGTTAAGAACAGCGACTGAGATGCGCCGGCGATCCACACCCGCAGAACTGGGCGTAATGCCCGCTACACCATTGGCTGGAGAACCGAAGGCATATTTGCTGCCAGCGGGCTGCGCCACACCGATCCCCTTGGCAACCCCTCCAACCACGACGCTGGGATGGGCGACTTCCCAATTATACACATCATAGCGGCTCGGCGTTGCCCCAAGGCTGGTTGCGCCCGGCCATGTGGCCGCGTCCCAACCGTAATTTACCTTGAAATAAGCGTCACGATCCCATGTGCCGCTGCCAACGATACCACATGTTTGCGATCCTTGCGGAACGGCATGGCACAGATCACGGGGATAACCCATGATATCAGGATAACCACCGGTCATCACCGCAGCGGTCGTCGGCCGGTATGGGTTGTCCGAAACATCAAATCCGTTTTTGCAGGTGCTCCCGTTGTCGGAACTACAGGTCAGGTCTTTGCGCGTATTGGTGGAGGGCGAACATGTGCCGCCATATTGCGACGGGCAGATGCTGCCGTTCGCATAGACGTCAAATCGGGTATTGAGTGAATCCAGCACCGAAGTGCTCATGCCGGTCTTGGTAGTGATGCCATCCATTGCCTGGCAATCGGTCTGAATGGTGTCATAACCCAATGCGGCGGCTAGGCCGTTCGCACCATTTTTGAACGTCGCCTCCAGCCATCCGAAGTTGCCTGCCGCGTCAGCATTGCCGGTGATGAGCTTCAGGCCTACGCCTCGCGATACATTGAAAGCCAAATTCTCATCGGCGTTGGTGTCCGGCTCGCTCGGATTGCAGATCATCACCGGCGGCACCTTACAGATCGCCGATCCAACCCCGGCAAAGGCCTTCGCCGACAAGGCTCCCGACGAAAATGTCCTCACGATCGGAGTCAGCGCGAAATAAGCCGTGCGCGAATTGACCTTCACCTCAACAAAATTGGCATCCTGATCAGTGGTAGCCAAAGTTGTCTTGGCCTTGTCTTGATAGAAGGTCAGGGCTCCGCTGCTGTCACAGCCCGTAGGAACCGTGCCGCCGACCTTAATTGCCGCACCACACTTGTCATTTGCAAATCGGGCATCGTTCTGGATAAGATTATTGACGGCGTTAGTCGCCCTTGTCCGGGCATTGCTCTTCCCATCCAACTGCGTCGCCGCTGCCAAAGCAGCTTGGTCCGCAGCAGTCTGCAATTCGCTGTCGAGGCTCGCCATCCGCGCATAATCAAAAGCGATGCCGCCCGCCGCAATCAGCCCGAACAGCGACAGGGCGACCGTCGGCGCTACCGCACCGCTGGTTGACCTTAGGAGGCTATTCCGACGGGCAGACATGGATTGAAACCCTCCCCGATCACCGGCCGCCTGAGCCGCCGCCGGAGCCACCGCTACCGGACGTGGTGCGGATCGACTTCGGCTCCTTCACCTTGTCGGTGCGGTAGCGTTCCACCGCGGCGGCGCTGCGCGTGCCTTCGCCGCCTTCGACGAGCGTGCCCTCATAGCGTGGGTCCGGGTTGATCACCTGCTGCGCATAGTTGCTGCGCACCGCGCCGCCGAAGGTCGGGTCGTTTGTAGTGCAGCCCGCCAGCGCCGGGGCGACCAGCAGGACGGCCAGGGACAGTGTGCGCATGGTCTCACTCCCGCTCATAGTTCATATCCGCTCTGCGTCGCGCCCGCCGGAGCCGGCGCCGGGGCGGCAGGCGTAGGCGCGGGAGCCGTCCGGCGGCTTTCCGGTGGCATCGCATCGGGATTGAGCGGGTTGATCCCCACCGCTTTGTCCGTCCGCCCCATCAGGAACAGGTCCAGCTCATGCGGATTGCCCACCCGATCGGTCGGGAGGCTCACATCCTCCGCCCGCATCGGCTTCACCAACCGAGGCGTCACGATCATGACCAGTTCGGTCTGCTGCTTCTGGAAGCCGGTCGAGCGGAACAGCGCTCCGATGATCGGCAGCGAACCCAGCACCGGCAGTTGCCGCACCGTATCCTGGAAGTCGTTACGCAGCAGCCCCGCAATCGCAAAGGACTGCCCATCCCGCAGTTCCACCACAGTCTTCGCCCGCCGCGTCAGCAGGCCCGGAACGACCAATCCGTTGATCGATACCGACGCCGAAGGATCGATCGAGCTAACCTCCGGTTCAACCACCAGGTTGATGATGCCGTCGCTCAGGACAGTAGGCGTGAAGCCCAGGCTGACACCGAACGGCTTGAACTCGACAGTGATGCCGTTGCCGTTATTGCCCCCCCCGCCGCTGCTCTGCGTTACCGGGATCGGAAATTCGCCGCCCGCCAGGAAGGACGCGGTCTCACCCGACAGCGCCACCAGCGTCGGCTCGGCCAGCGTCTTCACCAGCCCCTTGCGCTCCAGCGCATCAAGGGCCGAGAATATGTTGACGCTCCCAATCTTGTACGCCCATGTCCCGACGCCAAAAGCATCGGACAGCCCGTCAAGCAGAATGGTCGGCACGCCATTATTGTTGGTCGGCACGATCGAGTCAGCCGACAGGTTGCCGATGCTGCCCGCAGTGCGGTTACCGTTGAAGCTGTGGTTCAGCCCAATCTGCTTCGCCGCCTGCCGGTTCACTTCCGAAAAGCGCACTTCCAGCATCACCTGCTGCGACGCGCCTACCGACAGCATGTTGACGACCTTCTCGTCGCCCCCGGCATAGGTCTTGGCGATCTGCATCGCCCGATCGACCGCCGAAGCGCTCGACACTGTGCCGGTCAGCACCACCGCGTCATTAGAAACGCGCGCGCCGATCTGCTCGCCGGGGATCAGTTCGGCCAGCTGACGCTTCAGCGTCACCACATCCGGCCCCACCGCCACATCGACCACCGCGATCAGCATGTTGCGGCTGTCATAAAGCGTGAGGCTTGTCGTCCCCACCTTCTTGCCCAGCACATAGAGCGATCGGTTGGTCAAGGGCAGGACGTCGGCGACTTCCTGATTGCCCACCAGCGCCTTTGAAAAAGGCCGATCGACAGTCAGCACCTGGCTCTTGTTGAGCGGCACGTCGAGCTGCCCTGCATGATCGATGTTGCTGGCGGTCAGCGATGCGACCTGGGCTTGAGCGGGCATCGCCGTCGCAGCCAGCGCTGCCCCCAGCGCCAGCATCGACAAGGACTTAGCGGGAACCATAGCGCTTCACCTCATAGCTGGTGCCAGTCGTGCCGCGCACGATTTCGACCGATGCGGTCGCGGGCAGAGCGGAAACATTCTTCGGCACGGCACGGCGCGGAGCGCGCATCACCGGAAGCCGAGCAGGCACATAGGCGGCCTCCGCGATCCGGGCGCGCGGTCCGGCAAAGCCGCCCACATAGGCGCCATCGCGCAGATCCTCCGTCCCCACGGTCTGCACCGCCGGGTTGGGCTCATCCGTCACGTTGCGCAGCACCAGCGTTAGCTGGCCGACCTGCTGGCCCAGCACCAGCTTCTGCGCATCGACCTGGTTGACCTCCAGCGTCGCGGTCTTGCCAATCGCGGGGTCCTTGGAGCTGTCGTTCGCATTCTGGTCGATCGCGATGACGCGCGTATTCTGCAGCAGCACATCGGTGATCTGCTGGCTTCCAACGCCGTCCTGCATCGTGCGGGTCACGAAGACATCGACCATATCGCCCGGCAGCACGAAGCCGCCCGCCGCCGCAACATCATTCACCCGTACCGCCACCGCACGCATTTCGGGCCGCAGCACACCGGACATGGTGGCGCGGCCGCCTTCGCCTGACAGCTTGGAAGTGAGGATCGGCTCGCCCGGCTCGATCTGGCGCAGAACCACGCGCTGCTTGCCGAGGGAGGTGAGTTGCATCGGGTCCCGGAAGGCGCCGGGCGGCACCGAAGCCAAGGGCCAATCGACGACCTTGATCTTTTCCGGCGTAATAGCCGCACCAAAAGCCAGCGGCATGGATGCGACGACCACCTTGGCCATGCCACCCTGCGGCGTGGCCTGAGCCTGCTCAGCCTTGCTCAAATAGCTGTTGGCGATGAACACCGCCGCCAAGCCCAGCAAGATCGCGAGACCAAGGATGATTAAAGATCTGCGCTGCCCCACAACAACTCCCCCCCGAACTGAAAGTTAGGAAGGCCAGCCTCAGGCTGGCCTTCCTATTTATACTCAGCAATTGGCCGGAGGTGCAGAGCCCGTGCCAACATTGCTAATGCAGTTCGTGGAAAGACCCATTGAATTCTTAATCGCCGCACCCAAGTTCCAGGCAGCCAACGCAATGCCGGTACCCACAATTGCCAGGATCAAGGCATATTCGGCCGCCGAAGCACCGCTTTCATCTGCCCAAAGCTTTTTAAAATAAGTCATGTACTTACCCCTCTTTTAGGCTCAGCAATTAGCGCTCGGCGCAGAACCCGTGCCGACATTCTTGATGCAGTTGGTGGCGCTGCCCATCGAATTTTTGATCGCCGTGCCCAAGTTCCAAGCGGCCAACGCAATGCCAGTGCCGACAATTGCCAGGATCAGCGCATATTCGGCCGCCGAAGCACCGCTCTGGTCGCGCCAGAGAGTCTTGAAGAAAGTCATGTCTCTTTCACCCCTATTGCGCCGAAAGCGTTCCGGCTGCTCTTGCACAGCTCTGCGGAGGGGCCTTTGCCACCTGGCGACCCCAGCAGTGATTGCTCCACTCGCCAGGCAGTTGGGCAGTTCCCGTAGAACTTGTCGCCAAAATGACCCAAAGCAAGATCAAGTCAACAGGGTAAAAAATATCCATATTTTTCAGAAGCTTATGGTCAAATTTTATTAACCATTTTCGCTACCTATTTTGCGCTCGATAGTATCCGAGCACTTTTGATGAGTATACCTTTGGTTATATACCTGCAGGTTTTTAAAGTTGATCTCAATCATTATTTGATTACTTCTACGAGTAACTTTGATGGCCATTAAGAATAACGAACATCAACGAGGTTACCGATCGGGAGTGATTTGGCGAATGCTGAGGAATACGAACAGCATCAAAGATATATGTCCTGATCAAATAGTCGCTTCCACATGCGTACAATCGATGGAAATACCACCAATGTCAGGAGGCTGGACCATGCCGTCCTCAGACCCTCGAGATGAGTAAAGCGAACGATGTCCCCATCGACTCGTCGCGAATCATGTGCAGCCTGCCGCTACCAAATATCCCCCATTTTTGCCGCTTGCGCGCCGGACTCCGCCGATTCGGTTCGCCGAACCGGGACCTAAGGTCAGGCGCTAATTCGATTACGGAAGGTGATATTCACCCGCTCTGACAGCAGCAGATAAGGCAACCAGAGGGCAGCGCTGATCAGTACCTTCTTCACGTTGCCCTCCAGGAGGCCAGCCAGCGACAGTTCGACGGCATGCGGCACATCCCCAATCCGCGTGACCAGCTCGGCAATGCCCATTTGCGCCATCAGGTCCACACCCCACACCATTACCAGGAAGCGGGGGAATAGGGGCGCCATTCGCAGCGCCATGGCAAAGGCGAACATATAAAGGCTGGATAGCAGCACGACGTCGGCCAGCATCACCGCATAAAGGCTCACATACCAGCCCGGCGAATAGCTCCCGAGCGCAGGGATGGCGCTCAGAAACTCCAACGTCCGCACCGGCACGTTGAGCGCAATGCCCAGCAACAGCGACGCCATCACGCCATAAAGCCCGAACTGCGACATTTCCCGCGCCTTCAGGCAGTCGATCTTCCGCCAGCGACCGACCTGCGCCAGGCGGAAACTGGGCTGCGCAAGCACCCGTCCCGCTGGAAACAGCTTCAGCCCCATCAGCAGCGAACCCACTGGCGCTCCCACAACCAGCAGATAGGGCAGCAACCCCGTCCCGCTCATCCAAGGCACGCCATCATAAGGCGTCGCCGGAAAAGCGATCCGCACGCCACAAGCGAAGGCGGCGACGAGGACCCACGCGGCGACAATACGTTGCAAATTGACTTGCATCGACAGCACCAGCGCGACGCTCCGGCGATAGAGATGATCCTTAACCACTCGCACCATGGAAACGGGAACCTCCACCCGGACAGCCACTAGAAGCGCCGACTATCCGCACTTCTGGTTAATGCTGGGTAAAATGCGCGGGTGAGGGGAAAGTTCTGCCGAACGGCGGGGATGGCGGCGTGCAAGCCATTGTTTCTCGACTTCGCTCGAAACGAACGGGACAAACCCTTCAACGCTGAGAGCAGCCAGCCCCCTGCGCTCCTCCCTCCGTTCGTTTCGAGCGAAGTCGAAAAACCGCGCGCTTCCTGCCCTCACTTCCGAGGCACGGTAATCTGAATCATCGTGCGCCCGCCAATATTGCGCAGGAACACCTCACCCCCCAAAGCCTGCACCCGCCGCATCAATGACCGCGAAGGCACCGCGCCCGTCGATCCCAAACGCGCCAAGTTGGGCACGCCGTCATCCGTCACATGCAGCGCAATGCGGTTGCCGGCAGGCTGCAGGGAAAATTCCACGGCCCGCGCCCGCGCGTGCCGCACCGCATTGGCAACGATCTCCCGCACGGCAAAGCTCAGCTCCCGGCCGATCGTCGCGCTCGTCGCGCAATTGCCATCCTCCACTTTCAACTCGCACTGGATGCCCCACTGATCCGCCAGCGATCGCACGACCATCGACAGCGTTTCGGGCAGATAGGCGAAATCCTCCTCGTCCACCTCCGGATTGATGATCCAACGGATGGTGGCGATCTGGTCCTTGGCGATCCGATCGACATTCTGCACCACCGGCATGGGATCGCCGATCGTGCCGTTCAGCACTGGCGCGACCTGAAAGCGGATACTCGCCAGAGCTTGCAGCACACTGTCATGCAGTTCCCGCTGCAACCGTTCGCGCTCCCGCGCTCCCGCTATGACATGGGCCAGGTCCATACTGTTGCGCACCATCAATTCTTCGCACGCGCTTTCGAACACCCGCTGGGCGATGGCAACGACATCCTCATGGCTGGGATCGTCGAGCTGCACCGCGCCCACCGCGTCGAATGTGCCCAGCGACACGCGGACCGACATCAGCGTTTCAGCCTCGAGCAGGGCCGCCCACGCCCGGCCGCCAGGGGTCAGCGGAAAAATCTGACTGACGCCGTCCGATGACAGGCTGATCGAAGCGCCCCGGCGGCAGTCATGCCAACCCGTTTCCACCGCCAGCAGCCCGCCATTGCCCTCCGGCATCTCTTCGCCAAAGCGGCTCGATGCAAAGCGATAGGGCTCTGCACTGGCCGCGCGAAACAACACCGCTCCATTCTCGCCGCCCGTCGCAATCTTCAGCGCTTGCAACAGAAAAGGTCCGGGACTGCCCTTGGCCGGCGGAAAGGCGCTGTCGGCCAGCCGCCGCATCCGCTCCTGCTCCAGCAGCGTTTCACGGCGAGGCCCCAACAGCATGCCCGTTATCGCGATCACCACCGCAAGATATAGCACGCGCAGCGCGGCCCGCTCCGCATCCGGTTCGGACGGCAAAACCATCAATTCGTCCACCCACAGGGTCATCAGCGCCGTGATGACCGCGAATGCGCCGACCAGCAGGTGAAAGCGCCGCCGCACGATCAGCGCAATCTCGACCGCCACGAACAGGCTGCCGGAAAAATAAGGGCTGGTGCCGGGGTTCGTCACCACCAGCAGCGACAGGAACAGCAGCGCGTCCAGGCAGACCACCGGCTTGCGCAGCCGCATCTCCGTAACCCAGGATCGGGCCGACAGCGTCAGCGCCGCCAGGGCGAGCGCAAGCATGGCCAGGATGATGCCATTTTCCGCCCCCTCGGCCCATGACCGTGGGGTCGCAAAGGCAAAGCTGACGATCGTATATACGCTTGCCAGCACCAAGCGCGTAACATCCAGCATTTGCCACGGGCGAAGCGCAGACAGGGCGAAGGATCGCCGCCTGTTCAACGTCCGCGATAGTTCGGCATGCCCATGGATCACGGTGACATAATCTCCCGGCACTAAAGTCTATATTATTAGTTATATGACTTTGGCTAAGTATTAAGCCCGGGAAAATAATAACAGCAAAGTGAACCTTCTAAGAAGCCACTATTAACGGTAGTTACCACCAATCCAAACTTGCCGAGAGTTGCGACCCTCATACCTTATCCCCGCGCCATGATTTTTTCAGCGTCTGCGCAGACCATCGCAGGCCAACAGTCATTGCGCAAGACCAACGATAAAATCTCAGCAATAGGTCACCGCCCCGGTAGCAGTCGTCCTTGGGCGGTAGGTGGTGGGCGGCCGCGTCGCTAGTCGCTGGTCATCGCCCGGTCCGCCGGTCCTCGTCGCCGGTCATTTAATAACGGTATCGAAACAATATCTTAGAAACGCTCGCAACTCACTAATTCACCCATGGAAATAGTCATAAACCTGCTGCGCCACTGCCTTCGAAACCCCGGGCGCCTTTAACAAATCCTCCAAAGCCGCGCTCCTCACCGCCTTCGCCGTCCCGAAGTGCATCAGCAGCGCCCTCTTTCGCGACGGCCCGATGCCAGGCACTTCATCCAGCGAACTGGTCGAAATCGCCTTGCTCCTTTTCTGCCGGTGCGCCCCGATCGCAAAGCGATGCGCCTCGTCCCGCAGCCTCTGGAGATAGAAGAGCACCGGGTGGTTGATCGGAAAGCTGATCTCCCGCCCATCGGGCATATGGAACACCTCCCGCCCCTCGCGCCCATGGTGCGGCCCCTTGGCGATGCCGATCATGCAGATATCCTCGATCCCCATATCCTCCAGGATCGCGCGCGCCGCCGACAGCTGCCCCTTGCCGCCATCGATCAACACCAGGTCTGGCCATTCCCCGCTGTCCCGATCCGGGTCCTCCCGCGCTGCCCGGCCAAAGCGCCGCTCGAACATCTCGCGCATCATCGCGAAATCGTCGTTCGATGTTTCGGGGTTCTTCATGTTGAACTTGCGATAGGCATTCTTGCGGAAGCCCTCCGGCCCCGCCACCACCATCGCGCCCAGCGCATGACTCCCCTGGATATGGCTGTTGTCGTAAATCTCGATCCGATCCGGCACGCCGTCCAGCCCGAAAGTCTCGACCATCTCGTCCAGGACCTTCGCCTGCGTCGTCGTCTCCGCCAGCCGCCGGTCGAGCGCCTCTACCGCATTGCGCTGGGCCTGCTTGATCAACCGGGTCCGGTCGCCGCGCTGGGGCACCTCAATCCGAACTTTTGCCCCAATCCGCTCACTCAGCGCCTGCGTTATCAACTCGCACTCCATCGGCGCACGATCGGACAGGATCAGCTTGGGCGGCGGCACCTCTTCGTAAAATTGCGCCATGAAGCTCGCCAGCACCTCATCCTCCGCCACCTCGGCGGTATGAACCGGGAAGAAGCTGCGATGCCCCCAATTTTGCCCCCCACGGATGAAGAAGGCCTGGATACACATCGCCCCACCCTTGGTCGCCAGCGCAAAGATATCAGCGTCGCCCAGCCCTTCCGCGTTGATCGCCTGGCTACCCTGGATGAACGTCAGCGCCTTCAGCCGGTCGCGCAGCACCGCCGCTTGCTCGAAGTCCAACGCCTCCGAAGCCGACTGCATCGCCTCTCCCAGCTTCTTCTGCACGGCCGTCGATTTTCCGCCCAGAAAGTCCTGAGCGTCGATCACCAACTCGGCATAGGCCGCCTCGTCGATCCGCCCGACACAGGGGGCCGAACAGCGCTTGATCTGGAACAGCAGGCAAGGCCGCGACCGGTTGGCGAAGAAACTGTCCGTGCAACTTCTCAGCAGGAACAGCTTCTGCAGCGCATTGATCGTCCGCGTCACAGACCCCGCGCTGGCGAAGGGGCCATAATAGCGCCCCTTATATTTCCGCGCGCCCCGATGCTTTTGTACGCGAGGAAAGTCATGGTCCTCGCGCAGCAGAATGAAGGGGAAGCTTTTGTCGTCACGCAGCAGAACATTATATGGCGGGCGGAAGCGTTTGATCAGCTGCGCCTCCAGCAACAGCGCCTCGGCCTCGCTATTGGTGGTGACGATCGTCATGGACCGCGTTTGCGACACCATGCGCTGCAACCGCTTCGGCAGCCGATCAACCTGCGTATAATTGGCAACCCGGTTCCGCAGCGCCCGCGCTTTCCCGACGTAGAGAACGTCGCCCCGCGCATCCTGCATGCGATAGACACCCGGCCGCGTCGGCAAAGTTTTCAGCGTCGTGCGGATCGCCTCCACGCCCGCTTCGATATCAGGCGCCCCCGCTCCACGCACGGTGAAACTGGCCTTGTCTTCGTGAAAACGGTCCGGAGATTGGGGATGCGACATGGTTGCAGAGATAGCGGCGACAGAGACAAGCGCAATGGCTGTGCGCCCCTGCTCCCCAACAGAAGGCCATGGACTCACCCTAACAAGATCACCCTATATTGCCCGCAACACCATCCTTCAGGCGTGACCATCAAAAAGGGGCCGGTGCAATGCCGCACCGGCCCTTTTAAGCTATGTTGTCAGACCGTCAGACTGTCGGCCCGAGTCCCTTGATGGCGCTATCGACTAGTTGCTTATCCGCACCGGCATCGTGTTTCTCCACGATCAGTGCCGCAGCAGCGCTTGTAGCCGCGTTAACTGCCTTGGTACGGATACCAGCGATCGCCGCGCGCTCCGCTGCGCCGATCTTGTCTTCCGCCATCTTCTGACGCCGGGCGACCAACGCGACAGCGTTGGTCTTGGCGTCTTCGAGCAGCGTCGCCGCTTCGCTCTCAGCCGACTTGCGCATGGCATCAGCCTCACCAGCGGCAGCCGCCAGCTTGGCTTCATATTCCGACTTCAGCGCTTCGGCTTCAGCACGCAGCTTGGCGGCTTCGGCCAATTGGTTCTTGATCTGGGCGATCCGGCCATCGAGCACATTGCCGATCAGCGCGGGCACCTTCTTGATGAGCAGGATGACGATGAACACCGCCATCGCCAAGCTCACCCAAGCGGTTGCATCCATGCCGACCGCCTTGGGGTCCGTGTGCGGAACAACGCCCTCATGAGCGACGGTGCCGACCGGCTCCATCCCTTCAGCGTGGATCGCGTCGTCGATATGCGGAGGCGTACCTTCGCTATGCTGTGCTGCTGCCTCAGCCATGGACCAGTGCCGCCTTTACTGCGTTTCGGGCCGATTCCTCCGACGCCTGAACGCCAGAAATGCGGGCCACCATGTCGCGCGCCGCGTCGGCGGCGACGGTTTCAATCTCTGCCAACGCTGCCTGACTGGCAGCCTGGATACGCGCTTCGGCAGCGCCGATCCGGGTGGCAATTTCTGTGTCGGCAGCGGCGAGCTGTCCTTCAGATGCCTTGGCAGCTTCCGACTTGGCGCGAGCGAGCGTCGCCTGAGCCGCAGCGCGGCTTTCGGCGTCGCGAGCGCGATAGTCCGCCTCTGCCTCGTCGGCGCGGGCGAAGGCAGCCTTGGCTGCGTCCAGATCACCAGTGATCTTCGCGTCGCGCGCGTCGGCCGTCGCCTGAACCTTGGGGACCATACCCCGGCCGATGACGAAGAAGACAAAGCCGAACGTCAGCAGCATCCAGAAGATCTGCGACGCATAAGTTTCGGCGATTTGCGCGATTTGAGGCATTTTGGGTCCGTCCGATCAGGGCGCCGTCAATTTATGCGGGCGGGCGGATCGGCTCAAACCGTCCTGCCCGCCCGCCAAGCGGTTGTCAGGCCACGAACACCAGGATCATGGCGATAACGAACGCCAGCAGACCCAGAAGTTCGGCCGCGGCGAAACCGATGAACAGGCGGCCCTGCTGGCCGTCAGCGGCGCCCGGATTACGCAGCGCGCCTTCCAGGAACGATGCGAACACGTTGCCCACACCGAGCGATGCGAGACCCGCACCGATGGCAGCCAGGCCAGCACCGAGCAGCTTTGCGGCTTCTGCGTCCATGTCGTAAACTCCCTTTTCTAAACTTCAGATAGTGTGGAAAATTCAGGAAAACTTAGTGCAGGTTCTCAGCGTCGTTCAGGTAAACTGAGGTCAGCAGAGCGAACACATAGGCCTGGATGACAGCGACCAGCACTTCCAGCGCGCTGATTCCGATCATCAGGATGAAGCTCGCCGAACCGACCGTCAGGCCGTAGCCGACGCCAGCATTCGAGCTGTTGATGACGAACCCGGCCAGCACCTTCAGCAGAACGTGTCCGGCGGTCATCGCAACGAACAGTCGCAACCCAAGGCTAAACGGCCGCACCATGAAGGACACCAGTTCGATCGGGAAGATCACCGGGATCATGGGGAGCGGCGTGCCGTGCGGCACGAACAGCGAGAAGAAATGCAGCCCATGCTTCCAGAAGCCGACGATCAGCACGATCGAGAAGCTCAAGATCGCCAGCACGCCCGTCGCAGTGAAGTGGCTGGTAAAGGTGAAGGGATGCAGGCCGATCAGGCCGAGCGGCAGCAGGCCCAGCAGGTTAGCCAACAGGATGAACATGAACAGCGAGAAGACATAAGGAATATACTTCTTGCCGCCCTCGCCCACATTGGCGATCAGCAGGCTCTTGATGAAGCCGGTCATATATTCGACCGCCATCTGCCAACGACCGGGAACCAGTTCGCGCTTCAGACCGCCGATTACGAAGATCCACAGCACCACAGCAGCAGCCACCATATAGAGCGCACTGTTGGTGAAGGCGATATTGTAGCCGCCGAGCGACAAGTGATCCGTACCGAACAGCGGTTCGATCGCAAACTGGTGCATCGGATCGATTTTGCCGGATTCTGCCACGTTGACCCCTGTAACGTCTGGTATTCGGACTAAGACAAAAGCGCCCCTATTCGCCGGGACGCTTCGTCGTCGTCAATCTGATGATGTTCCTGAACGCCACCACGATCCCAAGACCGAGGAAAATGAGCAGGAGCCATGGGGATGTCCGCAGAAAGTAGTCCAAAGTCCCACCAACCACGGCACCGCCAACAAGACCACCGATCAGTTCGGCGAGAACCCTGTTGCCCAGGCGCGATCCATCATCGGCCTGCTGCTTGGTGGTCCCCTGTCTGACCTTTTCGGCTCGTTCGGCCTTTGCGATCCTCTCCTCAAGAGAAGTGATCCGCGCGTCCTCATCCGCCGGGTCTTGCCCGGGTACATCCGCTACCATGGCCATTCCTTTCCGTTCAGGCAGATAAGCCAACGTCAGGCGGCATGGCGCGTGCGACTGCACCCGTCAAGGCGCGGCCCGTTTAGAAAGGGCTTTCGGGATAGTCAACCGTAGTTGGCACCAGAATCACCCTGCCGGACGAAGCAACGGAAAAACTTCGTCAATGATCGGGAATCTATCCCGCGGTCGCGCAATAGGTAGGAAGTGAAATCGGCGCTGCGCCCTTGGTTTGCCAGGGCCCTGCGCCCACACGATAGACCTGCCCCTGCTTGACCCGGCTGCTGAGAGTTTGGCATCCGGTCGCGGCGGCAACGTCCTGAACCGTGACGCCGCGCTTGCTGGCAAGATCGGTATAGGCGGCCCGGCGTTTGATGTTGATCGATTCGACTTCCGATCGCACAGCGGCGCTGACCGAACCTGCGATGCCAAGATAGCCATCCGCCTGTTCGCCGACCGCGCCTTCAGCCAGGGCCGATGCCACGGCGCCCGACTGCGCGCGGGCAGGCGCGCTCACGACCAGCCCCGTAGCCAAGGCGAAAACCGCACCAGCGGCGATTATCAAAAACTTGCGTGTCATTGCGGGAACAACTCCGGGTTATTCTGAATAAGGTCCTTCGCGTCACGTTGAAGGCGGACCACCACTTCCTGCTGAACCTTCACATTGAGGTTGATTTCGATCGGCTTGTCCGGTGCCTTCACCTGGATGCAGCCCGACAGGGCTAAACCGGCGAAACCCGCCGCCAAGATCGCTTCTCTCTTCATTTCTGCTCCCTGTTTCCCACAGTGTCGCTTTCCGCAGGCTTAACTGCAATCCCCTCGCGAATCTTCTCCTGCATCTGGTCTCCTATGCTGTTCTGGATAAGTGTCGTGGGATCGATAAAGGACTTCGCCGTACCCAGCAGCCCCCGGAAGGGCGCGGCAATGCGAACGTTGAAGATGAAGGGCAAGCCCGTCAGATTCCGCGCCATGCCCGCCGGAACATTGCCCAGCTGGCCGCGATTGACGCCATTGAAGACGACATTGGTCACCATCTCACCATCCAGAGCGCCGTCCATCAGGATGGTAAGGCATTTATACTGCAGATTCTTGAGCGCATCGAAGGCGAGCCGCCCCATCACACCCAATTGTTCGTTCGACACGGGGCCGACATAGGACAGCGTGCCCGACTGGCGGGCTGGATCGCAGGGGATCGTCGGCAACACCCCTTCAGGCATGATCAGCGGCGGCATCCCCTGCTGCCTTGCGACCAGAACGCCGCCTGCGACGCGACCGCCCTGAGCATTGAAGATCAGCGGCATGATGCCGTCGAACGTGCCGGTGGCGGAGATGTTTTCAAGCTCCATCGTCTGGATGAAGGCGCCCGCGTCTAGCCCGATGACCCGGAAGGTGAGGTAGCGATCGACATCATCGCTGAAATCCATGGTGGTGGGAAGGAGGACCAGCTGCCCGCCAGAGAAGGGCCAGCCTCCGCCTTCGATATGCACTTTTTGACCCGTTTCGATGCGATAACGCACGACGCCGTCCCGCACTTCCACACCCGGGTTGACCATTTTGATCCGCACTTGCTGTCCGGGCGCGCTGACCAGCCCCAGCAAATCGGTGAAGCGCAATTCGCCCGAAAGTCCCTCGACCGGGCCGAACGCAGCCGCCAGATTGGCATTGTCCGTCCGGAACAGGCCGTCGCTGGTGACCGTTGTTCCGTTCCACCGGATATGCCCTTGCCCCGTGACGGTGCCATTGACATTGGCCACAACGCCCAACGCGAGGCGGGTCACGTCCTCAGGCTGCAGCGTGGGGCCAAATACCAGCCCCGGCACGATCAGGTCGGCCTTGCCCCTTCCGGAGCCGAGATCATGAGCGATGTCGGCGCGTGCCACGACCGCGTCATTGCGCGGCGCCCGCAACGTGCCCGTAGCCGCAACCTTGCCGTCACGCAGGCTGAGCGCAAAGTCGGGCACCCTCAAGCGCTCGAACCGCGCTGGAGACTGCGCGTCGCGTACCATGATCGCAGCCGCCAGCTTCAGCGTTCCCCGAGCAAAGCTCCACTCTCCCGCGCTATCTTCCACGATCAGGGGAACGCTGCCGATCCTGGCGCCCGCACCGGTCACCTTGCCATTCAAGCCCTGCGCCAGGCTCTTGCCCACCAGCGTTTCCGCCGTGAACCGACCTGGCGAATCTTCGGTTCCGATCGCCAATTCGGCGCGCGACAAGGCAAAGCCACCCTGCCCCAAGTCAATCCTTGCACGGTCGGCGGATAGGTGCATTGGGCTTTGGCCGCTGCGGCCACGCAGATCGAGGCCGCGAATCTCCGCGCCCGCTTGCATCCCTGCTGGGCCAGTTGCGAACAGCGCGCCACTGCCGATGGGACATAAGGTCTGCCTCGTCCGCCCGATGGAGAAGCTGCCGTAGCGCGCCTCCTCCAGAGCCAGCGGCACGCAGCGGCGATTGATCGCAATCGCACCATTGGCGCTCACCTGCCCCTCTATCGGCGCAACCAATCCACGCAGCCGCCCACCGGGCAACGGTCCATCCAGCCTGACGCTCGTCGAAAAACGCGTATTGCCTTGAGGGCCAGCGACAAACCGCACCGGTTCCAACGCCAACCTCGCATTTCCCGCGGTATAGGGATCAAGGAACAACTGCCCGCCAAACCCTCCGCCGGGCCGCCGTGCCAGCCGAAGCGCGCCGCTCGGCAGACCGCCACCCCCGGTGGTGACTGCGCCGTCCAGCGCCCAATCGATCCGGGCCCCAGCTTTGCCCGGCCAGGCGATAGTCACCCGTCCGTCGCCTGGGATCATCACCCGCGCCCCGCTCCGCGCCTCAAAGCGTGTCCCGGTGATCACCACGCTGCCGCCCTTCCCGCGTCGCGAAAAAGCGAGGCTCGTCTGCAGAACATTTTCCTCACCGGACCGCCGCACCGCATCGGCTAGTCGTGTTGCAAGAGGCGCCACTGGCGAGCCTGCGTCCGACCGCCTCAACCCGGCCAGCGGATCACGGCCAGCAAGACGCACCTGATGCGCGGAAAGCCGCCCCTGAGCCTCTGCTTCACCCTTGCCGATCTTCCAACCGCCGATAATCTCCGAATTTCCCGCCAAAACGCCTGCAATCGACAGCGCGGACGCATTGATCCTCGCGCGCCCGGCCGTGCCGGCGGCGCTGCCGTCAAAATCTATTCTCCCCGAAGGCTTGGCCAGCACAGCGCCGCTGGACTTCAGCGCTTCGCCGGCCAGCATGACATGACCGTTCCACCGGTCGAGCGCCTTTCCAAGCCATAGGTCCAAGTCCGCCTGCGGCTTGGCGATGGCAGTTGCGCTGTCGGGGCAACCAAGCGCCGTCGCTCGCGCTGGGCCGGAAAGATGCGGCCGCTCATTGCGGATCGCGACGTCAAGCAACGCGGTCATGCCTGCCATGCTGCACCCCGCGAAGGCAGCGCGTGGCATGGCGGCGGCGAGACGCCCGCTGAACCCCGACCGCAGATTGCCCTTGCCATCGACCTGCATGCCAACCACGCCGGCATCCGTGTCGAGCCTTATCCGCGCGTCGTTCAACGCCATCCTGATATCAGGCAGGCTGAACGGCGCTTTGGACGCAGGATCGCGGAACTTGTCGAGTTCGCCAAGACGAAGCATGCCGTTCCGATAAGACCCGTGCAGACGAACACCTCCAGCCCTGACCGCCGCGACATGCGGAGAAAGGCCGGTGAAGGCGAGGTCCACTTCAACCCACCGCGCCGTCAGATCAGGATTGGCCGGGTCACCAAGGACGATATTTTCGATCCGCTGCGTGCGGAGGCCAATGTCCTTAAGGTCATAGCTGGCCTGCACGCCCCGGCGGTTCATCTCTCTACCAAGGAAATTCTCGGCGATCGGGGCACGCTGAGTCCATAGCGCCACAAGGATGAGCGCCAAGGACCCCGTCCCCACGCCCAGCCAGCGCAGCCAGCCCCGGCGAAATTCCTCTTCGCCGTCCTCAACTTCCATGCTTATGGCCAACCCCGGCTTTCAACCATTATTCCGTAACGCCTGCATAACGTCCAACACCCTTTAAATATCCTTGCCCGATATTTGCGCAACGCATAGGTCGATCTCTCTGAACGGGGGATGAGAAGGCTTTGGCGGATAGGGATGTTGCAGTCAGTCATGACGACGCGGGCCACCGCGCCCGGCTGCGGCACAAACTGGCGGACAGCGGCGGCGACGCGCTGCACGACCATGAATTGATCGAATATCTGCTCGCACTCGCCATTCCCCGGCGCGACACCAAGCCGTTGGCCAAGGCGCTGCTGCGCGAATTTGGCGGCATCGGCGGCCTCATGACCGCCGATTGGCAGGCTATCGCGCGAGTGCCGGGGATGGGCGATACCAGCATCGCAGCAGTCAAGATTGTGCACGCTACGCTGTTGCGGATGCTGCGAAACGAAGTGGCGCAACGGCCGGTATTGGCAAGTTGGCAGGCCCTGCTTGATTATCTGCGCGCCGACATGGCCTATCTGCCTGTGGAGCGAGTCCGGGTCCTGCACCTCAACAGCCGCAACATGTTGATCCGTGACGAACATATGGGTGACGGATCGATCGACCAAGCGGCCATCTACACCCGTGAGGTCATCCGCCGCGCCATCGACCTTGGCTCCTCAGCCCTTATCCTGGTTCACAATCACCCGAGCGGCTCCCCTGAACCCAGCCGTCAGGATATAGAGATCACCCGCCAGATCGCCGAAGCGGGCAAGCGGCTCAGCATTGCCGTGCACGATCATATCATTATCGGATCGCAGGGGCATAGCAGCTTGCGAGCGATGGGGTTGCTCTAGGCCCAAAACTCCGGACTGTTCACTGCCGTCGGGTGAGGAAGGTTGCGTTCAGCCCACGAAACCCACTGACAAGAACTCCGGCACTGGGCCATTCCAGCCCTCATCCGGGCTTTCTTCCACTGGTTCTGCACGACGCGGCCGCGCGCCATTGCCGTCCTGCCGAGCCGAGCGTGGTTCTTCCCGACGCCGGTCATCGCGGCGCTTGCCGGACTTGCGCTCCGCGCTCCGATCGCCTTCTGCCCGCCGCGGCTCTTCGGCCTTGGCCTCTGGTGCCGTGGCCTCAGGAGCATTGATCACCTCGATCTTCTGACCGATCAGCTTCTGAATATTGTCGATCGCCTCCGCGTCCTCGGAGGTTACGAAAGTATAGGCGACACCCTTCGCCCCCGCGCGGCCGGTGCGGCCGATGCGATGGACATAATCATCGGGATGCCATGGCGCGTCGAAGTTGAACACATGGCTGACGCCCTTGATGTCCAGCCCGCGAGCGGCGACGTCTGATGCAACCAGGATGTTGACCGTCCCGGCCCGGAACCGCTCCAACTCGGCAATGCGCGCGGACTGGTCAATATCGCCGTGAATCTCGCCGGACTTGAAGCCGTGGCGTTGCAGACTCTTGTTCAGGTCGCGCACAGTGGTCTTGCGGTTGCAGAAGATCACCGCGCTCAGCACATCCTCGGCTTCCAGCATCGCTCGCAGTGCGTCGCGCTTCTTGCGCGAATCGACCTTCACCAGCCGCTGGGTGATGTTGATCGATGCGGTTGCCGGTCGGGCCACCTCGATCGACTTGGGATTGACCAGGAAGCGGTCGGCCAGCTTCTTGATCGGCGCCGGCATTGTCGCGGAGAACAATAAAGTCTGCCGCTGCGCGGGCAGCTTGGTGCAGATTTCCTCGATATCCGGGATGAAACCCATGTCGAGCATGCGGTCGGCTTCGTCGATGACCAGCATCGAACAGCCGTTTAGCAATATCTTGCCGCGCTGGAACAGGTCCATCAGGCGGCCGGGCGTCGCAATCAGCACATCGACGCCCTTTTCCAGCGCTTTGAGCTGATCGCCCATCTGCACGCCACCGATCAGCAGCGCCATGTTGAGCTTGTGATACTTCCCGTATTTCTCGAAATTCTCGGCAACCTGCGCTGCCAACTCACGCGTCGGCTCCAGAATGAGCGAGCGCGGCATCAATGCGCGCGCGCGGCCATGGGCCAGAATGTCGATCATCGGCAGCACGAAGCTGGCGGTCTTGCCCGTCCCCGTCTGGGCGATGCCGATAATGTCCTTCATCATCAGCACGGGTGGGATAGCCTGCGCCTGAATCGGCGTGGGCGTGTCATATCCGGCCTCGTTGACGGCCTTCAATAATTCATCGGAAAGGCCGAGATCGGCAAAAGTCATTCAGTTGTCCGGGACACAGAGGCTATCCGCAGCATATCGAAACGCGTCGGAAATCGCGCGCGCCTTGCTGAAATATCGCCATCTTGTCAAGAAAATCGCGCATCAGACGCGTTTTCCCACCGCCTTAATCCTCGGGTTCAGCCTCTTCCAGCCGCTTGAAACTGCCTATCACGCAGCTGAGCCCGCTACGCGCCTGCAACTCATCCCGTCCCGAACATAATGATCCATCATCGTCTGGCTCGACATAGAAGCCGGAATAGAATCCCATCGAACTGCAACCACGCTCCAATCGTGCGCGATAGCGGTGATTGTCCGCCAGCAGCAGATCAACGCCATTCTCCACAACCACGCTAGCTGAACGAATCGAGCGCAGGGCAATGCAGCGCGGCCCTTTCTTCTCCTTCCAGGCACGGCCTGCTTGAGGCGCAAGACGCGCAGGCGCCCTGCCCTTCTTCGCCATCGGAACACGGATGATGACCCGCTGCTCGATCGTCATCTGCGCCAATTGCACGGGCTCTCCGAGCGGCGCGACGAGAAGCAGCAGAACGGAATGAAGCAAATCGAACCCCTTTTGGGGCGGCACGCTATGGGCCGGTGGTTGAACCGTCGATGAATTCCGGGGCATAACATCGTCCCATGATAGGACAAGAGATCATCGACCGGTTTAAGGCGCTGCTCGGCCCTAAAGGTGTTATCACCGATCCGGACGACGTCGCCCCCTGGCTTACCGACTGGCGCGGGCGCTTTCATGGAAATGCGGTCGCCATCCTGCAGCCGATCAGCGCGGAGGAAGTCGCAGCAACCATCACCCTTGCTGGCGAACTTGGCGTTCCCTTGGTGCCGCAGGGCGGGAATACGTCTATGGTGGGCGGCGCCACGCCTCCCCCAGACGGATCGGCGCTGATCCTCTCACTGCGCCGGATGAATCGTATTCGCGCCCTTTCAGCTGATGACAATCTCGCGGTGTGCGAAGCAGGCGTCATTCTTGCCACCCTGCACGACGCGGCCGATGCCGCCGAACGCCGCTTTCCGCTAAGCCTTGGCGCTAAGGGCTCTGCAACGATCGGCGGGCTGATATCGACCAATGCGGGTGGCACGCAGGTCTTACGTCATGGTACCATGCGCGCGCTCGTGGAGGGGCTTGAGGCTGTTCTTCCCGACGGCAGCGTTTTCCATGGTCTGGACGCCCTCAAAAAGGACAATCGCGGCTACGACATCAAACAATTGCTAATCGGAGCGGAAGGGACGCTGGGCATCATCACCGCCGCGTCGCTGCGGCTTGTCCCCGCCATTGCAGCCCGCGCGGTGGGCTGGGTGGGCGTTCGTTCCCCCGCCGATGCGCTTGCCCTGCTCCGCCTCGCCGAAGCGCGGCTTGGCGACAGCGTCGAGGCTTTTGAGATCATTGCAGATGATGGCCTGGGCCATGTACTTTCTCACATTCCCGGCGCCCGCTGCCCGATCGAAACGCGCACGCCCTGGCATGTCCTCATTGAGGTTGATCATGCTGACCTGTCCGATCCCGGCCCGGCCGAGCGGCTCGAGCAGGCCCTGGCCGAGGCGCTGGAGGACGGGCTCGCCATGGATGCGGCGATCGCCGCCAACGAAGCCCAGGCCGCCGCTTTCTGGCGCATCCGCGAATCGCTGTCGGAGGCAGAACGTGCGCAGGGGCCGGCGCTGCAATATGACATCAGCGTTCCGATTGCGCGCATGCCTGCCTTCATGATCGATGCCGCCGCGGCAGCCGAGCGCAGCTTTCCAGGCACCACCGCTTCGTCCTTCGGGCATCTGGGGGACGGCAACGTCCACTTCCACGTTCGCGCGCCCAAGGGCACAGTGGATGGCCCCGCCTGGATCGCTGCAGAAGGTCAGGTCATCAACGCCTTCGTCCATGACGCGGTCGTCGCGGCGGGCGGCTCTATTTCGGCTGAACATGGCATCGGCGAAATGAAGCGAGCGGAGCTTGGACGGCTCGCCAGCCCCGCGCGGCTGCACGCCCTGCGCGCGATCAAGGCCGCGCTCGATCCGCAGGGGCTCATGAACCCGGGTAAGCTGATCCCTCGCCCCGACGAAGGTTGAGGCAGGAAACCGCCGCATAGCGAGCCGACAAAGCGATTGCCTCGCCTGCCCAAGGTCTTTATCGCCCTCATCCAGTTTTTAGGAAAAGCAGCGCCTACGCATGCGCTGTTTTTGACAGAATGGAACAGCATCATGGCTAGCGCGCCCGCGAACAATCTCCCCGTCTTTTATAATGACCTGCTGCCGCTCAACAGCGTCGATCATGCGAGCTACCGCAGCCGGACGGTGGAATCTGCGCCCTTTCTCACCAACCAGCATGCCGTCCCGCTGACGGTCGATGAATTTGTCGCCGCGCAGCGCTTCGTGCCGATCATCTTTTCCGCTGGCGAAGAGGCCGTACCGCTGGCGCTGATGGGCCTTAACGAAGGCGTCAACACCTTCCTTGACGATGAAGGCAAGCTGCGCGGCCCCGCCTATGTGCCCGCCTATGTCCGCCGTTATCCCTGGATGCTGGCGAAGCTGCGTCCCGACAGCGATGAACTTTCGCTCTGCTTCGATCCCACTAGCGAGGCCGTTGGCGAGTTCGAGGAAGGTCAGCCGCTGTTCGAAGACGGCAAGCCCACCGAGTTGACCCAGGGCGTACTCAAATTCTGCGAGGATTTCGAACAGGCTGCTGCCCGTACCGGTCAGTTCATGAAGGACCTCAAGGAACTCGACCTGCTCATGGATGGCGAAGTCGCCATTCAGGTTCCCGGAAACGATCAGCCTTTCGTCTATCGCGGTTTCCGGATGGTGAACGAAGAAAAGCTGCGTGACATGCGCGGCGATCAGCTCCGGAAAATCAGCCAGAACGGCATGCTGCCGCTGATCTACGCGCATCTCTTCTCGCTGCAGTTGATGCGCGAAGTGTTCGAGTCTCAGGTCGCGCAGGGCAAGGGGCCGATTTCCGTCCCGGCCACACCCCAGCCTGCCGAGGCCTGAGCGGATAAAGCTAATCCATATCAACATGCTATGGAAAAGGTTTCCGCTTGCCACTTGAAAGTGGCGGAGACCTTCTTTATCTTCCAAAAATACGGCGCACCTGCCCCCCTTTCGGGTGTGTCGTATGGGCGCCTCCCCCTTTGGAGGCGTCTCCTCCCTGAACCTTGGCCACCCCATGTAATACATGGGGTGGTTTTTTATTGGGTCGATGCGCTCCGCAGTTTCGCTTGACGGCGGACGTCTGCGATCTTAGATGCCACCGCCTGCCAGCCGCCAATGCGGCCTCGGCCCCTTCGTCTAGCGGTTAGGACGCGGCCCTCTCACGGCTGAAACACGGGTTCGATTCCCGTAGGGGTCACCAGCGGTTCGGGACGAACTGCCTCTATCTGATCATCACCGACACCCACCAGCCCGGCAGCGCCGCCAGGGCAAGGCAGGTGCCCAGCGGCACGCGCGTCGTTCGATCGATTGATCGCCCCGCCGCGATGCTCGCCACCACGGCCGTGAGCCCAAGACTCGCTGCCATCAGCAGGATGAACGGCAGGGCTTGCCAGCCAAACCACGCGCCCAGCGCGCCCATCAGCTTGGCGTCACCCAATCCCAGGCCATCCCGCCCCCGAGTCGTGCGATAGACGAGCGCCACCGCCAGCAGAGCGGCATAGCCGCCCGCAGCGCCGATCAGTCGACTGGTCAGGGTTACATCGGTGACCCAAAGGCCAAGGGTCAGCCCAAGAAAAATCAGCGGCAGCGTCAGCGCGTCGGGCAACCAGAAGTGCCGCCAATCCAGCACCGCCAGCGTCAGCAGCAACCAGCCAAGCAGTGCCCACCCAGCACCAGCCAGACCTGGCGCCACCCCGCATGCAAGAGCGCCCACGATCGCACACCCCGCCTCCATCCGCCCATGGAGCGGATCGATCGCCGCGCCGCAGCTTCGGCAGCGCCCACGAAGCATTAGAGTGCTCAGCATCGGGATCAGGTCAAGGACGCCCAGCACCCGGCCGCAGCCATCGCAAGCCGATCGCCCGCGCGCCACCCCGCGTCCCTCGGGCCAGCGCAGCACCAGTGTCCCGAGAAAGCTGCCCGCAATCGCGCCCGCCACGCTACCCAGCACGGCCCACAGCGGATCGATCACAATGTCCCTTCAACCTTCAGCAGCCGCGCGCCGCCCACACCGGCGAAACCCGCCTTCCCCAACGCGTCTGTCAGCCCCGCGTCAGCCGTCTCGACCCGCATCTCTGCGACGTAACGGCCCGAGCGCCAGATACGAAGGTTAACCTTCTCCAAACCCGACTGGCTGACCAGCGGCAGCAGCAAGGCGTCGCCGTCACAACTGACTATGCCTGACAGCCCTTGGGACAGGTTAAGGCCGGGGAACTGTCCGGCTATCTGCGCGCGGACCCGCCCTTCGGCATGGCCGCAGCGATCGCCGGAGAAATAAGCAGTGACATCCTCCATGATCAGGCTGCCGATCGGCAGCGGAGCGAAGCTTCTACCCAGCGGCACTGCGCCCGTCACATCATCGATGCCGATACGTCCAATGCCTGCGGTCAAAGCACCGCTCAGGTCATCCGCTGCCCCCTCCTGCCGCCAAATATCGATCCGCGCGCGCCCCATCAGCAAGGAGATGGGCGAAAGCGCCGCTCGCACCGGCCCGACCGGCATTGTGCCTAGCATCAGCTGATCGATGCGACCGTTCCAGATCGATCCTCGCACATCCCGCGCCGCCACGCCGACCCGCTCCAACCCCGTCAGCCCAAGCGCGATCCGCATCGGCATGAACAGGATCAGTCCGAAGAAGAATAGCAGGATGAGGACGATGCGCGTCCTCGGCGACAATTGCAGGCCCATCATCGCCCTGCCCCTTGCACCAGCACCGCCTGCACCGAAACGCTGCCCGCGGTCGCCGCAGGCCGCGCACTCATCGTTTCCACGCGCACGCCCTGCGCCTCCAGGGCCGCGAGCCAGGAAAAGAGCGCGACCGGCCTGACCGACGCCATCGCTATCTCGATCCGCCCCGCCCCTTGCGCCTGCGCCCGCTCCAGCGTGAGCCCCGCCTCGCCCGCGCTCTGCCCAACAAGCTGATCGATCGTCGTTCCCGCACCCCCGGCATAGGCCCCGCGCGGCAGCGTCTTGAGCAGCTCGACCTTCGTCCGCAGCGCCGCGTTGCGATCCGTCGCCTCGATCAGCGCGTCATGCGCCGCGCGCTGCGCCGACGACAGCGGCCGCATGACGCCCAGCCAGAGGAAAACCACGGCCAGCAGGGCAAACATCACGCCCAGCATCCATTGCTCGCGCGGCGACCGCTCACCCCAAAGTTTCAGCACAGCATCCATTATGATCGCACCGTAACGTCGGCCAGCGCCCGCCCACCCGGATCTTGCGAAGGCGTCGCCGTGATGGTGAAGCCCGCCCCCTGAAGCCCCAGCAACACCGCGTTGATCTCCTCCACCTTGGCCGCAGCCAGTGTCGCGCGGATCATCCCGTCCGGCTCTCGCGAAAGCGCGGTCAGCGAGACCGCAGGCGCATCCTGCAAGGCGCTGAGCAGAGCGGCGACGGGCGCCGTAAAGGCATAAGCCCCCGCGCCCCGCGCTGCCAGTTGGCGCTCAATCTCCGCCTCCGCCTGATCCAGATCGCCCGCACCCGGCGCCACCTGCCGCGCCAACGCCAGGCTCTGCGCATCAATGTTGCTCGCCGCCACATGCTGTCGCACTACGCCGATCAACGTGATCAGCAGGCTCGCTAGCAGGATCAGCGCGCTCCACAAAAGAATGCGTGCGATCGTCCGTTTGTCGACAGTCCGGCGCACCCTTTTGGCGAAATCGCACTGCCGCATGTCCAGCGGCGGCCGGGCCAGCGCCGCAACGGCCCGTTCGACCAGCTGATCCGGCAAAACCTGCTCCATCACCGCATCAGCAGGCAGGATCAACGCCAGATCTCCCGCAAGGGCGACGTCCTTCCCTCTCAGCAGCCGTTCGCCGGCCAACTCGCCGTGCGCCACGCCCTCGACCGGCTCTGGCAGCAACAATGGCGCGGGCACGATGATATCCGGGTCCAGTCCGTGATGCTGCGCCCAAAGCAGCCAATGCTGCATGTCGCTCCGCGCCGCTACCGCGAGGATATGGGGAAGAGCCGGGTCATCATTTTCATTCGCCGCGGCAAAGAGCTGGTCGGCAGGAACAATGGCTCCCCCCAGCGCCGCCAGCCGCGCGGCCGCCCGCCCCTGCCGTGGGGCAAGCTCGGGATAAACTGCCCAATGCAGTGTCACCAGGCCCGCTGGCGGGACCAGCATCACCACAGCGTCAGCGGGCAAAGCCGTAAATCCGCAGGCGGCGAGCCAATTGGTGCCCGTCCCACTCTGCGCCACGGCGCCATCGGCGACGCGTATCCAGAACGGCTCACCCTGTTCGGGCAGCGCCAGGATCAAGCCATCGCGCACGCTCACGCGCCGCTTCCCCAGCTGCGGCGGATCAACATTGCCGGGCTCTGCCGGGCATCGATCAGCGCCCGTTCCACAACCTGCGTTCCCCCAACGTCCACCGTTACTTCCACCCCGAAAAATCCTGTCGTCAACTTGACCTGATTGGCCGCTTCCTCAAGCGGATTGATACCTTGGCTGGCGAGCGGCGCCCAGAATTGCACCGTGCTGCCGTACCCATCGGCTGGCCGCTGCGCCAGCAATTGCCGCGCCTGCGCCACGCTCACCTGCCCCTGCAGCAGCATGGCGAACAACACCGCCTGATCGGGCAGCAACGTATTGATGTTGATCGGCGATAGATCCGCTGTCGGCAGCGCGCAGACCCACGGGCGCGCCAGATCGTAAATGGCGGGCGTCACGCCATGGACCGCCCGCAATTCGCTGGCGTCGATCATAAAGCGGTTGGCGGTGCGGTAGGGCCGCGCCGCCTGCACATAGGTCTCATCCTCCGCTCCGCCCGGCTGCGGCACGTTGTCACTGTCGATCCAGTCGCCCAGCGACGCCGCCGCCACCTGCGCCTGCCGCGCATCGACGCCCAGGGTCTGCAAGAGGGCCTGGAATTGCGAGACACCGACCGGGCGGACCTTCAGATTGGCCTCATTCTCACCGGCCACCACGCTGTTGAGGTTGAAGCAGTTGCCTGCATCGGTCACCCGCGCCGCCGCGACGCCACCCGGCACGGCAACCGGCTGGGGCGTTCCCATCCAATTGCCTGCGAGCGTCGTCTTGCCGGGATTGGCGGAGACGAGATCGCCTATCCGCAGACGCGCAATCTCTGCCCCTGCATCCGCGAAGGCGCGCGCCTGGTCGACAGCACCGCCATTGCCCGTCATTCGTGTCGCCAGCGCCAGCCGCTCCAACGCCGTGGACGCAACGACAGCCATCACCGCCACCAGCAGCAGCACCGTCAGCAGGGCCGCACCCCGCTCCCCCGATTTGCCAGGATCAGCCATTGGCAGCCTCCTCCTGCAGCTTTTCCGCAGGGCCCGGCCCCACCAGAAAGCGCAGGGTGACCGGCGGCTCGCCTGTGCGTGTCACCGTCATCTCCAAGGCGCGCGGCATCAGGTCAGGCTGCGTTGGCGTCCATTCGTCCCGCCATTCGCCTTGCCCGTCGCGGAAGCGCAGCGCGACATCATCGACATTCTCCAGCAACGCAGCAGGTTCGTCCCCCGCCGCGCCATCAACCTGCGCATAGGTCCGCCGCTCCAGCCTTCCCTGTCGCACCCAATATTCGACCTTTTGGAGCGATGGCCGCGGCAACTCGCCCAGATTGTCCCACCCGCCCCTGACGAACTGCAGGACTGGCGCCGCCTCTCCCTCTCGGTGCGACCAGAAAGCAGGGGCCAGCGTGCCGGCTTCGGTGCGGCTGATCCGCGGAACCGCTTGGCCCAGATCGGCGGCCAGAGCGCCGCCCGCACGCTGCACCGCCGCCATATCGTCCAGCCGCGTCTTGATCTGCGCCTGCGCCGACACGCTGTTGCCCAACAACAATACCCCCGCCGCCGCTATCATCGCGAAGATCATCAGCGCGACAAGCAGCTCGATCAGGGTGAAACCCTGCTGCCCACCCCCGTTCGTTTCGCGCGAAGCCCGTCCTGAGCATCGCCGAAGGGCCAAGAAACGGATAGTGCATGCACCACCTTCATCACCTCTGCTCGAAACGAACCAGGGGAGCGGCTGCCCAATCACTGCACCACTCGCACAAAGCTCAGCACAACAGGCGAAGCGCCGCCCTGCCCATCGACGGTCAGATTGACCTGCAACAGCCGCTTGTCGTCCATAGCTCGGACTTCGCGGTTCCAGCGCCAGCGCCGGCCGCCATTATCGACCTCCCCCTGCTCGCTCCCAACCGCGGGCGGAGCGGGATCGGTCTGCGTCTCGACCATCAGGTTTCGTGCGACAATCTGTCCCAGCGCCTTGCTGTCGAGGTCGGCCGCCGTCCGCAGCGTCACGCCCTGCAACCGGACGAGAGCCAATGCCGCCAGGCTGAACACGGCCAACGCGACCAGCATCTCCAGCAAGGTAAAGCCGCTCTCCGCAGCGCGACGACATTGCGGACGAACGCCTTCAGCCACCGACCATGACCTTTCCAGCCATATCGACGGTCACGGCCACCCGCTCCGCCTCGCGCGCCAGCGTCACCGTCATGGCGTCCGTCGGCAGGCCCGTGCCATCAAATCCGATCTGCTGCCGTCCGTCCTTTCCGACCAGCGCGCGCGTGCCCGTCTTCCAATTGGCCGTGACGAATGGCTTGTCTTCCAAAGGAACCCATTGCGCGCCTTCACGGCGCTGAAACCCATAGCCTGAGGCCGAAACCCACACGCCCATCGGACGGGCCGTCACGACCGCTTCGTCGCGCGCGGCGGCAACGCGCGCGGCAAAGCGGTCGGCGTCTTCGATCACGCGCCCGCGCGGGTCCGGCATCGCCAGGATCACCGTAGCGGAAATGAAGCCGATGATCGTCAGCACGACCATCAGCTCGATCAAGGTAAACCCTGCATCCCCGCTTCCGTCCCTATTCAACGAAGCCGGGAAAGAGGAGCGCAGCTCAAAGCTCGCTTGAGTAGATATCGGCATTTTCATTGTCGCCGCCCGGCTGACCGTCCGCGCCTAGAGAGCTGATGTCGAACGCTCCCTTCCGTCCGGGCATCGCATAGCTGTAGGACCTGCCCCACGGATCATTGGGCAGCTTCTTGATGTAACCGCCCCGCCTGTAGCGTTGCGGCTGAGGCAAGGAAGCAGGCGGGCTGATCAGCGCCTGCAGTCCATCGGTCGCAGACGGATAGGTGAGATTGTCGAGCCGATATTGCTCCAGCGCCTGCTCGATGGTGGCGATGTCCGCCTTCGCCTTCTCCACACGCGCCGTGTCCGTCGCCGGAATGACGTTGATCGCCACGATCGTCGCCAGCAGGCCGATGATGACGATGACGACCATCAGTTCGACGAGCGTGAAGCCGCCTTCATGAATCCTCCCCTCCCTTCCAAGGGAGGGGTTGGGGGTGGGTAGCGAGCGGAGCGAGCTTAGCGCCTGTCCAAACTGACGCAGGCGCTGCGTGGCGTACCCACCCGCTGCCTTTTCCTTGAGAGGGAGGGACGTATTTGAGTCACGCTGAAGTCGAAAAACCATAAACACTCCTCAAGCCCCCGTAAGACTCTGCAATTGCAGGATCGGCAGCAGGATGGACAGGATGATCACGGCGACGATTCCGCCCATCAGGATGATGATGACCGGCTCCAGCATCGCAAGAGCCGCTGAGGTGAAGCTGTCAAACTCCCGCTCGAGATATTCGGCCGCCCGCTCCAGCATCGTGTCCAGTCGCCCCGCGCTCTCGCCGCTCGCCGCTAGATAGACGAGCAGCGGCGGAAACACGCCCGCCCGCCGCAAGGCCGCCGATAGACTCCCGCCGCCGCGAATAGCCTCGACAATCTCTTCCGAAGCTTGCCGCAGCACCCGATTGTGGACGGTCTGTGTGGTAAGCGACAGCCCCTCCATCAACGGCAGGCGGCTCGCCACCATGGTGGACAAGGTCCGCGCCATCCGCGCCGCATGCAAATCGCGGATCAATCGTCCCAACAACGGTAGCCGCAGCAACCCGGCGTCAAAGCGATAGCGGAAACTTTCGACCTGCAGCGCCCTCCAGAAGCCAAGCGCCGCGACCCCGATCAGCATCGCCAGCAGCCACCAATAGCCCGCCAGAAAGGCTGAAATTCCCATCACCATCCGTGTCAGCAACGGCAGATCCTGTCCCACCGTATCGAACTGCTCGACCACTTTGGGCACCACGAAGATCATCAGCGCCGCGACCACGCACACCGCAAAAGCGGCAAGCACGCTGGGATAGGCGATCGCCGTCAGCACCTTTGACCGGATGATAGCCTGCCGCTCCATCAGATCGGACAGGCGCTCCATGATCGTCGGCAGGCTCCCCGAGCTTTCACCCGCGGAAATCATCGCGCGGTAAAGTGGAGGAAAACTTTTCGGTTCCGCGCCCAGTGCGTCCGCTAACCGCCGTCCTTCCAGCACGCCCGAATGGACCTTACTGACGATGGCGCGCACATGCGCCTGCTCACTCTGCCGCCCGATCGTGCGCAGGGATTCCTCCAGCGGGCTGACCTGGATCAGCGTGGACAGCTGACGAGTGAACAGCGTCAGTTCCTTGGCCGACAAGCGCGGTGCGCGCAGCGACAGGCCCGCCCGCTCCGCAGCTTTTTCGGCAGCGCCCGGCTCGATCCGCACGATAAACAGCTTGCGCCCGTCCAGCCTGGCGCGGGCGTCATCGATCGTGTCGGCCTTGACCTTGCCTGACCGCTCCTTCCCTGCGGGATCGATGGCGATATAATCGAACTCAGCCATCGGCGATGGTTTCCACCTCCGCCGCGTCGCGCCGCGACACGCGAATGGCTTCTTCCGCCGTGGTCTGCCCATCGCGCACCAGCGCGCGCGCCGCCGACCCCAGATTGGGCGCGTTCAGGAAGGCGTGGCGCGCGATCAGCGATTCGTCACCGCCATCGTTGATCAGGCGACGGATCGTATCGTCCACCCGGATCGCCTCGAACACGCCGATCCGGCCCTTATAACCCGTCCCGTTGCACTCCTCGCAGCCGCGCGCGCGATAGATGATCGTTCCGGGATCGAAACCAAGTAACGCACTCGCCGACTTGTCCGCCTGCACCGGCTCCCGGCAATGCTGGCACAGCCGCCTCACCAGCCGCTGGGCGATTACCGCGCGCAGCGTCGATGCCAGTAGAAATGGCTCCACCCGCATGTCCCGCATCCGCGTGATCGCACCCACCGCGTCATTGGTATGCACAGTGGACAGCACCAGATGCCCCGTCAGCGACGCCTGCACCGCGATCTCCGCCGTCTCACGGTCACGGATTTCACCGACCATCACCACATCGGGGTCCTGCCGCAAGATCGCCCGCAACCCCGCCCCGAAGGTAAGGCCCACCTTGGCATTGACCTGCGTCTGCCCGACACCCTCCACCGCATATTCGACCGGGTCCTCAACGGTCAGGATGTTCCGGGTCCCATCATTCAACTGCCTCAGGCCCGCATAGAGCGTCGTCGTCTTCCCCGACCCGGTCGGCCCGGTGACCAGAATAATCCCGTTCGGTTCTTGCAATCCTTCACGGAAAATTCGATCCGCTGCCCCCGCCATGCCCAGCAGGTCCAGGTTCATGCCCGCATTCTCCTTGTCGAGAATACGCAGCACTACCCGCTCCCCGGCCCTGCTCGGCAAGGTCGATACGCGCACGTCGAGCAGCTTGCCGCCCAGCGTCAGGCCGATACGCCCGTCCTGCGGCACGCGCCGCTCGGCAATGTCGAGCCGCGCCATCACCTTGATGCGGCTGACGACCACCGGCGCGACATACGGCGGCATGCGCAGCGTCTCCCGCAGCACGCCGTCAATCCGCATCCGCACGACCAATCCGGTCTCATAAGGCTCGATATGAATGTCCGAGACCCCCTGCCGGGCCGCCTCCGCAATGATGCCGTTGATCAGCCGGATCGCTGGAGCATCGTCCGCGCTGTCGAGCAGGTCATCCGCCGTCGGAATGTCGGCAGCCAGAATGTCCAGCTCGTCCGCACCCACATCAAGCGACCCCGCCATGGCCGCCGCGCTACCCTCCATCGCATAATGATCGGACAGATGCCTGTCGAACTGCACGCCATCGACAAACCGGACGTCAAAACTGCGCGCAAGATGCCTCCGCACCTCCAGCAACACACGCGGATCACTCCCCTCGCGCACAGCGATAGTCAACCGCTCGCCGTCCAGCGGCAGCATGACGACGCCATGCCTGCGCGCGAAGACATAGGGAATATCCACGGCGCGCGGGGCATAGTGCGGCGTGATCTCGGAATGATCGGACGCGGGTTGGCTCACCCTATCCTCCACTCGGACGGGACTTGTTGAAACCAGAGAAGCCCAGGGCAAACGGAGGTCGAGAAAGGATCACCGCTCCCTCCCACTAATCGGCGCACCCACCGGCCGCGCCACGCTGCTTGACTGGCGTGAGGTGGGCTCGATCACCTCTGCCGCAGGCTGCACCACCGCGTCGCCCGGCTGTGGCGCAGCGGCAGGCGGCTCTGCCCCCATATAGTCGCGCACCAACTCGTCGATGCTCGGCTCTACATCCGGATTGCGCCGCAACTGCATACCGCGAACATAGCCATAGCGCTGCTGCGTCAGACGCTGCGCATCCTCCTTGGACCGCAGGATGGTCGGCCGGATGAAGACCATCAAATTCGTCTTGGTCCGGCTCTTCGAACGCGATTTGAACAGTTCGCCAAGACCCGGGATGTCGGACAGCAGCGGAATGCGCTCGATCGTCTTGCGCTCATTGTCATCCAGCAGACCGCCCAGCGCCAATATCTCGCCATCATCGACCGTCACGGTCGTCTCGATCTCGCGCTTGTTTATGATGAGGTCGCTGTTGTTGTTGCTGACAGGCCCCGCAACGCTGGATACTTCCTGCCTGAGGAACAGCTTGATCGCGCCGCCGGTATTGATTTGCGGCTTCACCTCTAGCTTGATGCCCACATCCTGCCGCTGAACGGTGCGGAACTGATTATCGAAATTCTGGCTCAGCGCTTCGCCAGTTGTGATCGGCACCTGCTGCCCCACCAGGATCGACGCCTTTTGATTATCCAACGTCATCACCGAAGGGGTGGACAGAATATTGCTGTCGGTGTCGGACCTCACCGCGTTGATAATCGCGCCGAAAATCCCGTTGCGGCCGATCTGCGTCGCAACTCCGCCGAAACCGCCGGTCGCGTTCATAAGGCTATCGACAGCTGCCTGCTGCAATGTGCTGGCCAAATTGCTATTTTCAGTCGTGGTCGTGGTCGTGGTCACCCCGCCGTTGACGACCGTCGTCGTAGTCTTGCCAAGTTCGTTCGCCCCAATCGCCCCCGCCAGCGTCAACAGATTGGGCGAGGCGTTGGAATAGTTGGTGGCGGCAAACCCCGTCTTGGTGCTGCCGATCAGGAACTGGACGCCCAGCTTCTTGGCAGCGGCATCGCTGATTTCCACGATGATCGCCTCGACTAGAACCTGCTCGCGCCGCGTATCGAGCTGGCGGATTGTTTCGCCCAACATGCGCTGCACGTCGCTGTTTGCCGCCACGATGATCGCATTCGCGCCTTCATAGCGAGTGACGATCGCTGGCCCCCGCGTCGAAATGCCACTGCCCGACGGCCCATTCGACACCATAGCAGCAGGCGCCGCAGGAGGGGGAGCCGCTCCGTTTCCCGCGGCCGGGATTGACGAGGCCACCGTTGAATTGCTGGATTGCCCGACCAGTTGTTGCAGCACAGGAAGCAGCTTTTCTGCATCGGCATGTTCCAGCCAATAGACGCGGATCTCAGTCCCGCTTGCCGCCTGCCTGTCCAGGTCGCGCGCCATCTGCGCCAGCCGCGCCACCGTTCCGGCATCGCCCCGGATCGCGACAGAGTTGCTGCTGTCGATCGGCACGATCGTCGCGGCACGCTGCGCGCCTTCTCCGCCGCTTTGCACCAAAGCCTGGAGCGATGTCGCAATCTCACGCGCCCCAGCATTACGCAGCATTACCGTCTGGGTCGCCGCTGTGTCGCGGTCGATCCTGGCGAGAACCTGCCGGATACGCCCGATATTGTCGGCATAGTCAGCCACCACCACGCTGTTCCCGGCGCGGTTGGCGGTTACTGATCCGTCCTTACTCACCAACGGCCGTAGCGTCTCGAGTGCGCTCGCCGCGTCGATGGAGCGCAGGCGGAACACCTCGGTCACAAATTGATTGCGGTTGGTCGCTCGTCCCACCACGCTGGGTTGTCCCGCGGCGCCATCAGCGGGCTGAATACGATAGGCTCCGCCCGGCGCTGGCACGGCGACAAGGCCGTTCGCGCGCAGCGTGGACAGGAAAATTTCGAAATATTCGGATCGAGATAGCGGCCGGTCTGTCACAACCGATACCTTTCCCTGCACGCGATTGTCGATGATGAAGGTCCGCCCCGTCACTCGCGCAGCATCCTGAATGAAGGCGCGAATATCCGCGTCCCGCACGTTCAGCGTCTGCTGCGCCAATAGCGGCGAAGCGATCGGCGCCGCTAGAGCAAGGGCCATGGAAGCGGAAAGGAGCAATTTTCTGGTCATTGGCCTTGCAGGGTAAGATTGATCGTCGAAAGATTTGCACCACGCTCGACCGTCAGGGAAATTCGTGCGCCCGGCATGATCTTCCCTTGCAGCGCCTGGAGATCGCTTGGCGATCCCACCGGTTGGCCATCGACCTGGGTAATGATATCCCCAGACTGAAAGCCTGCGTTCTGAAATGCCGGTCCGCGGGCGGTCAAGATAAGTCCCGTGATGCGACCATTCTGCATCCGCGGCGCAAAGCCGATGTCGCGCTTAAGGGCATCGGCGGTGGGATTGTCCATGCCGGGAATGGCAAGCGGCGCTCCGCCGTCGCCCGGAGCGGCCGAGGCGGATGCGGGCTGGGACTGATCGAGGAAGACCTGCTCCTCCGCGCCGCCTCGGTCTATCGTGATATGGTCGAACGCCACTGCCTTCAGCACGACGCCAGGCATTATCTCCTCACCCACGGCGAAGCTGTTCTGCACACCATCCGGGCCCGCCACAATCGCCGATCCTAGCCCTGATCCCTCATTTAACCGGATGCCATAGACCGTCAGCGCGAGCGAAGTAACGACGCCGCCGCCTGCCGCCTGCTGCGTACCGGCCCGGTAAAAAGGATCGAAGCCGGAGAATAAGCTTTGCCGCGTGGCCATGGAGGGAAACTGCGCCTGCCGCCCTTCCCAAGGCCCAAAGCTGCCTACCGGTGTGAGCACCGCCCACAGCAATCGCGCGCACTGCAGGGCAAGCAGGCCGAGCAGCAGCTTCTCGACAACACGCAGCCAATCGATGGGCGCCAGCCGGTTGCCAAAGCTCTGAATATTGTCGCGAAACGGCACGCGCATGAACCTGGTAGTCCCCCTTAATACCGGCGCCTGCTAGGAAACTGTTTTTACTGCTGGATGACAGATATGTGGCCTATCCATGACAGCGGCAATTCGCAAGCGACGACGCTTGCAATTCGAGCGTCGAGCGATAGCAAGAGGACGACTTTTCGCCTCGGGGCCCATTATGTCACACCGACCCATCCCTCAGGGGGCCGATGCCGACCCCGCCTGGATCGCTGCCCATCCCCAAATTCAACGCGTGCCTAGCCGTGATCTGACGCTGTTCATCCGGCGCAACTTCCTCAGCCCGGAAGAATGCGCGGGCTTGATCGATCGCATTGAAGCGAGCCGTCGCCCCTCGACCATCGCAGACACCAATGGCGACACGGGATTTCGCACCAGCGAAACCTGTGATCTGGATCGCGCCGACCACTTCATCGCCGCCATCGACGAAAAGCTCGCAGCTTTCGCCGGTATCGATCCTGTTTATGGAGAGCCGATCCAGGGGCAATGTTATGCCGTTGGTCAGGAATTCAAAGCTCATACAGACTATTTCGAGCCCTGCGGCATCGACTTCGAACGCTATTGCGCGGTGGCGGGCAACCGCACTTGGACGCTGATGATCTATCTCAACCAACCTGCGGCCGGCGGTGCCACGCGCTTCGTCAAAATCGGCAAGACGGTTCAGCCTGAAACCGGCAAGCTGCTCGCCTGGAATAATCGCCTGGAGCCCGGCAAATATAATGGAGCCAGTCTGCATCACGGCATGAAGGTGCGCAGCGGCGTCAAGCACATCATCACCAAATGGTATCGCGAGCGCCGCTGGGCCTGATGGTCAGCACCAAAAAGGCTTGGCGTCCGCCAGTTCCTCATGAGCGCCTGCCGCAACGGCAATCAGCTTCTTTTTGCTCCCGCCGCCTTTCACCGCGCCAGGATCGCCCGACAGGCCGTGTTTCGACAAGAGACCGGCTGTGCTGACCAGATCGTTAAGTGCGCCCAAATCATCCTGCAGCACTTCCAACGCCTCGATATAGCGGCCATGCCACCGCCGCTCTTTTTTCGTGCCGATGAAAAGACCGGCGAAAAACTCCGAGGCATAACGTAGCTTCTTTGCCTTCTTGCGGACTTCGTGACGCCGCTCATCGTCCAGCTTCGTCATCCTGCGGCCATGTCTCACTACCCAGCGATGGAAACGCTGCAACTGGCGAGCCGCAAACAGCTCCGCCGGCTCATCGCGCAGCCGCTCGGCGTCGGGAGCCACCTTTCCGGCGCCTAGTGTCAGCCACTCGACAATATCGATCATCATGCCGCACACACGCTGCGATTCCAGTGCATCGATCACCTTGGCATGTGCCACCCTCCGCGCCGCATCGATACGGTCCTGCAGTTCTCCTGGCTCCGTTCGATCCACCAGCACATCCAGGTCCCGCGCCTCGCCCAGCAGCTTCGCAAGCCAGCGCAACTCAGCTTGGAACCGTGAAACGTCCGCCTCGGCCAGCATCGGCTTGAACAGCGTTAGCGCCGATCGCAGCCGCCGCACAGCGACCCTCGCTTGATGCAGCGCCAGCGGCTCATAATGGTCGAGCAACAATCCTTCGTTCAACCGATAATGCCGCACACAGGCGCGGACGATAGTTTGGAAAGCCTCTTCCGCCCGGTTGCCCGTCTTCAGGCTAACCGGCTCCGCCTTGAAAGATGAAGTCGCGTCCGCCAACAGCCGATAGCCGCGTTCGGACTTGGCGGCGACGCCTAGCCGAACCGGCACCAGCGCCTCTATCTGCCGCGCCAGCGAGAAGAGCGCGGCAGGCCCGCCCGCCTTGCTTTCCAACTCGATCTCGCAAATCGGCGCTTGCCGTTCGCCAGCGCTTACCATGCCTATGTCAAGCACCAATTCGATTTCCGTTTGACCTTCAGCAATCAACCAAGTCCGCCGCTCGACGTCCACATGGAACGCAGGCGCGATCATGTCCGCCGCTTCGCCCAGCGCTGCCGCTATCGGCGTTCGCGTGTCTATGACCGGCTCATCCTGCGCGACCGGCATTTCCCACTCAGCTCGCGCAAACAGCCCACCCCCGCCCTGCCCATCATCAGCCTTCACGGTCTGAATGCGCTCATTCCCCGACCGGCGGATACGCAACGTATAGCCCTTGGCCTTAAGTTGCCGGTCAGGCGTATCAAAATAGACGGCCTGCAGTTCGGCCCGGGCTCCCTCGTCAGGCAAGAGCCCGGATCGCTCGAACGCCTCGATCGCCTTTGACGGCAGTTCCAGTTTCAGCTCAACTTCCTGCTTCACGTTGGCCATCTCCGCCTGCCGGCCCGACGCTTTACCACAGGGCAGACGGGTGAGCGAATCCCCACGCAGAAGCCCTGCACGTGCAGACCGAAACTTCATCAACAGCCAAGCCGATCATAATGCGACGGTCAAAGACGCAGCAGCCCGCCATGAAACCGGCAGTGAAACGGTTTATCTTAGCCATTTCGTCTCTGCCTCAGGCTGCTGCCCGTTTGTGATAGGATACTGAGCGAAGGGGATTCTTTAATCGGACAACGCTCCCTGTCGCCATCGAATGCCGCAGCTAGGCACGCCATATGACTGGGACGTTTGGATTTGATGAACGCACAATGACTAGACGGCAGATGAAGACTAGGCGCCATAACCACTACGTCCCCGTCCCCGGCGCTCCCATAGCCAATGCCAAGCCATAAGCTGCAAATTGAATATCTTAGACCGTTTTCCTTGCTCGAGCTGTCACAGCCTCACGGCGTTCTTTAGCAGGCAGCATGAGCGAGCAAACCGGCCAGCTTCAGAAGAAGCTTCGAACAAATTTTTATACAAAAAGGTCCGGAGGATTCTGTTGCCCGGCTCCTCCGGAAGCCGCTGAATTCCCTTCTGTTGCCCGGTGGGTTCAACCGCGTTCTTTTTGAGTAATGTCCGGCCGCGAGGCCATCAATTACGCAGCAAGAGCAAGAGCCTCGTTATCGTTGGCACTTGTGAGTTTTGAACCTTTTTACGGCGTACTCAGGCCGAGTGAAAGCAATCGCTTTTCAACACACGTCGATCCTAGTTCGGCCCCGTCAGACGCCCCGCCTAGCGGGACATGTGGTGGAGCCGCCGGGTACTGCCCCCGGGTCCGCTGCGCCTATTGCACGATACGATTTATCACCATAGCCGGGCGAACCCGGCACCGACGCATATGGGATAATGCGCCGGCTTTTTCAACCTCTCGGGTCAAGCAGCCACCAGATGAACCGCCTTGGGCTTCGCAACCGGTAGTCCGCCAGCCGCGGCTTGCGCCATCAACTCCTGTTTGCGGGCCAACATTCGGTCCCTTAGTGCCACTAGATCGACATCGGTCTTACGGCACTGCGCGAACATGCCGTCGGACTGACGTTCTTCTTCCTTCACATGGTGCTTGATCTCTTCGGACAGGACCCTGACCTTGGCATCGTAAAAATCATCCTCAGGCGATCCACCCTCGATGTCGTTCACCAGTACCTTGGCGCCATCATGTTCGACATAAGCTTCATCCAGCGTATCATCCTCTATTTTGCCGCGGAAGGCTGGGTAGAAAATCTCTTCCTCGATCATCGTATGGATCTTAAGTTCAACGCAGATTTGATGCGCAATATCCCGCTTGCGGTTTGCCGCCTTGGCTTTCTCGAACTGCTCGAACAGATCTTCCACCTTACGATGGTCGGCTTTCAGCAAGGCGATCGCGTCAGTAAACTCGGCTTTGGCCATTTCCGTCCTCCTCACGAACAACTATGATCAAGAAGCGGCTGACGAGCGTGTCGGTTCCCCAGGCTCCATCATTCATAGCCCAGGTCATGACCATGAGGCTTGGCATGGCCGCCTGCGCGCAGATAGCGATCGTCGATTTTCCGGATCAGCCGCTCGGCATCGTCTCCTCCAGCCATCTTCAACAGCTCGTCGATCTTGGCTTCCATCCGATCGTCATTTTCCTTTGAAGCTGGCGATCCGACGTAAAGAAAATAGGCGAGGCCCACGACCTGCCAGATGAGTTGCAGAAATTCGGACTGCCAATTCTCGAACGTGTCGCGCCCCATCTCAACCAAGTAGGAAGCCAGCTCCGGCACCTGTCTATGCGTCTGTGCTTCATCGACATAGGCCCACCAGCCAAACAGCCAATGCAATCCAATCGACACCAGGAAAAACAGGGCCGTGATCCAGCCATAGGCATAGCGCTTCATCGCATCTGTCTCCGTTCATTACGGGTGGACAACGCAACAGCATCGCGCAGGTTCAAGGAAGCTGCGCGCCGATTCCCATTGGCCGAGCGCACTTGGCGCACTATAGCCTTCCTCCCATGATCCTCGTCATCGACAATTACGACAGCTTCACCTGGAACCTCGTCCATTATCTGATGGAGTTGGGGGCAGAAGTCGAAGTGGTCCGCAACGACGCCATCTCCGCAGGCCAGGCGCTTTCCAGCGGGGCGAGCGCTTTCCTGCTCTCGCCCGGTCCTTGTACGCCGAATGAGGCGGGCGTCAGCCTCGATCTCGTCGCAGCCTGCGCCGACGCCGGCGCGCCTTTGCTGGGCGTATGCCTAGGTCACCAAGCCATCGGCCAGCATTTCGGCGGCCAGGTCGTACGCGGCGGTCTCATGCACGGGAAAACCTCCCCCGTCACTCATGATGGTACGGGCCTGTTCAAAGATATCCCCTCACCCTTCACCGCAACCCGCTACCACTCACTCATCGTTGAGGACATCCCGCAAAGCCTGGTGGTTAACGCCAGCAGTGAGGATGGATCGGTCATGGCCTTTCGTCACCAAAGCCTGCCCATCCACTCGGTTCAGTTCCACCCGGAAAGCATCGCCACGGAATATGGACATGAGATGCTGGCCAACTTCATGCGCATCGCCGGCATTCCCGTCCGCCAGCGCGCCGCCGCCTGACTCTCCGCAGCTTTGCAGCCAGGCGCTTTCCTTCGGTGGGGCTGAAGCTGTCGAATCCCTCGACTCAAGCCCGGCAGAATGATTAAGGCACAAGCGATGACCCGCCTGCCCGATCCGACGACGCCGCTGAGCGCAGCCGAAGCCGCCCACGCCTTCGACCTGCTGTTCGACGCTGACCTGCCAGAAGCGGAGATCGCCGACTTCTTGGTGGCAATGGCGCAGCGAGGCGAAAGCGCAATCGAGATAGCCGCCGCCGCCCGAGCCATGCGCGCTCGGATGATCCCGGTCTCCGCCCCCGCTGGCGCGATCGACGTGTGCGGAACAGGCGGAGACGGCCACCACACGCTCAATGTCTCCACAGCCGTATCGCTGGTTGTTGCAGCCGCGGGCATCCCCGTAGCCAAGCATGGCAACCGCGCGGCTTCCTCGAAGGCGGGCGCAGCCGACACGCTGGAAGCGCTCGGCCTCAACCTCGACCGCGCCGCCGAGACCGCAGAAGAAACCCTCGCAGACCTCGGCATCTGCTTCTTATTCGCTCAAAAGCATCATCCGGCGCTCAAGCGTTTCGGGCCGATCCGCAAGGCTATCGGTCAGCGCACTATCTTCAACCTCATGGGTCCGCTCGCCAATCCTGCAGGCGTACGTCGCCAACTGGTCGGCATCGCCCGGCCCGCATATGTGCCCATCTATGCCGAAGCGCTCGCCGATCTGGGCGTCGATCGGGCGATGATCGTATCGGGCGACGAAGGACTGGACGAACTGTCTCTCGCCGGTGGAAATGACGTTGCCGAAGTGACGGCCCAAGGTATCATCGCGATGCGCCGTCTAGTTTCCGCCGACGCTGGCCTCCCCACTCACCCCGTCGAAGCCATCCGAGGCGGCGATCCCATTCACAATGCCGCCGCCCTTCGCGCAATGCTTCAAGGAGAAGAAGGCCCCTATCGCGACGCGGTACTGATGAACGCAGCCGCCGCCCTCATGGTGGCTGACGCCGTGACCGATCTGCGTGAAGGCGTCGAAGAAGCGGCCGAAACCATCGATCGCGGGCTTGCCAACGCGCTGCTCAATTGCTGGATTGCCTATAAATGACCAACAAGCTCATCGAAATTTGCGACACGAAGCGCAAGGACGTGGCCCGACGCAAAGCTGCGATCACCGTCTCGACCCTGCACGCCCGCGCCGCCGAACAAACGCCCCCGCGCGGCTTTCGTCATGCGCTGGACAGCGCCGCCCGCTCGGGCTTCGGCCTTATCGCGGAGGTCAAGAAGGCGAGCCCTTCTAAGGGCCTGATCCGGGAAAATTTCGATCCTCCGGCCCATGCTCAAGCTTATGCCGCCGCTGGCGCAGCTTGCCTTTCGGTCCTCACCGACGAACCTTATTTCCAGGGCCATGATGATTATCTCATGGCGGCCCGGTCCGCCTGCTCGCTGCCGGTGTTGCGCAAGGATTTCATGGTCGATCCCTGGCAGGTGCTGGAAAGCCGGTCGCTCGGCGCAGACGCCATCCTCATCATCGTTGCCGGGCTTGACGACGGACAGATGGCCGAAATCGAGGACGCCGCGTTGGGCCTTGGCATGGACGCCCTCATCGAAGTGCACGACGCCCATGAATTGGAGCGCGCGCTCAATCTTCGTTCCCGCCTCATCGGCGTCAACAATCGTGACCTGCGCGACTTCAGCGTAGATTTCGCCCGCACCTATGAGTTGGTCGGCCAAGCACCCGAAGGCTGCACTTTTGTCGCCGAAAGCGGCCTTGGCAGCCATGCCGATCTGGTCGCCATGTCCGAACATGGCGTCCGCTGCTTCCTCGTCGGCGAAAGCCTGATGCGTCAGCCCGACGTCGAAGCCGCGACGCGCGCTCTCCTTACCGGCGCATGAGCAACCTTACCCATCTCGACGAAGATGGCTCGGCCCGGATGGTCGATGTCTCGGCCAAGGCTGTGACAGCCCGCGAAGCCGTTGCTACTGGCCATATCCGAATGACCGAGGACGCCGCCGCCGCGATTGCCCAGGGGTTGGTCAAGAAAGGGGACGTCCTCGCCGTTGCGCGCGTTGCCGGGATCATGGCGGCTAAGCGGACCGCCGACCTCATTCCGCTCTGCCACCCCATCGCGCTGACCTCCGTCAGCATCGACTTCACACTTGAAGCCGCCGGGGTCACTGTATCCGCGACTGCCCGAACGGCCGGACAGACGGGTGTAGAAATGGAAGCGCTCACCGCCACTTCGGTAGCGCTGCTCACCATCTACGACATGGCCAAGGCGCTGGATAAAGGCATGGTCATCGGCGACGTGCGCCTTCTCGCCAAATCCGGCGGCAAGTCGGGCGACTGGCGCGCGGCATGAGCCTGCTGCCGGTCGCGGAGGCCCAGGCCCGGCTGCTTGCCCTCGGTCCCCGCCTCCCCGCCGAGGAGCTACCCGTCTCAGCCTGTGCTGGTCGCTGGCTCGCTCGAAATATCCTTTCCTTGCGGGATCAGCCTTGGGCAGACCTCTCCGCGATGGACGGCTACGCGATCCGCGCCGCCGAATGGCCCGGCCCCTGGCGCGTCACAGCCGAAAGCACGGCTGGCGGTGCCCTTCCGCCGTCCCTGGCGCCCGGCGAAAGCTGCCGCATCTTTACCGGCGCACCATTGCCGCCAGGCGCCGACACCATCCTCATTCAGGAAGATGCTGACCTCTCGAACGGCCTCGTCCACCCCCGCGGCCCAGCCCTCCCCAGAGGCCGTAATGTCCGGCCTGCCGCCTCGGATTTCCGCAATAACCAATTGCTGCTAAACTCAGGTGCAGCTCTCGGCCCGGCGCAGATCGCCCTGGCCGTCCTGGCGGGCCACGGCGCGCTCCCGGTCGGCACTCGCCCTCGGATCGCTCTCCTATCCACCGGCAATGAACTGGTCCCGCCAGGAGCGCCTACGCCGCCGGGCCACCTGCCCTGCTCCAACGCTCCCATGCTTGCCGCGATGCTCGGCGCTCTGAGTTGCAGCATCCTCGACATCGGGATTATCCCCGACGATCTCGATGCCATGACACGGGCGCTGGAGGATGCCAGCCAAGCCGACATCATGGTTTCAACCGGCGGAGCATCCGTCGGGGACCATGATCTTGTCCGTCCCGCGTTCGCAGCAGCGGGCGGCGATCTTGAGTTCTGGAAAATCCGGATGCGGCCAGGAAAACCGCTGATGGCGGGAAGACTGCGCGACGCCATTTTCCTTGGCTTGCCTGGCAATCCGGTCTCGGCGTTCGTCACCGCAACCCTGTTCCTTCTACCGCTCGTCCGGCATATGGCCGGAGCAGCCGATCCGTTGCCCCGCATCGCCAGCGCGACGCTGGCCGCCCCCTTGCCCGCCAGTGGCGAACGGGACGATTATCTTCGCGCCTTTCACACCGACGATGGTATGATTGCAGTCACCTCGCAAGACAGCGCAGCAACCGCCGCCATGGCTCAGGCCGACAGTCTCATCCTTCGGCCTGCGGGCTCACCGCCAGCAGCCGCTGGCGACCAGGTAACCGTTCTCCCGCTCAACTCATGAGAAAGGGGCCGCAAAGCGGCCCCTCCCCCGGATACAAACCGGACGCTGATCAACGCTGCTGCTTGTCGTGACCGCCCTTGTCCTTCTTGCCTTCGCCCATCTGGCCTTGGCGGTTTTCTTGCTGTTGCTGACGGCCGCCTTGACTTGAGCGGTCACCACCCTGTTGGCGGCGCTGGTTGCTGTCCTGGTCGTTTTGGTTCGCCATCTTACTCTCCTATTCACCCTCTTTTGGGAAGGCTGCCAGATAACGGCCAGACGGCAGGTCCGTTCCTTTCGTTACGGTTCGTGCAAGTTGCTTGACTCGCCCCCTTCCGTTTCCTATGCGTTCTCCATCCGTTCCATGGAGGACAAGCAGGCATGCTGACGCCCAAGCAACAGGAATTGCTCAGCTTCATTCAAAACAGGCTGGAGGAAGGCGGCGTATCGCCCTCCTTCGAAGAGATGAAGGAGGCGCTTGACCTGCGGTCTAAATCCGGCATCCACCGGTTAATCAACGCACTGGAAGAACGCGGCTTTATTCGGCGCTTGCCTAACCGCGCTCGCGCGCTCGAAGTGCTCAAGCTTCCAGAAGCGATGCATCGCGCGCCGAAGGGGATCGCCCCGCCGAAGCCACAGCTTGCCGCCAAGCCGCCCCTCGCTGCAAATGATGTGATCGACATACCGCTCCATGGCAGGATCGCCGCGGGTGTTCCGATCGAGGCGCTAGAGGGTCAGAATATGCTATCCGTTCCTGCCGCTTTACTCGGCGCAGGCGATCATTATGCGCTGGAGGTGTCTGGTGACTCCATGATCGAGGCTGGCATCCTTGATGGTGATTTCGCTCTCATTCAACGGACCGAAGTTGCGCGCGAGGGGCAGATCGTCGTCGCCCTTATTGAAGATAGCGATGCGACGCTGAAATATTTCCATCGCCAAGGACCCAAGGTTCGGCTCGACCCTGCCAACAGCGCCTACGAACCGCAGATCTATGATACGCGGCAAGTGCGCATTCAGGGAAAGCTGGCAGGACTGCTGCGCCGCTATAATTGATTTGACGGGCGACGTGCCGGTCGCCTGGAGGGCTGAATGATCCAGGGATGTGTGTCGCCGGGGACTTTTCCGGTCCGCACCTCCCCGTCATCCAGGTCAATGGCAAGCCCGCCTGTCCGCGCCAGCAGCCGCCGGTCCGCCTTCAACCAGCGCGGTCGGCACCAAGGCGGAAGGCGGCGATCCGCGATCACGATGTCAGCACGCGCGCAATCGTGCGCGAGCGTCTCTCGTGGCACCAAATCGCCGGTTCGAGTCACCAGCAGTCGCCACATGCGGCCGCCGCCCGTTAGAGCCACCATGCATAGATCTTTCGAACAACTTGCCTCCGGCAAATCGGCCATGGCAGCCAGAGGCCCTTCATGCCCCGCGCTTTCCGCCATCATGTCGCGGACATAATCACCCGCTCGTTCGCGCAGGATGGCCATGCCGCCCTCTGCGCTTCGCACCGCGACATGACGGCCATCGGCAGTCACCAATATCTCGGGCGGCGAAGTCGTCACTATGACCAGGATCCCTGCAGCAACCGGCGCCAGTCCGATCCATCGCCAGCGACTCCGCCCCAACAGGCAGCAGAGCCCCCCCAGAACCATCATGCCGAACACGACGTTCGGCACCACAGGGGCAGTCGCCACCGCCCACGGACTCGCTGCGACGCTGTGCGCTAGCCACAGCAGTAGATCGATAGCCCGACCAGTTAGCCACCATGCGGGCGCTCCAAATCCCACAAGGTCAAGTAATAAGGCCAGCGCCTCGAATGGCATGACGACAAAAGTGGTCAGGGGAATGGCGATCAGATTAGCAAAAGCGCCCATCATTCCCGCCTTGTGAAAGTGAAAAAGCGCGATCGGGGCCAGCACGAGCTCCACGGCGAACCCGGACAGCAGCAAAACGGCTAGGGAGCGCGCGAGGCGCTTGACCGTCCCTTCATCCCGCTGGGCTGCGAAGGCGCGAAACCGCGGATGCTCGCTCAATGCAACAATCGCGATCACGGCGGCGAAGCTCATCTGAAAACTCGGCCCGGCCAGTGCCTCGGGCCAGAGCAATAGAACCAATAGCGCGCCGGCAGCGATCAGCCGCAGCGTTATCGCTTCGCGGCCAAGCGCGAGCCCTCCCAATACCAGCAGCGCCGCCACACAGGACCGGACCGTCGGCACTTCCGCCCCGGTTAGCAGCGTGTATCCAATGCCCGCCAGCGCGCCGCCGCCCGCAGCGATCAGCATCAACGGCCAATCGAGCGCCGCCCGCCGATTAAGCGCCATGATCCGCATCAGCAGGAAAACGACTGCCCCAATCAGGGCAGTGACATGCAAGCCGCTGATAGACAGTAAATGCGCTAGGCCGCTGCGGCGCATAGCCTCCGCGTCCGCTTCGGTGATCGCACCTTGGTCTCCGGTCGCCAAAGCAGCCGCGATTCCCGCCCCCTCGCCCTCGCCATTCTGCAATATATGCGCAAACAGGCGATTGCGAAGCGGGGGCGCTTCTACCGATGGCTGCAGAACAACAATCGGCTTCAATGCACGTCCGGTGGCTCCAATGCCTTGGAAATAGGCGCGGCGAGCGAAATCATAGCCCCCCGGCAGACTTGCCGGCGCGGGCGGCATTAGGCGCGCCCGGAATCGGATGACGGCTCCCCGTCCAAGCTCCGCAGGAATGTCGGTTGCCGCAATATTCACGCGGATCAGCGCCGGCAGCCCGGACGGATCGATCGGCCTAACCGCCACGCGACTCATTTGCTGCGCTGGCACCACATCGGCAGATATGACCTCCCCCGTCACCTCCATGAAGATGGGCCGGGGCAATGGGGCTGTACCGAAAATGGCCGCTTTTCCCCATATCAGCAGACAGCCCCCGCAAGCGAGCAACCCGCCCAGCACTACCATTTGGCGCAGCCGCGCTCCCAGAGGAAGGAGACAACCCGCACTCGTGATCGCAACCGCGCTACAGCAGAAAGCAAGCCATTCCAGCTTGTTAGGCAGAGAAATCCAGGCGGCTATGCCTATCCCCAGCGCCACCGGAACCCACAATCCCAACTGTTCGCGCTCTGCCTCCAGCCCCTGTTCCAGTCGCGCAAAAAGGGCCTGCACCGCCTGCCCGATATTCCGGCCAACGGAGGTTTGTCGTGGCTCAAAAGCCATGCTAGGGGGCGTCGCGTTCATGAATGAGCAAGGCGGATGTCGGGGAATAAGACGGTGAGTGCAACGGGTTTGAACAAGCAAATCGTGACCCGTTTTGCGCCATCGCCCACGGGCTTCCTTCACATCGGCGGCGCACGCACCGCTTTGTTCAACTGGTTATTCGCCCGACATCACGGCGGCAAGTTCCTGTTGCGGATCGAAGATACCGATCGCGCGCGCTCTACCGACGAAGCCGTGGCAGCAATCTTCGACGGTCTCGAATGGCTCGGCCTTGCCGGCGACGAGCCTGCGGTGTTCCAATTTGAGCGGTCGCAGCGCCATGCCGAAGTCGCCAACCAACTGCTTGCGGGTGGCCATGCCTATCGCTGCTACGCGACGCCCGAAGAGCTTGCCGAATTGCGCGAGCAGCAACGCGCGGCCAAGCAGCCGATGCGCTATGATGGCCGTTGGCGCGATCGTGACCCTTCCGAAGCACCGGCAGGCGCGCCCTTCGTTATCCGGTTGAAGGCACCGCGCGACGGCGAAACGGTGATCGAAGATGCGGTGCAGGGCCGCGTTGTCGTCCAGAATGCGGAGTTGGATGACATGATCCTGCTCCGTTCCGACGGTACGCCTACCTACATGCTGGCCGTTGTAGTCGATGACCAGGACATGGGTGTCACTCATGTGATCCGCGGCGATGATCATCTCAACAATGCCTTCCGCCAGCTTGGCATCATTAAGGCCATGGGTTGGGAAGAGCCGGTTTACGCTCACATCCCTCTTATCCACGGATCGGATGGCGCGAAGCTGTCCAAGCGGCATGGCGCGCTTGGGGTCGATGCCTATCGCGACGAAATGGGCATGCTGCCCGAAGCGGTGCTGAATTATCTGCTACGCCTTGGTTGGGGTTATGGCGACGAAGAGACTATCTCTCGCGATCGCGCGATAGAGCTGTTTGACATTTCCGGGGTCGGTCGGTCGCCTTCCCGTTTCGACATCAAGAAGCTGGAAAATCTCAACGCCTATTATTTGCGTGAAGCGGATGATGCCCGCCTAGCTGCACTGGTAATGCCGCGCGTCGCGCAGCGCCTGGACGTAGCGTTGCCAGAAGGCTCTGAAACGCTTCTAATTAAAGCCATTCCCTCTCTGAAGCCCCGCGCGAAAACCCTTAACGAAATTGCGGAGGGCGCGGAGTTTCTATTCAAAAATTGCCCGCTGGATTTTGACGAGAAGGCCCTTGCTCTGCTAGACGACTCGGCGCGCGAGCTGCTGGGCAAGACAGCCGACGCTCTTGATTCCGTCCAGTCCTGGACAGTCGAAGCGATCGAGGAAGCGATCCGCCGCGTGGCAGAGGAAGCCGGCCTGGGGTTGGGCAAAGTGGCCCAGCCGCTGCGCGCGGCGCTGACCGGTCGCACGGTTTCGCCGGGGATTTTTGATGTCCTTTTCCTTCTTGGAAAAGGCAGGAGCTTGGAGCGGCTTGCCGATGCCAGACAGGTGTCGCCGGCTGATGGCAATTGAGGAGAACGAGATGTCGGACAATAATGCGACTTTGACGGTGGGCGGCGATGCCAAGGATTACGGCATCCTTAGCGGCTCAGTCGGCCCCAAGGTCATCGACGTTCGTAAGCTCTATGCCAACACCGGCATGTTCACCTACGACCCCGGCTTTACTTCCACAGCAAGCTGCGATTCGGGCCTGACTTATATCGATGGCGACGCCGGCATCCTGCTGCACCGCGGCTATCCCATCGATCAGCTCGCTGAGCAGTCGAGCTTTATGGAAGTCAGCTATCTCCTGCTCAACGGCGAACTGCCGTCGAAAAAGGAACTCGAGGATTTCAGCAACACGATCACGCGCCACACCATGGTGCATGAGCAACTGACCACCTTCTACCGCGGTTTCCGTCGTGACGCACATCCGATGGCCATCATGTGCGGCGTCGTCGGTGCTCTGTCGGCCTTCTATCACGACTCGACCGACATCAACGATCCCGAACAGCGCAAGATTGCCAGCCATCGGTTGATCGCCAAGATGCCGACGATTGCGGCAATGGCGTATAAATATTCCGTGGGTCAGCCCTTCGTCTATCCGCGCAACGACCTTAGCTACACCGCCAACTTCCTGAACATGACCTTCTCGGTCCCGGCGGAAGAATATGTGATCGATCCAGTCGTCGTGGACGCGATGGACAAGATTTTCACCCTTCACGCCGATCATGAGCAGAACGCCTCGACCTCGACCGTGCGCCTTGCTGGTTCGTCGGGTGCGAACCCCTTCGCTTGCATCGCAGCGGGCATCGCCTGTCTCTGGGGGCCCGCTCATGGCGGCGCCAATGAAGCCGCGCTAAACATGCTGCGCGAGATCGGCACCGTTGATCGCATTCCCGAATATATCGCCCGCGCTAAAAACAAGGATGATCCGTTCCGCCTGATGGGCTTTGGCCATCGCGTTTACAAAAATTACGATCCGCGCGCGACGGTGATGCAGAAGACCGCGAAAGACGTTCTCGAAAAGTTGGGCGTCAATGATCCGGTGTTCGACGTCGCCAAGGAACTTGAGCAGATCGCCCTCAACGACCCTTACTTCATCGAGAAGAAGCTCTACCCGAATGTCGATTTCTATTCGGGCGTGATCCTTTCGGCCATCGGCTTCCCGACCGAGATGTTCACCGTGCTCTTCGCGCTCGCCCGGACTGTTGGCTGGGTAGCGCAGTGGAACGAAATGATTTCGGACCCAGCGCAGAAGATCGGCCGTCCCCGCCAGCTCTACACCGGCCCCGCGCAGCGCGACTTCATCCCGGTCGAAAAGCGCTAACTCACAGCGCTGGTTATATAAAGAAAAACGGCGCCTAATCGGGCGCCGTTTTTTTGGGGGGGAATTAGGTGCTGGTGGGAAGCGAAAGCGTGAACCGCGCCCCTCCGCCATGCGCTTCATCCACCCGGATGTCACCGCCCATCGCCAAAGCCAATCGCCGCGAGATGTAGAGGCCGAGGCCGCTTCCCCCCGGATCGCTGCGCCCCAATCGCTCGAATTTGTGAAAGATGCGCTCTCGGCTGTCTGCAGGAACGCCTGCGCCTTGGTCCATCACGGCGATCCAAGCCGCCCCATCTCCCCTACCCGTCTCGATACGCACGTCACTGTCCTCGGGCCCGTAACGAACAGCGTTGCCGACCAGGTTCATGAGAATCTGAAGCGCGCGCCTGAACTCCCCGGTCGCGACGGTCGATTGCCCTGGGTCTGGCGCATGAATGCGAATGTTGCGGTCCATCGCCTTCACCACGAAGAGCCCGGCTGCGCGGCGTCCGATGTCGGCCAGGTCCACATCTTCGGTGGCAACGGTGAAGTCCAGTCGATCGATAGCCTGCAAATCCGCCAGATCATCAATCAGCGCCATCAGATGCCGTCCCGCCGCGGCGATATCGGACGCATAGCCTGCATAGTCGGGGCGCAGCGGCCCATCAAATTGGGCATTGATCGAATCGGCGTTGGCAATGATGCGCCCCAATGGCTGGCGTAGCGAACGATCGAGCCGCCGTCCAAATTCCGCTGGATAGATGACGACCGCAGGCGCTGCCGGAACATGTGGCGCGAGGATCGCACGATCCAGCGGAAATGCCTTGCCCCGATAGCCTAGCAACTGCCCGGCAAGATCGAACATCGGAAAGCCGGACAAGCGAAAGCATTGCTCGGATGAGGCCGTCAGCGTAGCGATCTGATCGCGAAAGGCACGCCGTTGCGCAAAGCCCCGCAGAATCGCCAAGTCCCCCTCTTCGTCAGGACGAAGTTCGAAATAACTGGTGAAACGGCTCCCCGGCACCGGCGGGACTTCAGGCAGAGCGCTCTCTGGCCCCGCGCCTTCCAGGACCATCTGAAACCGAAGCTGCGTGTCGATTTGCCAGCTCCAGCCTTCCGCAATTGCAGCGATATCCGCTTCCCGCCTTACCCCGTCCACCGGAAGGACCGCTGCCGGCCGCTCATTCCACTCAATGACGGAAAGCTGCACGCCATCAGCCTCCGGCCGCGCGCGCACCCACATTTCGACGTCGCCCCGTTCGGTAGCGGCGGTGACCGGCCGCGAAACGGTGACGCTCAGCCGCGATGCCAGCCGCGCTATCGCTGCCAGTTGTGGCACAGCCAGCACTGCCCCAACGTCGGAGCCCGCCTCCCGCTGCAAGGCCAGCAAAGGCGCATCCGCGCTCAGCAGCAGCCCGTTGGCCGCCACCGTGGCGCGAATGACCGTCGGATGCGCGGGCATATTCATCAGATGGTGACCTGCCGCAGATGATCGAGTTTGGCGCGGAGCGCGCGGGGTGCGCGCAACGCATTTACCAAACCGTCCGCTTGAGCCTCTGTCAACGCCTGATAACGCTCGGCCTCCAGGATGATCGCTGCGTCAGTGAGCGATGGCCGTACTGGGCGCAGCGCCAGCAGCAGGTGCCGGTAATCCGCATCCGATCCGCCAAGAGAGCGGCACAAAGCGGCAAGCTCCGTCACCGGCCCCATCACCAAGATGTCAGCGACATGCGCACTGTCCATACGCAGCCGCCGCGCTGTGAGCGCTGCGAACAGCAGGAAACGTCTCTGGCCGAGCGCCGCACCCAGCAGCTCTGGCACATCCGCGCGCTCGCCGAGCCGACGCACCAGCCGATCGGCGGCCGCAATCGGCCCGCGCGTCTCATCATGCTCAGCCAGGAGGGCCCAACCCGCTTTCTCAAAGACGGGCAGGATCACGTCCCCCTCGACCAGAGCGGACCGCTGCACCACTGCCATCATGCACGCAGCAGCCGTCCACATCAGTTCGGCAAAATGTTCGGCAGGAAGATCCGGCTGCATCGGCTCGTCCTCCGCACCCGCCGCCAGCCAGCGGCCCTCGGCCACCGCGAGCGCAGCCAGCGCTTCTGTTACCGCGGCATCATTGGTGGGCAGGATGATCTCCGCTTCCGCCTCGTCGAGCCGGTCATCAGGTTGCCCAAACTGACGCAGCAGCAACGTCACCCCGGCGCGCATCTGCATATGGGCGAGCAACGCCGGTCCCAGCAGCGTCGGCTGAGCGCAAATGGTGGGCCAGCAAACAGCCTCCGTCCGTAACCCCAGCAAAGCCATGATCTCTGGCTGTTGGTCCAGTGCGAATCGCAATGCTCGCTCGACCCCAGTGACGCATGCCCCCAGATGCCGGCGCGTCTCCGCCATCAGTGCGTCGTGACGCTCGCGCCCTTCATTAGGGAAGAAAAACGCCAGATCAATGGCATGGCCGATGGGAACGGCGGACATGCCGGCCAGGACGGGAGCCGTGGGCCAACTATCCGCCGATGCCGGTCCAGTAAGGAACGAAAAGGCGCTCATGCGGGCCAGCATAGCCGCACGTCCTTAAAATGCACTAAACCCTAAGGGCGAAAATATTTCAGGCACGCTTGAGCAGGATGATTGCGCCAACCGACGCGATAACGGCCAGCATCGCCAGCGTGTAACCCAGCATGGTCGCGCCGAACAACGCCGTCAGCAGCAGCAGGAAAACCGCGCTGGCGGGCGTGAAGATCATCCAATGCCTCGCCCCACCCGTCTTGCGCCAGCGGTCGGCGAACTGCACGATCGCCAACAGCAGCGCCAGACAGGTCGCCAGGACGCTCTCACCTGCCAGCGATATCCCGCCAATTGCGAACAAGGGCACGACGAAGGCTGCCCATCCGGTGGGCGGAGACCGCAAGGCCAGTTCATCCAGCCGATCCGCTATTTCCGCCAGCCCCAATGCCAAAAACAACATGAGGAAGCCGGCGGCAGGCCAAAGCAGTTCAATGGGCACCAGTCCAATCGCGCTCAGGGCCATCGCCGCGATGCGCACCTGTGTCGCGGGAACCTGCGTACGCATCAGCGCGGGGCTCAGCATCCGGGCGACCGGACATAGAAGGACATGTTCAGCCAGCCCCCGCGTCCGCTTCGCGGTCGATCCCGTGGACATCATCGCCTGGGCGACCAAGTCCGCCTGCGATTGGCCATCGACCAGCGCGACGCGGCCGGTCAGCAGATCATCCTGCGGCACAGTGACCCGTCGCGCGCCATTCTGGACGGCAGCGCGCACCAGGGTCAGCGAAAGATCCCAGTCGCCGATCATGTCCAGCGTGCCGAACAGCAGGTCCGGACTGATCCGCGCCAGTCCCGCCCAGCGCTGACCTGCGTCGATTCGCTCCAGCGGGGCGCTCGCACGGCTATCGTCCGTCACCAGCAGAGCGTTGCCCTCTCGCTCGGCTATCGCATCAAAATGCGCCTGCGCAACGATGATGCCGTCTGCTACCAGCAGCACGTCGCTGTCGCGCGGTGCGTCCCGAACCATGGAGACCATGTCTCGGACCAGGGCGACGGCAATTCCGTCAGTGCTCAGCCGATCGACGGCCTGGGATAGCGCGGGCGTGATGACGCTCACCAGGATCATGATGCGATCCGCGCCCGCCCGGGCGGCCTGACGCGCCTGATATTCGACCAGCGTCTGCCCCGCGAAATGCAAGCTGGCGCGCAATGCCGCAGAGGAATCGCTGGACGCCCGGCTGGCGCTGAGAATGGCCGCAAATGTCATGCTGCTATGGAACCGACCCGTTCTTGTTGAGCCTCGCCTTTTCGCAAGGCTACCGCCATCGCGCAAGCGTGCTGCGCGTCAGCCCTGCTGAAGACGATCGATCGCCATTCGCAATTGACGCAGGATCCTCGGATCGCCGCGCACGCAGTCCGCAGCCTCATCAGCCAGCGCCATAAGATGCGTCAGGCCGAAACTTGCCGCCAGTCCCTTCAGACGCCAAGAGGCCAGTTCCCAGCTTGCGTCGGCCTGCGCGTTGCGAAGCAGGTCCAGCTGACGTTCGGCGCTTTCCATGAAAGCGATGCGCAGGTCTGCGATCAGTGCGATATCTTCGCCGACAGCGGCGGCAAGAGCGGCATTCAGGGCGCCTGGATCGTAGGACATGGGGTCAACGCTATCGGGCTTGCGTTAAGTTTTGGTAACAGGGCATTTTGTTGAGCGGAAAAGATGATAGGATGGGGTCATGACCGGGGGCAGCACCATCGTCGAATTCTGGCGAGACAAAAGCATTGCGACTACAGATGAGTCGCAAGAGGATGACGCACTGCTGTTGAAGCAGGCCGTCCAGGATCTTGATGCGGAAAGCGAGGCCGCCGAACATGGCGAGCGCGCGGCGCGGCAAACCCAAGGGCTGTTCGCCTTCGCCGCGCTGTCCTGGCTGGGCTTTGCCGGTTGGGCGACAATCAGCGCGGGCCAATGGCGTGGCGGACCTGCCGCTTGGCCGGGCCTTGTCGCCACCCTGCTTGTCCCCATCGTGCTGCTGGGCGTCTGCTACCTGCTGATCGCCCGCAACAGTCGCGCAGAATCCCGCCGCTATCTGGACACCGCGCGCGCTTTGCGCACCGAAGCGGAACTGCTCGAACTGCGGCTTGGTCGCATCAATCGGCAACTTGAGAGCGCACGGCAGGCGATGCACGACCAGGCCGAACTGCTCGACAGCTACGGTGCGGCCGCCAGCAGCAATATGGAAGCGTCGGCCGAACTGATCGCCAGCAGAGCGCACAGCACGACCGAAAAAGCGGAAGCTGCCGAGCGTGCAGGGACGGCTCTCGTCGCCCGCATGGACGCCCTCATCGCCTCCATGCCGGAGCTCGAGGATCGCGCCGCTCGCATGGCTGCGCAGATTATCGACAACGGCCACGCGCTGGCCGAGCGGATCGATACGCTTGAAGCCCGGCTCCATTCATTGGGCGAACTGTCCGACGACGCGCGCGCCCGCACGCTCTCGGCAACCAAGAGCCTGTCGAGCCAGCTCACGCAGTTGCAGGAAGCCACGCGCTCCGCGACCGAGGAAGTAAACGGCATGGCGGACATCGCCGCCGGCCGGATCGACGCCACGGCGCAAAGCGCTCGCCAGGCCATGCAGGACGGCGCGGCCGAACTGGACCGCCAGGCGGGCACTCTCGCCAATCTGCTGGGACGTGCGCGCGCAGGCATCACCAATAGTGCCGAAGCAACGATCGAACTGCTGACGCAGGACCTGAACCGCGTAGAGGGTGATGTGCGTCAGCGCCTTGAGGCGACGGTTGCCTATGCTCAACAGAGCATGGCTGCGGCAGATCGGGATCTGACCGCCCAAGCCGAATCGCTTCGTGCACTGGTTGAAACCGCTCAAGCCGGTATCGCTGCGACCAGCCAGAGCGCACTTGCCGCGCTTTCACGTGATGCTGACGAAATCGACGCTCAGCTGCGCGAACGAACCGATTCTGCCTTCGCCCGTGCGCGTGACGGCGTGGCGCTGACCGAGGAAGGGCTTGCTCGTCAGGCGGAGGCGCTGGACGCACTTGTTGCGCGCTCGCGCGGCAATATCGAAAATATCGGCGACGAAACAGTAACGGCGGTTTCTGACCATATGAGCGAGGTTGAAAGCCGTCTTCACCAGATCAACGACCTGATTGAAGGGCAGCGAACGCTCGTATCCGGGCTGCATGCAACGCTTGGGGACGCGATCGATGCGGCGCAGTCGCGTTTTGCCGCGATGGAAGAAAGCGCTTTGTCTCGCAATGAGCGGCTTACCGATGCCCTGTCGCGCCTCACCTCCGAGACCCAGCGGATCGACGACGCCCTGGCAGCGGGCGGAGTCACGGCGGAAAAGCTTATCAGCTGTGCCGAAACGCTGCTCGTGGCGCTGGATTCAAGCGTCCGCGAACTGGACGAAACTTTCCCGGCCGCGCTGCAGCGCTTCGACACGCGCATTACCACCAGCCGAGCCTTGCTGGACAGCGCCGCCCCCGAAATGGAGCGGCTTGAAGCCATTTCCGAGGCGTTGGTTGGCCGAACGCAGGAGGCGGAAGAGCTACTGCGCGGTCAGGGCCGGCGTCTGACCGAATGGCTCGAAAGCACGCAAAGCGGCGTCGAAGCCAATCGTGAACTGGTGGAGAAACTACGCACCGCGCTGGACAACGCGCACCAGGACGCAACGCGGATCACCGAAGGCGCTGGGCCCTTACTCGTCACCGCCCTGCTCCGCGTCAAGGATACCGCTGACCAGGCAGCCGAACGCGCCCGCCAAGCCCTTGGTCGCGCTATCCCGGATGCGGCCCAATCACTGGCTGAGGCTAGCGAGCAAGCGCTTCAGCAGGCGGTTGATGACAAGGTAACGGCCCAGATTCAGAAACTCGCCGAAGTCGCCGAAGAAGCCGTCCGGGCGGCGCATCAGGCATCCGATCGACTCACGCGCCAGCTGCTGACGATCGCCGACACCAGCGCCACCGTACAATCGCGGATCGAGGAAGCCGAACGCGCCGCTGAAGACCGCGACCGCGACCATTTCGCGCGCCGCTCGGCTCTGCTGATCGAATCGCTCAACAGCACCGCGATCGACGTGACGAAGATTCTGTCGAATGATGTCACCGATTCTGCCTGGGCTTCTTATCTGAAAGGCGATCGCGGCGTCTTCACCCGGCGAGCGGTCAAGCTGCTGGACGCAGGCGAGTCCCGCGAGATCGCCCTGCATTACGACAATGATTCCGACTTCCAGGAACATGTGAACCGCTACATCCACGATTTCGAATCGATGTTGCGGATCATCCTCTCGGCGCGAGATGGCAATGCGCTTGGCGTTGCAGTTCTGTCGTCCGACATGGGTAAACTTTACGTCGCGCTCGCGCAGGCAATCGAAAGGCTGCGTCAATAGGTCCCAGGTGGGCTGTGGCTGTCAGCTCCAGCCCACGAGCGGACGAAAACGCTCATTGTTCGCCATTGCTCTGGCGGCCTGGCGCAGTGAAGGCCCGGATGAAGTGACACTTATGCGCCTCTCGGGTGATTGGTCGCGGTCGTCCTCCTAATGCGGCACAAGTAGGAGGAGATCGCGCTTTCGATCTTGCAGGTTGATGACCTATCTGATCGCCATATCACCGTCTGTCCCACCGCATCGAAGGTCTAAGGCGATATGGCCTCTAATATGCCCGGACTGATCGATCACCATGTCATGCAGCGGCGTAGAAATGCCAGCGCCGCGCCGGGACGAAGCCTCAATACCCCGACCGTCACCGCGGGTCAGCCGGTCATCAAACTTCGTTACCCACCGCGGCGATAATCATATTCGAACGCCCGCCCCTGCTGCTTCGTCAATACCGCGCCGATGATTGCGCCACCTGCGCGGCGCAGGCGATCGACGGCCACACGGAGCCCGCCGTGGTGGTTGCGGCCCCATTCGACTACCAAGACAGCCGCCTGCACCTTGGCTGCGAGCAGTGACGTATCAGGCACGCCAAGAATGGGCGGCGCATCGATGAGGACAGTATCGTAATGCCCCTGCACGCTGGCGAGCAAGACATCCAAAGCGGGTGTCGAAAGCAGTTCCGCCGGGTTGGGCGGAATCGCGCCGCTGGGGAGCAGGGAAACGCCAGGCGCGCCGCTATCGACGATGACATCTTCCGCCTTGGCTTGTCCCGTCATCACTTCACTGATCCCGCGTTCGGGTGTGACATGGAACAGCCCATGCTGCCGCGGGCGGCGCATGTCGGCATCAATCACCAGCACGCGCCGGTCGAGCTTCGCCAGGGCAAGCGCCAGCGCGTGTACTGTCGAGGACTTCCCTTCGCCTTCCTGAGCGCTTGTCACGAGGATCGATGCGGGCAGACCCTCCGAAGAAGCAAGCAGCAGCGAAGAAGCGATCGGCACAAAGGTTTCCGCTGCAGGCTTGTCCGTCACCGGCACAGTGCCGAGCAAAGGCAGATTGGCGCGCTCCGCCAGCGTGTCCGCCGACGTGACCGCATCATCGAACACATGCCGCCCCGCCACCATCAGCAGGCCCAGCACCAACCCACCCAGCGATGCCAGCAGCATCGTGACGCCAATGCGGGGTGAAGACGGCCGCGTAGGAACGGCCGCGCGATCCAGCGGCTGTATCCGTCCGGCTTGGAAACCTGCTTGGGAAGCCATGTCCCGATAGCGCTGCAGCAGACTATCGTGCAACAAGCGATAAGTATCGACCGAGCGCTCCAGGATGCTCATCTGCACCCCTCGTCCACGCTCGGCCTGCGCCTGCCTCTCGACCCCGGCAATCTCCGCCTCGATCTGCTTTTCGCCATGAACAGCGACTTCATATTGCTCCCGGAGCGATGCGCGGATCGTGTTCGCCATAGCTTCGGCCTGGTCATCCAGCGCGGCGAGCCGGGCCCGCGCCTCGCGCATTTCGGGGTGCGCATCCTTGCGGAATTGCCGTTCCTCGACGACCTCAGCGCGGGCCTGGGCCCGCTGCGCCATCAGCTGTTGCATGCCGCCATTGTTCAACACTTCAGGCAGTGTCTCCACACTGGAAAGGCGCGCGCTTTCCCAGCGTTTCTGAACGGCAATCCGGTCGGCGATCGCCTGCGCGCGGAAGGCGTTCAACTGCGCCAGGCGCGTGGTGGTGGTCCCTTCCGCACCAGCCGTACCATCGCCTCTTGCAGCCAAGGCAGCGCCCGCCGAGGCGCCGGTCTGCGTGGCATAAGCTGCAAGATCTCGCTCCGCATGCTCCAAATCGCGGCGAGCGCCATCCAACTCGCCCAGCAGGAAGCGTCGTGCCTGAACGCCCGATTCAAACCCTCGCTTCAAGTCCGCCCTGATCAGGCTGTCGGCATAGCTGTTGGCAACACGGGCGGACAGGACCGGGTCGGCACTGGTGAAGCTGATGCGGATGACTCGGCTTTTGCCTGGAAGCTCAACGTCGAGATTGTCCCGAAGCAGCCGGATGACTGCTTCTGTCTCCACTTGCCGTTGATTGAGCATGGTCGATCCCCGGTCGGGGCGGCGTTCATCCATTCCATCGAAAAAGGTGCGGCTGCCTACTAACGCCAGCTCGCGGGCCACATCTTCTGCCAGGGCACGACTGCGGAGCACTTCCAACTCGGTCTGCATCAGCGATTCATTGTCCGCGGCCGTCAACTGCCTCTGAGTCGCGCCAGCCCCAGCAGCGCCCGCGGGAACATCCTCCACCTCGACCGATGCTGTCGCACGATAATCGGGCGTGGAAAGCAGGATGAAGACGATTCCCGCCAGTACGCACAGCGCCATGGTGACGAACAGGATGATGCGGTTCCGCCACACCGCCGTCCAACCCGCGCGCGCCATCGGGGCTATCCGCGCCGCTCGGCTCTCTATCCGGCCCGATGGAGAATCGCTATCGATGCGGATGCTGCGCCTTGCCATCAGCGCCCCCCATCGAGCGCAACAAAGCCTGCGCCGATTGCGGGCAGCGCCAACAAGGTGCCGCCAAGTATAGCCTTCGCACGCGATAATCCGACGATAACGGTGTCGCCGGGCAGGATTTCCGGGTCAGGCGCCTCACCCTTCCGAATGGCCGAAAGATCGAACAGCGCCGCCTTCCGATCACCATCCGTTTGCCGGACAACAATGATCTGCTTGATACGAGCGAGGCGGGTCGGTCCCTTCGCCAGCGCGACTGCCTGCAGCAGGCTCATGCGGCCATCGACCGGGAACAGTCCCGGTTCGCGCACCTCGCCATCGACGGTGATGCGCCGGCCTACCGCTTTCTTCACGAAGATCGTGACCTGAGGCGAGACCAGATAACGCTCACCAAGCCTGCCCGCTATAACATCGGACGCTTCGCCCGCAGACAGCCCAGCGACCGGCACATCGCCGATCAGGGGCATGCGCACCACTCCCGCAGCGGTGACCTGCGCATCCTCAAGCGACAAGCCGGGCTCATGAAAAACCTGTATCCGCAGCACATCATCGGAAGAAATGCGGTAATCGGCCCCCAAGGCCTGGGCTGGCGGGATCACCACATAGGCCGCATCTCCCCTTGGGACAGTGGCCGCCGTTGAACAAGCGCTGAGCAGGGCGCAGACCGTCGCGACGGCCAGAGCCCGGTTCATCCTGTCGCTCGGCCTGTCCATGTCCGCTCTAAATTCCCCACGCTTTTCAGGCTGTCCGCCAAGCGGCGGACACCTTGCGCGGGGTTAACGAGGCAGAAAGGTCATGGCAACTACGGGCAAACCAGTTTGGACGGGGCCCTACTCTGTCAAACCGCGATACGCCCCGGCTGATCGTGCGCAACCCGGCGAGGCTGGTCGGGCCAAACCCCGCGCGTGTCATAGACGGCCTTGCCGACGCGCTCGTCCACCGGGACTGATGCGAACATGTCATGATCCACTAGAATGACGAAAACGCCGCATTGTTCCAGAGCCGTATCGAGATCGATCAACTCCGCGCCAGTGCCTGCAAATTCCATCGGCAGATCATGAGCATAGGGTTCGACCAACTTGACGCGCCGGCCATAGCGACGAGCAAGCCGGGCGGCGACCTTCACTGCTGGGCTTTCGCGGAAGTCGTCGATATTCGCCTTGAACGCTAGGCCGAGGCAGGCGATTTCTTCGCCTGGAAAGTCATCGATCAGGTCGGAAGCCTTTGCAACCACATGGTCGGTCTTGGCGTCATTCACCTCACGCGCTGTACGGATCAGGCGGCTGTTTTCGGGATCGCCATGGACAATGAACCACGGATCGACGGCAATGCAATGGCCCCCGACGCCGGGGCCCGGAGACAGGATGTTGACCCGCGGATGACGGTTAGCGAGCCGGATAACTTCCCACACATCGATATTCATGCCTTCGGCGATGACGGAAAGCTCGTTGGCAAACGCGATGTTGACGTCGCGGAAGCTGTTTTCGACCAGCTTCACCATCTCTGCCGCACGCGCATTGGTGGTGATGCACGCACCCCGGACGAACTGGCGGTAAAAGGCTAGCGCCCGGCGCGCGCAGCGTGGGGTAATGCCGCCGATGCAGCGATCATTGTCTATCAGTTCGACCAGGATGCGGCCGGGCAGAACGCGTTCGGGACAATAGGCGATAGCGACGTCGCCCGCTCCGCCCTGCCCCGGCATCTTGAGGTCCGGGCGCAGCTGAGAAAACAGGTCGCGCATCGCTTCGGTCGTGCCCACCGGCGAGGTGGATTCAAGGATCACCGTATCGCCAGCCTTCAACACGTCAGCGACGGTGCGTGCGGCTTTCAGCACATGGGAAATGTCGGGCGCGCGGTCCTCTGAAACAGGAGTGGGCACCGCTATGATAAAGACATCGCTAGGCTCGACGGTCAGGCTGGCGCGCAGATTGCCTCGCGCAACGACGCCCTGCACCAAACCGTCGAGATCGACTTCCTCAATATGGACACGGCCGGAATTGACGGTCTCGACCACATGAGCACTGACGTCCACGCCGACGACCTGCGCCCCGCCCCGCGCGATCAGAGCGGCGGTCGGCAAGCCGATATAGCCGAGCCCGATGACCGAAACCGTCTGCTGCTTGTCGATGGGCATGCAATGATCCTGGAAGCCGATGATTTGCCGCCAGTTTCTGCAAGGAAATGCTGAAGATTTTGGTAACGGCTTTCCATTCTTCGGATGGACGCGAAGGCGGCAGTGCAAAATGCAGGTGCGGAGCAATCCCGCTTACAAGCGAGGGCTTCGGTTCAGGCGGCTTGATCCAGCCCCTCGGCCCGTGCTCCATCAGCAGCGATGACTGCCGCGATCCGCTGCGCCGCGTGGCCATCGCCGAACGGATTATGCGCCCGCGCCATCGCCGCATATGCAGCCTCGTCGTCCAGCAGCGCCAGCACCTCTCTCACGATCTGCACCCGATCCGTACCGACGAGCTTCGCCGTCCCGGCGGCGACGCCTTCCGGCCGCTCGGTCGTCTCGCGCATCACCAGCACCGGCTTACCCAGCGAGGGCGCTTCCTCCTGAACCCCGCCGCTGTCGGTGAGGACCAGATGGCACATATCCAGCAGCCGGACGAAATGCGGATAATCCAGCGGTTCGATCATCGCCACATTGGGCAGTCCGCCCAACACCGCCTCCATCACAGGCCGCACATTGGGGTTGGGATGGACGGGGAAGATCACCGCCACATCAGGTCGCGCCGCTATGTCCGCAATGGAACGGGCGATCGCTTCCATGCCTCCGCCGAAATTCTCACGCCTGTGGCTGGTCACTGCAACGATCCGCTTCCCGGCAAATCGCGCAGCTAGATCGTCCAGTCCCTGCGCAAGTGAGGGCATCGCGCCAATCCGCTCGCGCGTAGCCAACAGCGCGTCGATCACCGTATTGCCGGTAACATGGATACCCCGGGCATCGCGGTTTTCACTTAAGAGCGCCGCCGCGGCTGCATCTGTCGGCGCGAAATTCATGTCCGCAATGCACGCGACGACGCGGCGGTTCACCTCTTCAGGCCAGGGATGATAGATATCTCCGCTCCGTAGCCCGGCTTCGACGTGGCCAACGGGAATTTGGCGATAATAGGCGGCGAGGCTGGCAACCATGGTGGTCAGCGTGTCGCCATGCACTAGCACCCGATCGGGCTTTTCCAGATCGAACGCCTTGCCCAGCTCCACAATGAGTTTGGCGGTTAGCCCATCGAGCGTCTGATTGGGCATCATCGCGTTCAAGTCGATGTCCGGCTTGATACCCGCAATTTCCAGCACCTGGTCCAACAGTCCACGATGCTGCGCCGTCACGATGACGCGTACGTCCACATTATCGCGCGCACGTAACGCATGAATGACCGGAAACAACTTGATCGCTTCGGGACGAGTCCCGAATACCACCGCAACTTTCATCTTTGCCCCCTGATGCGAGCCTTTAAGGCTACCCCCTGCCAGCAAATCGTAACCATCCCCTGAACATAGGGGTAATTCCGACGCGCGCTTTCGCACGCGCAATGACCTATGCTAGGGCCGCGTCAACCTTTCATTTTTCCAGCGAGGCTGCGGGTAGTTTTATGAAGATCACGATGATCGGCACGGGATATGTAGGCCTGGTTTCGGGCGCCTGTTTCGCCGATTTCGGCCATGACGTCTGCTGCGTGGATAAGGACGCCCGCAAGATTGATGCGATCGAATCCGGTCGCATGCCGATCTTTGAGCCTGGCCTGGATCAGCTTGTCGCCAACAACGCCGCGGCCGGCCGCCTGACCTTCACCACGGATCTCGCCGCCGGGGTGAAGGGCGCAGACGCCATCTTCATTGCGGTGGGCACGCCCTCGCGTCGGGGCGACGGTCACGCAGACCTCAGCTATGTCTATGCCGCCGCACGCGAGATCGCAGAAACCGTTGATGGTCCAACTGTCATCGTCACCAAATCCACCGTTCCAGTCGGCACTGGTGATGAAGTCGAACGAATCGTGCGCGAAGCCCGCCCCGACCTCGACATCCAGGTCGTCTCCAATCCTGAATTTTTGCGCGAGGGCGCGGCAATCAGCGATTTCAAACGGCCCGACCGCGTTGTCGTCGGCACCACCGGCGATGAGCGGGCAACCGCTGTCATGGCGCAGATCTACCGTCCGCTGAACCTCAATCAGGCGCCGGTCATGTTCACCGGCCGGCGGACGGCAGAGCTGATCAAATATGCCGCCAACGCTTTCCTTGCCACCAAAATCACCTTCATCAATGAGATGGCCGACCTGTGCGAAGCGGTCGGCGCTGAGGTGCAGGACGTTTCGCGCGGCATCGGCCTCGACAACCGCATCGGCAGCAAATTCCTGCATGCCGGCCCCGGCTATGGCGGATCCTGCTTTCCTAAGGATACGCTTGCACTGGTCAAGACGGGCCAGGATTATGACACGCCAATCCGCATAGTCGAAACGGTCGTGCAGGTGAACGACCTGCGCAAGCGCGCCATGGGCCGCAAGATCGTGAAAGCTCTTGGCGGCGAAGCGCGGGGCAAAACCGTCGCGCTGCTGGGCCTCACCTTCAAGCCCAACACCGATGACATGCGCGATGCACCCAGCCTCGCCATCGTGCAAGCGCTGGAAGATGCAGGCGCCCGGATCGTCGCTTATGATCCCGAAGGCATGGAAGTCGCCAAGCCGATGATGCCCAGCGTGACGATGGTGAAGGACGCTTATGAAGCCGCTAGGGAAGCGGACGCGCTAGTGCTGGTCACTGAATGGGATATTTTCCGGGCACTCGATTTGAAGCGCCTGGCAGCCTCGATGAACAAGCCGCTGCTGATCGACCTACGCAATATCTACCCGCGGAGCGAAGCGGAAACGGCAGGCTTCGCCCTCACACGTGTAGGCGGCAAGGGCATCGCCTGATGGCTACATTGCCGGAGGAAAGGCGGGACGGGCCCGCCTTTCCCCGCCTCCAACATTGGGTGATCGCGGCAGGACTGCTGTTCCTGATCACGCAAGTGGTGCCTGTGATGGCAGGATTGACTTGATCAGCCAACCAAGTGCGGTCACCAAAAAACTGTGTGGATCAAGCCTTCAACTTCCACCCGCGCTTCAGCAGCACATAACATAGCACGCCCAGCGCCATGTTGAGCCCCAGCAGCACCACACTTCCCACCACCACATCCCCATCCGCCGCCGCGACAAAGCCATAGCGGAAACCGGAAATCGCATAGAAAAACGGGTTGGCATGGCTGATCGCCTGGAATACCGGCGCAAGCCTATCAATTGAATAGAAGGTTCCGGACAGCAGGGTCATTGGCCCGATCACGAAATTGGTGATCGCAGCGGCATGGTCGAACTTCTCCGCCCAGATCGATGTCATCACGCCGATGAAGGCTGTCAGCGCCGCGCCCATCAGGCCGAACCAGGCAATCGCCCAGGGATGTGCAGGCGTCACATGCACGCCCGGCCACAGCGCCATCGCTCCCCAAAGCGCCAGCCCCACGCAGAAAGCGCGCGTCACCGCAGCCCCCACCAGCGCCAGCAGCAATTCGCTGTTGGACAAGGGCGGCATGAGATAATCGATCAACGTCCCCTGCATCTTGCCCGCGAGCAGCGAAAAACTGCTGTTGGCAAAAGCATTGTTCATCATGCCCATGATCATCAGGCCGGGCGCGATGAAATCGGCAAAGGGCACGCCCAGCACTCGCCGGTCGGCCCCGCCGAGCGCGACGGAAAAGATGACCAGGAACATCAGCGTCGTGACGGCAGGCGCCCATATGGTTTGGAGCTGCACCTTCATGAAGCGCCGCACTTCCTTCCGGTACAGGGCGCGCGTCCCCGCCCAGTTCACATTGCGGATGACAAGCTCGCCCGGCTCGTGAAAAGCGGGGCTGGTCCGGGAAGAAGCTGCAAATTGGGACTGGTCGTTCATGCTTGGATCGACTATCGGCTGGTCGGATGTGCCGCAAGGGCGTTGTGCACGGGTTTGAACCTGTGCAGGCGCGCCCCATATAGGGCGCGAAATTTAAGAATTCGAGGAGTCATTCATTGTCCTGGACCGACGAGCGTATCGACCAGCTCAAGGCAATGTGGGAAAAGGGCCTGACCGCCAGCCAGATCGCGGACGAACTGGGTGGAGTCAGCCGCAACGCCGTGATCGGCAAGGCGCACCGCCTTGGCCTTCAGTCGCGTCCTTCGCCCGTGAAAGCCAACGAGGCGCCGAAGAAGGCCGCTCCAGTGCGCAAAGCCACGCCGTCGCCTGAGGCCGAAGCGCCCAAGCCCGCGCCTGTGCAGCATAGTGCGCCCGCGCCAGTTCGCGCTGCGCCCCCGGCTGCTGCCCCTGCGCCTTCATTCGCTGCGCCCGCCGCGGACGCTCCGCCTGCCGCGCCGCAGCCGCGCATCATTTCAGTCGGCCCCGGCGGCTTCCTGCGTCAGGGCCCGGGCGACCAGCAGGCTCCCATCCCGCCTGCTCCGCCGCGCCGCTTGGTGCCTGCTAAGCCGAGCCCCGAAATCGCGGGGAAGACGACGCTGCTCGACCTGACAGAACGCATTTGTAAATGGCCGATGGGCCACCCGGGCGAACCCGATTTCCACTTCTGCGGCGAAGCGGTGAACCCCGGCTTCCCCTATTGCGTCGAACATTGTGGCCGGGCCTATCAGGCCCAACTGCCCCGCGGCACCCGCCGTCCGCCCCCGCCGCTGCCATTCGGCGGCCCGAGGGTGCGGTAAACTTCCCTATCTGTTCGCTTCGAGCGAAGGTTTAACCAGATTAAATTGGGGCCGGTTCACCGTTGAACCGGCCCCTCCCGCTTGCACAGACGGCGTACCCCCTTATAGCTTGTGCGCATGTCCGATCTGTTCGCGAGCCAGCCGCTCTCCTCTTCCGGTTATGATGCATCCTCCATCGAAGTTCTCGAAGGACTGGAGCCGGTGCGCCGCCGTCCCGGCATGTATATCGGCGGCACGGACGAGCGAGCGCTGCATCACCTTGCCAGCGAAGTGCTCGACAACAGCATGGACGAAGCGGTCGCGGGCCATGCAACCCGGATTGAGGTCACGCTGGAACCCGGCAACAAACTGACCATCACGGACAACGGTCGCGGGATCCCCGTTGGTCTCCATCCCAAATTCCCCGGCAAGTCGGCGCTGGAGGTCATTCTCACCACGCTCCATTCCGGCGGCAAGTTCACCGACAAGGCTTATGCAACCTCGGGGGGTCTCCATGGCGTCGGCATCAGTGTCGTCAACGCCCTGTCGGTCGTCACCGTCGTCGAAGTCGCCATCAACAAGGAATTGTTCCGCCAGAGCTTCGCCCAAGGGCTACCCACCAGCGGGCTGGAAAAGGTCGGAGCCGCTCCCAACCGGCGTGGCACATCGGTCAGCTTCATCCCGGATCATGAGATTTTCGGCGAGCAGAAGTTCAAACCCGCCCGGCTTTACCGCCTCGCACGCTCCAAAGCCTATCTGTTCGCAGGCGTCGAAATCCGTTGGAAATGCGCGCCCGAACTTATCAGCGACGACACGCCAGCCGACGCCGTCTTCCAATTCCCCGGCGGTCTTGCCGATCATCTTAAGGAACAGGTCGGCACGCGCGAATGTGCGACCAGCGCCTTCTTCTCCGGCAGCCAGGATTTTCCCGACACCGCCGGCCGCGTCGAATGGGCGATCGCTTGGCCGCTCTGGTCCGACGGCAGTTACAGCTGGTATTGCAACACCATCCCGACGCCGGACGGCGGCACCCATGAAACTGGCCTGCGCGCCGCACTCGTGAAGGGCATTCGGGCGTTCGCCGAACTGGTCGGCAACAAGAAGGCGAAGGACATTACCGCCGACGACATCGTGACCTCGTCAGAGATCATGCTGTCGGTCTTCATCCGCGACCCGCAGTTCCAGAGCCAGACCAAAGACCGACTCACCAGTCCCGAGGCTGCAAGGCTGGTCGAAAATGCGGTGCGCGACCATTTCGATCATTTCCTGTCCGATCATATGGAACGCGGCAAGGCGCTGCTCGCCTATGTGATCGACCGCATGGATGAACGCCTCAAGCGGAAGGCGGAAAAAGAGGTCAAGCGCAAGACCGCGACCAGCGCGCGCAAGCTCCGTTTGCCTGGAAAGCTGACCGACTGTTCGACCGACGATCCTGAAGGCACTGAAATCTTCCTGGTCGAAGGCGATTCGGCCGGGGGCTCGGCCAAGCAGGCGCGCGACCGCAAGACGCAAGCGATCCTGCCCCTGCGCGGCAAGATATTGAACGTCGCGTCGGCAAATAACGCAAAGATCCTCGCCAATCAGGAAATTGCGGACATGATCCTCGCGCTCGGCTGCGGCACGCGCAAGGACTGCAATCCTGACAATCTCCGCTACGAACGCATTGTCATCATGACCGACGCCGACGTGGATGGGGCGCATATCGCAACGCTGCTCATGACCTTCTTCTTTCAGGAAATGACGGAATTGGTGCGGCGCGGCCATCTCTACCTCGCGCAGCCGCCGCTCTACCGCCTCGTCGCCGGAGGCAAGAGCCTCTATGCCAAGGACGACGCCCATCGCGAGCAACTGCTCGCCAAGGAGTTCAAGGGGAAGAAGGTCGAAATCAGCCGCTTCAAGGGCTTGGGTGAGATGAATCCAATGCAGCTGCGCGAAACCACTATGGATCCCAAGACGCGCGGCCTGATCCGCATTACCCTTCCCGACGATGTCGAGGATCGGCAACAGGTGCGCGAACTTGTCGAACGGCTGATGGGCACCAATCCCGCACACCGCTTCGCCTTCATCCAGGAAAATGCTGCGACGGTCGATGAAGAGGCGATAGACGCCTGATTTCCTACATTAATGCCTATCGCCTCGTTAACCAGGGCGGCGCACCCTATGTTCAATTTTCTGCGGGATGGTGCGAAGCATGTCAGGCTTCGTCCCATTCCTTCGCACCTCCGCCCTGCTGGTTGCCCCGGCGCTGCTGCTGGCGGGCGCGAGCGGTCATGCCAGCGCCCAGGCTCCTCTGACCCTGCCGGCTACGCCTTATGCAGGCCAGAGCCAGGCTAACTACTCCCCCTCCGACCGCAACTCGGCAAATCTTTTGGCTGGAGGCATGAGCCGCCTTGCGGCGATCAGCGCGCAGCAGGGTGGTGCGGTGCCCGCCACATTCATCCGCGTGTCGCCCACCCCGGCGGCGGTCATGAATGACCGGCGAATTAGCGACTTCCTCGGCAAGCTGCCCGGCTGGCGATTGGAGGGCGTACAACTCTCAATAGCCGTCGCCGGTCTCGACTACCGCCAGCGCGATCTGACGCCAGCCTTCATGCGCGGCCTCGTGCCGACACCGGGGCCGCGTCCCACTGCTTTCCTGACATCAATACGGCCGACTCCGCTCTCCGACCAGCCTGCGCCGCGCATGGGTCAGCCCGATATATTCGGATCGGTCGCGCTGCCGATCGGACATACGGTGCTCGACGGCAAATGGGCTTCGATATCGCAGCCTCTGACCCGCAAGGGCCTGTGGGGCAACATCCTCCACACCGCGCAGGCCGCGGGCGGGCAACAGCAGATCGAGATGATCAACCGCTGGGTCAACCAGCGGCTGCGCTTCATTGATGATCGACAGGGTGGTGACAGCTGGGCACCGGCCAACCAGTCACTGCTCCGCGGCGCGGGCGATTGCGAAGATTATGCCATCGCCAAGATGAAGCTGCTCGAAGCGGTTGGCTTCGATCGCCGCGCCATGTTCCTCGTCATTGCCCGCGATTTAGCGCGCCAGGCTGATCATGCGGTGCTGGCAGTGCGGATCGGCAATGAACTCATGATCCTGGACAATATGACTGACAAGGTGCTCCCTTCGTCGCAGGTCAGCGATTACCGGCCAATCCTGAGCTTTAACGCCTATGGCCGTTGGACACACGGTTACCGCGTGACCAAGCCGCAGCCGGTGCAGTTCGCCGCACGCTGACTGTTCGCCGCCTTAGTGCCCTGAGCCTGTCGAATGGCAAGCGCACGGCGAAGGGCGGGGTGATCACCTTTCCCGCAATGCCTCCGACCGCGCCTTCATAATCGGCTTGAGCAGATAGGCCAGCACCGACTTCCGGCCGGTCAGTATCTCCACGTCGCACACCATGCCCGGCGTGATCGGCAGCTTGTGCGCGCCCGAGCCCAACCAGGCCCGATCCGTTTCTACGACCACGGTGAAATAGGCTTCACGCGTCGCTTCATCATAGACGCTGTCGGCCGACACCTGCTGCACCGTGCCGGTCAGCCCACCATAGATGGAAAAGTCGTAGGCGGTGACTTTCACCACGGCGCGGTCGCCGGTCTTGATGAAGGCGATGTCATTGGGCTTTACCCGCGCTTCGACCAGCAACTTGTCGCCCACCGGCACGATCTGCATGATCTTCTGCCCCGGACTGACGAAGCCGCCAATGGTCGTCACCTGAACGTCATTCACGACACCATCGACCGGAGAGCGAATTTCCGCCCGCTGCGCCCGCCCCTTGGCGCCCCGCAGCGATTCACTGTTCACCGCGATCTTTGCTTCCAACTGGCTGCGTTCGTTAAGTGCATCCTGGCGAAACTGGAAATTGGCTTCGGATAGTTGCGCCTGCGCCTCGCGGATGGCCGCGGAGGCACGCGAAGCCTGTTGCTGCGCCGCGTTCAACCGTCCCTGCGCATCCACCAGCTCTCGCCGGGCGTCGAGCAATTCTGTCTGCGGGATAATCGATTTCGCTGCCAGAGGCTCCAGCATCGACACGCGTTGCCGCGCTAATTGTACGCTGCCGGAAAGACTCGCGATCGTCGCCTGCGCTTCGCCCAGCTCACGTCGGCGCTGCTCAACCTGCGCCGACATGGCGTCCTGCTTGCTCCGCAATGCCGACTGCCGCACGTCGGCCAGCGCCTGTTCCTGCTGGCATTCAGGTCCGCCTGTCATGCAAGCCGCACCCGCGCCGGTGCCCTCCTTCTCCAGCCGACCCGCCCGCGCCGTCAACGAGCGGGTTTCGGCCTGAAGCTGCCCCAGTTCCGATGCCAGCATGGCGTCGTCCAGGCGCACCAGAAGCTGTCCCTTGCTCACCTTCTGGCCCGATCGGACAAGGATTTCCTCGATCGTCGTCGGTTCAGCGGACTGGATGACCTGCGCCTTGCTGGACGGGATCACCCGCCCCTGCCCATGCGTCACCTCATCGACGGGTGCCAGGCTGGCCCACATCAAGAAGACCAGCATGCCGCCGCCGCTGTAAAGAATGACCTGCTTGTTGCCCGGTTGCCCTCGCAGCCAGTTGATCCAGCGCGAAATCATGGTTGCACCCCTTGGATATTATGGTCGTCAGCGGCCAGCGTGATCGGCGCGACCTTTTCCTGGCGGGCGAGCATATCGCCCAATGCGCCGCCGCTCGGCGAAGGATCGGCAATCGATAGCTTCCACCCTTTGGTCGGGTCCATTCGCCCCCCGACATCATTGACCGCGCGCCGCTCCGTAAGGGCAGCGACCGGGGGATAATCGATCACGGACGCAGGCGCAGCGGCGTACCGCGACGGATCAAATGCCGGAATGTTTTCGCCCCCCGCATACCGCCCCGAAAAGGCGCTCGGCTGGCCCCACCCGCCCGGCCAGCGGTAGAAGATATGCGCGCCGATCTGAATCAGCTTCGCCAGATGGGGCGCCCAGCGCGGAAAAACATAATCGGCATGATAGTGGGTCGCGGTGCCGACGTCTTTCTCTACCCGCCCTCCCAGCGCATCCGTGGCGATCCGCTTCGCCCGGTCCCAGAGGGCCGGCGACGGCCGCCGCGCGAGCGAGCCGTCGCACACGAAGCTAAACTGGCAAACGGCAGCGTCGAACCGCTGATACACCACGCCGCACACCGTCTTGGCGAAGGCGGGGTGGCGCACGCGGTTCAGCACAACTTGGGCGACGGCCCGCTGGCCACTTTCGGGCTCATGCGCAGCTTCATAATAAATGGCCTGCGTAAGACATTGCAGCGCGCGATCATGATCCTCACCCGCTCCCCCCAGAGCGCGGAATGGCTTGGCCGCAGCGATATCGCCCCCAGCAAAACCAAGACGCTGATTTTCCTCCCGCGCCTTCTCACCTTCCGCTGCCGAATCAACCTTCTCGGTCATGGCAACCAGCGCCAGATATTTACCGGGAATCGCTGGAGCGGCCTCCATGATCTTTGCCTGTACCGCCGGACGCGGCTGACCTCCGTGCCAATATGCCGCCATCGTGACCGCAAGCGCTACCGGCGCTGCCATACCCACGCTGCGAACGAGCGCGCTCATTGCCCGGCTCCGCGCTGAAGATGGCCGATGATCTCGTCACGCGGCCCGTCTGCCAGCACGACACCCTGATCGATCACGATCAACCGATCGACGATCCGCAGCAATGCGTGACGATGCGTGGAGACGATCAGCGTCTGTTGGGGCTCCAGCGCCTTTTCCAGATGATCGATGAACAGATTTTCGGTCTGATTGTCCATCGCCCCCGTCGGCTCGTCCAGAAACAGCAGCTTGGCCGGTTCGACCAAGGCTCGCGCCAGTACGAGGAAGCTGCGCTGCCCACCTGAAAGGCGGTTGCCGCGCTCGCCGATATGCAGGTCGAAACCGGCGGCGTCGCGACCAAAGAAGCGGGACGCGCCGGAACGTTCCAGTGCTTCAAGCAGCTTCGCATCATCAGCCTCGCGTGCGCCGAGCAGCAGGTTCTCCCGCACCGATCCGCTGAACAACTCGGCATCCTGTCCCACATACCGGAAGGCGGAGCGCAACTCGTGCGGATGATATTGGCGGCTGTCGATGTCATCGATGGTCAGCACGCCGCCCGCTGGCGGGTAAAGGCCACAGATCACTCGGCCCAGCGTCGATTTTCCAGACGCTACCCGGCCGATAATCCCGATCCGCTCCCCGGGTTCGACCTTCAGGTTGATGCCGCGAAGGCTCGGCTGGCTTGCTCCCGGATAGGCGAACTCCAGATCCTTGGCAACGATCGCTCCCTTCCGGATCTTGGGGATGATGCCGCGTGCGCCGTCGAGCCGCTCGTCCGGCTGATCAATCAGCGTCTGCAGGCTACCAAGCGTGGTCATGGCCTGCCGCGCCCGGACGATCACGAAGGCAAGCTGCCCCACTGGCGAGAGCGACCGACCAGCCAGCATGACGATGGCGATGATTGCGCCCATCGAAATACTGCCCGCCGCAAACATGTAGAAGCCGCCGATCACCAGTGCGATGCTCGTCACCTGCTGGCACAGCGCGGCCAGAGTGACGCTCGTCGAACTCAACCGCCGCAGCTTCTCCTGCGTCGCCGCGCTCATCCGCGCATAACGCCGCCAGCGCTCGAGTACGCGCCCTTCAGCGCGGCAAGCCTTCAGCGTCTCGATGCCCCCGATCGCTTCGACCAGGGCCGCATTCTGCAGGCTGGCGTCGGCTTGGGCGTCGCGCGACAGCCGGGCCATCGACCGCTGCAGAAAGAACCCAGCGGCCGCCATGATCCCCATCATCACGACTGGTACGACGGCCAGCCAGCCGCCCAGCAGCGCAATGATCCCGACGAAGAAGAACAGGAACAGCACGTCGATCGCCAAAACGACGGTGGTGGACGTGAAGAATTCCCGTACCGATTCAAATTCGGACACGCGCCGCGCCAACGCCCCCGTGCTGCCCGCACGACTCGCCAGCGGCACATTCATCACCTTTTCGAACAGGCGTTGCGACAGGCGTTCGTCAATTTCGCGCCCTGCCTCATCGACAAGCCTTGCACGCGCCAGTCGCAGGGCGAAGTCGAGGCTGAAGGCCAGCATCACGCCAACGCCCAACACCCAAAGGCTGGACGCCGCCTTGTTCGGGATTATCCGGTCATAGACGTTCATCGTGAACAGGGGCAGCGCAAAGGCGAGCAGGTTGATGATCGCGGCTGCGAGCATCACATATCCGAAGGAGCCCCTCGCCCGCCACACCTCGCGCCAGAACCAATGCTGCCGCGCCCGCTCGTCCCAAGGACGTTCTTCAGCCCGCTCTCGGCCATGGTCGGCCATGACCACCAGCGCTTCGCCGGTAAAATGGCCGTCGAGGTCGCTGATCGCCGCCCAAACGGGCTCGGGCGCATGGGGCAGCTGCACCAGTGCATCCCCCTGGCGCACGTCCAGCAGCAGCAGAAAACGGTCATTCCGCAGCGGCAGGATGGCAGGCAGATTGCCCGGCCGCCACTTGTCCAACCGGCCCCGAACATGGTCCGTCAGCAACCCGATCTGATCGAGAGCCGATTCCGCCTGATGAAAGGGCAAGCGCCCCGATTCATCGACCGCCAGCCCCGCGCGGAGCCCCACGACCCCCGGCGATCGGTCGAAATGCCGCGCCACATGGGCGATGCAATCGACCAGCTCATCGCCGGGCGTGCCTTGATGGCTCAGCCATTCGGCCAAGCTAAGCGTGCTTCGTTCCAACATTGTTTACCCCGCGCCATCCCGGCTTGCGCCGGAATGACCCCAAAGATGGATACTCAGCCCGGATAGCGCCGACGTTGCAATTCGGCAGGCGGCAGGTCCGGAACATCATATTTCTTACGCGCATAAGGATTTGCGCCCGAAGGCTGCGCGATCCCCAGCGTGTCGAGCAACTGATTGGTCGCGGCGAGGATCTGATATTGCGCGAAGATTTCGGAGAAGCGCGCCGTTTCGCCGCGAACCTGCGTGTTGAACCGTGTGTTCTGGCTGTCCAGCACGTCCAGCAGCGAACGCCGTCCGACATTGAACTGCTCGCGATAGGAGACCAGCAGCGAGTCCGACACGGTGCCCTGACGCGACAGGTCGGTCAGGCGCTTCTTTTCCGTGTCCCAGCGATTCCACGCAGTGCGGACATCATCTTCCGCCTCGCGTTGACGCTGGCTCAGGCGAAATCGTGCTTCGCTCGCCCGGCGGGTCATTTCCTGCACCTTCGCCCGGTTGATGCCGCCGTTGAACAGCTGCCAGCGCACGACCACCCGGCCCTGCACGTCGTTGGTGCTGCCCTTGAAGCCATCGACATCTTCACCCACTCGGCCACGCCCTTCCAGCGTCACCGTCGGCCCAAGCTCTGACTTGGCTTCATCCACCACCGCATGGGCGGCCTGAATATCGGCCTCGGCTTCCCGGATGAGTGGATTATGGGTGCGCGCAGCCGCGATGGCCTCGTCCAAAGTCGGCGGCACAGCGCTCGTGACCGGATCGGGCATGCTCACCTGATCGATCGACAGGCCAGTCAGCGTCCGAAAGCTGATTGCCGCATTGGTCAGGTCCTGCTCTGCCTCGCTCTTGCGGACCAAGGCTGCCTGAAGCCGCTCCTCGGCCTGCTGCTGGTCAGCAATGCTGATCGAACCCTTGCTGACGCCTTCGCCCAGATCGCCCAGCAATTTGCGGTGGAAGGCGATATTGTCCTCTGCGGCCGCGACCACCCGCTGCTGGAGCATATAGTCCAGATATTGCCGTGTAACGTTCAGCGCCACGAACTGCGATCGCTCGCCCACCCGCAGTGCGGCGCCGTCGATCCGGGCCGCCTGGCGCCGCTTCTCCGCGCTGCGATAGCCCGAGTCAAAAAGGGTCTCTTCCGCTACCAGCCCCGCCTCAAGCGGCCAGAGCGTCTGGTCCTCAATGCCGATTGCGCGGCGCGTGGCGTTTTCCAGCCGCCGAACGCCCGCCGACCCTTCGATGCTGACGCGCGGCAGATAGAGCCCCTTGGCCTGCTCGCGCTCAAATTCGATGGCTTCCTTATTCTGGATCGCCTGGTTGATTTCCGGATGGCTGTCGATCGCCGCAGCGATTGCGCTTTTCAGGTCCGTGGTCTGGGCCCAACTCGTCCCCGCCATCGTCGCCACACAAAGGGCGATCAGGCTGCCGCATGTCTTGCGCATCAATGTCATGTTCGCCTCCCCCCTTAATTCGCGCTGGCTGTGATTTCGACGCGGCGATTCATCGGCTCGCGCACGCCATCGGCGGTTTCGATCTTCAGCTGGGTTTCGCCCAAGCCGCGGGCGGTGATGGCATCCGCCGCGATGCCGCCCTGGCCCAGCAGTCCCGCGACATTCTGAGCACGGCGAAGCGACAGCCCGTCATTATAGCGATTGCTGCCCGACGTATCGGTGTAACCGGTGACGCCAAAGCGCTTCCAGCCGCACTGAGCGGCCGATTGCGTCAACTGACCTACCGTAGCGGCGCCCTCCGGCAGGGGCGTGTCCATATTCCAGTCGAAGAAGATGGACACCGCCGGTGCCGTGCAGTCCAGCGCGGGTGGGGCTGAACCTGCGGCCGACACCGGCGGCGGTGGCGGCGCCGAAAGGCGTGCCACAAAGTCGTCGCACTTGTTGATGCTGTCCGCATCCCTAGTGCCGGATTTGATGAAACCGATGGCGATGCCGCACTGGTTCTTGGCTTCGACCGCCCAAGTCCAGCGGCTGTCCTGCGAAGTGCGCACGCTGGCGTCCCCCACCGCCGCGACCGCCGTGTCGTAACGGCTCCGCAGCGCATCCCTCAGTTCCGGCTTGCTCAGTTGCAGCAGGGGCGAGGCAGGCGCAGCCCAGGCGGCGCTCGACATCATCCCTACCAGCAGGCCGAAGGAGGCAATCCTTCCCACCCCGTTCGTCATCGTCAATCTCCCCATTTTGTCCCCGCGAGAGTCCCTGAATTGTTTTGTTCGCTCATCAGCCATGGGCCACGGCCATCGCTTCGTGCGCAGCGATCGCCGCCTCGAAGATCGCCGCTGCAGCCGCCGCCATATGGCCGCTGTCGATCGGTTCGGCCGCGACAGGATTGAGCATGACCGGCGCATGATCGCCGCCCGGCAGCGCCGCGAGCAGCGTGTCGATATGCGGCGCATCAGCCGCACCGAGCGCTTCACTCACGACCTCCGCCAGTGCCGTCGGAGCCGCCTCATGCGACACCGCAAGCAGCGCTGCGTTGCCATCGAAGGCGGGCAAATCGATCGACTGGGCCAGCAGCCCCTGATGATCGCCAAGATCGGGCTGCGCCGCATCCGCGCTGTCCATCATTGGGGCCGGACCAACGTCTGCATCGGCCAGCGTGACATGGTCCGTTGCGGCCTCGTCGCCGCCATGGTGACCCTGCTCCACCGGTTGTTCGACCGTATGGGAAGGCTGATCCTCCACAGTCACCGACGTTGGCGCGCTATCCTGCGGCGTCGTCTCGGCCTCGACAGACGTCGTGCTCGCCGGAGCCGTTTCAGTCAGCGGCGCATCCTTTGCGTCGATGACCGGAGCCTGCTCCTGCTCGATCACTTCGACGGCACCTGCGACGGCAACCAGGCTGGCCGCGACCAGCGCCTGGTTGAAGCCACTGCTGCTGCTATCCGCCGTCTTGCTTGCGTCGGTCGCCTTAGCCGTCGCGAACATGACGTCGCCAATCGTGCCTTTGCTGCCGTCAGTCCGGACAAAGCTCGCCTCACCCAGCACCGTGACATCGCCGCCTGCGGCCTGATAGCTCACACCGTTGGAGGTCAGCTCGATGGCGGCGACCCCGGCGTCGGTCAGCGACTTGAACTCGCCAGCATCGACCTGTCCGTTGCCATTTGCATCCTGCCACACGCCAAACTCGGCGAAGGCCGCATCCTTGGCATCGAAAACGCCGTCGCCATTGCTGTCATAAGCAAGGCGCAACCCTTCCAGATCGCTGGCCGCACCCTGTGCGTCGTCGGCGAAGACGATGTCATAGGACCCGCCGACCGCATGGGCGAGCAGCCCATCGTCGGACGCCATCCACGCCGTGTTGACGAGGCCGCTGCCATAATCATGCTGCACGCCCGCCGACAGGCCGACAAACTCCAACCCATCCCCGTCCAGGTCGATCGCGACAGGCGGCGCAGGCGGCGCGACTGGCGTCAGCGTGACGCTCACCGAAGCGTTGACGCTGTCGTTGTCCGCATCCGACGCGACGATCGCATGATTGATGTTGATTGGCGCGCCGCTGTTCAGCGTCTCGACGGAAAATACGCCAAGATCGAAATCATTATTGGAATGAGGCGATTCCACGAGCACCGCGTCGAAGCCTTTGGCGCCGACAATCTCATATGTGTCGTTCACCTGAAGGCCGGTAATGGTCACGCTTGTTGACGAGAAGGTGACGCCGATCGCGCCTTGCGTGCTCAGGCCGCCCGGTGTGAACGTATAGACGCTATTGGTGCTTACGTCGGTCACGACCACCTTGATGATCCCGACGAAAGACTCGCCGGCCTCATTGGTCGTCGATGAGAAGCCTAGATCCTGATCGTTATCGGCATCGATGGCCGTGACCTTGATCGACACCATGTTGTTGGGATTGCCGCCAACCTGCGCAATCTTCTGTTCGAAACTGATGACGCTCTGGTGATCGGCATAGGCGAAGCCGGTGGTGCCCCCCCCGCTGCTGGTCAGCGTCTTGACCAGATCGATGCGCACCGCCTCATCGGGATTGACCGACTGATTGTTGATGCCGATCGAATCGCTGTCGGTGTTGACGGAGCCCCGCGCACCCGAAGATCCCCGGCCGGAAAACAGCACGTCGATGGCGTCGGTCGTATCCACGCCCAGTCCGCGATAATCGGTGTTGCCTGCCTTCGCTGCGCTGAAGCTGCTGATCGAGATTTCGCTGCCGTTGGTGATCGTCCCGTGCAGGTCGAACAGATATTTGTCCGTCCCCGGCTGCAGCGTGATGGTATAGCCGATGTCCCCATCTGCGGTCTTGGCTGTGAGTACATTGGTGCCGTTCCCGTAGATGAACAGATCCTCGCCATTCAACCGCAGCGTCGCGCCGCCTGTATCTTTGGCGGGGGCGCCATCCGTAATGTTGAAGAGCACATTACCCACGCCATCTGCGCCTGCCACATTGGCGAAGTTCAGGTTGAACAGGGTAGCCGGGCTATCGTTGTTCTGCACCGATCCCGCAGCCGGGGTGAAGGCGCTCGGCATGTCATCGTTGAACGAGATGCCGAGCTGACCGATCGCCCGCGAACCTGCATTGGTGCTGGCGTTATAGTCGCTGTCCGTCACCTGATAATTCAAGGTCACAGACGCATTATTTTCGTTTCCTCCCGTGCTGTGGAGGACGTTGTCCAGAAGCGTGACCGTATAGGCTCCGGTCCCGGGATTGACGGCGACCTTGAACAAGTCGGTGCCCCGGCCGCCGACGATTGTCGCTGTGAGCGTATTCGTAGTGCCATTCCAGCTGTAGAGAACTGTGTCCGCACCCACTACGCCGGTCTGTCCATTTAAGTTGGCGAAGGTCACGCTGCCCGCACCATCCGGACCGAAGGCGAAGGGTAGCGTTCCGCTGAAGCTGGCCTCATTGGCAGCAGGGTCGGCGTCGCCAGCATTGGCGTTGACGTCGCCCAGGATACTGAGCGGATTGCCTCCGGTCAGGCCATCATCGTCCACGGTCGCAGCGGTCGTGCCAGCAGTCGGGAGGTTGGGGTCACCGGCGAAAGTGAACTTGAGCACGGCGTTGCCTGTATCGCCATCGGCATCCTTCATCACATAAGTGAAGCTGTCGAACGAGCCTGCTGGGACCGACGCCTTGGGCGTGTAGCTATACTGACCGTTGGAATAGATGGTCAGCGTGCCGAAGCTGCCATTGATGATCTGGCTGCCCCCTGCCGCAATGGCTACGTTATTGACGCTGGCCACGCTGCCTGGCTGATCCGCACCGATGAGATCATTGGAAAGGACATTTCCGGTGGACGCCGAAGCCGATTCACTCGTTCCGATATTGTCATCCGCTACGATCGGCCGGTCGTCATCAATGGCGATGCTGATCGATCCATTTGCGGTTTCATTTTCCGCATCGGTGATTTGGACGGCAATGGTCAGCGACTTGTCGTCTTCACTCGCCGGATCGCTGTGCTGAATCGGCGCGAGCAGTTCGAAGCGATAGGCGCCTGTCTCAACGTCGGTGATCTTCAAGGTGAAGACATCAACGCCCGTTACGGCGTCCTCACCGGTAAGGACATGCGTCGAAGGATCCCAGACCGTGCGCACGACATTGCCCGACAGCGTTCGCAGGCCAGTATCATTCGCTGATGCGAGCACGATATCGCCCGGGCCATCCTGGCCGAAGCTGAAGCTCGCCAAAGTCCCGGTTTTCACGACATCCGCGCCCGGGGCATCGCCCGGCTGAGACAGGCTGATACCGTTCGCCAGGCCGTCCTCGTCCACCGTGAACGACGCTGCCGCCGCGTTGATTGACGGCCCAGTATCGGTCAGCTGGACCGAGAAGGTAGCGCTCGCCGTATCCCCGTCGCCATCCTTGATCGTGTAAGTGAAGATCTCGGTGACCGGCGCATAAGGCGCTGCGACATTATGGTGCGAGCTATAGAGCAGGTTTCCGTTCACGATGGAGATAGTGCCGCCCAAGCTGCCGGTGCCGATGACGATCGCCGGAGAGCCCTGCCCGTCCGCGCCATAGCTGTCATTGCCCGTCAACCCCGCGACCGTCCCAATCAGGACGGCCGTGGCATTGTCATCCAGCACCGCCAACTGGCCATCGTTACCCGCGGTCGGAATATCATCCGAAACCGAAAGATTGACGGTCGCGGTAGCCGAGCTGCCATCTTGGTCGGAGGCAGTCACGCCGACGCTACCCAGTGCGGCCAGATCATCCTGATTGATCACGGGATGGCTATCATAATTGTCGATCAATGTTGCGGTGACCGTCACGTCGCCGCTCGACCCGGCACCGATCGACGCGGGTGCGGTCAGAGTCAGCGTAATGATCTTGGTGCCGGTGTTAATGCCGCCATCCCAGCCTTCGATCAGCGTGGCGCTCACCCGGTTCCAGGTCAGTCCACCACCGAGTGAATTGAGGTTCTGCGAGAAGGCAAAGCCCGTCAGCGCATCCGATCCCGCGGTGAAGCTGATCTTGCCCGAAGCGAAATCATCTCCGGCAGGCGTGCTGCCATTCGCCAGATTCTGGTCGTCCATTTGCAGGCTCAGCGGAGCGCCAGCGGTCGGCCCTGCGCCATCAGTAATGGAGATCGTCTGCGTATCCTGCGCCACGTCATTGTCGGCGTCCGTCACCTTGACGGTGAAGCTCAGCGACGGATCAGACGCGTTGTTCAGATTATTGTTGGATACCAAGGCCCAGGTGCCGTTGGAGTTGACTGTCAGCGTGCCCAGGCCAGTATTGATGGGCGTACCAATCGCATAGCTGTTCGCGCCGACGACAACCACCGTCGAAGCGCCCGGTTGATCTGCACCGATCGTCTGCGACCAGGTGCCGGTCGCCGTCGCGCCCTCAATGACCGTCGTGTCGCCATCAACCGCCGCGATCGGCGCATCATCCTGCACCGTCACATCGATGCTGGCGGATGGCGACACATCACCGTCGCTATCAGTCACGCGGACGGCAAAGCTATCGCCGGGCAGCGTGTCAGCTGCGCCGCTGATGCCGTCACCGTCGAAAGCATTGTTGTCAGGATGCGCGGGATTGTTGACGGCCAGCGTGTAGCTGTAGCTGTAATGACCCAAACCGTCCGACGTGACAGTCAAAGCGCCAGCCGCGCCCTGCACTACCACCGGCGTTCCCACCGTGGCGCCGGTCACATCCTGCCAGACGCCATTCTTGTCCTGCACCTCGACCTTGGTCAAAGTATCGCCGCCGGTCGTGATTGTCATCGCGCCACCGGCGGTCTCGCTATTGCCGCCCGACTGCGTACCGTTGGGAAGGCCCGCTTCGGAAACCGTCAGGTCGCCCACCAGCACCACGGGCGTCGAATCGCCCGCGAGCGTTATGGTCACGGTTGCGGTGGAACTGTCGCCGTCACCGTCGGTGATGGTGTAGGTGAAGCTGTCCTCTCCGATCGCTCCGGCGGCCGGGGTATAAAGAAATACGCCGTTGCCCTGATAGACCGCGGAGCCCTGCGAAGGCCCGCTAGTCAGAACCAACTGCCCTCCGACCGCAAGATTCACCTCGTCCGCGCCAAGCGTGTCGGCGCCGGCAGCACCGGTCAAAGTGCCTTCGCCAGTCACGACATTGATCAGCACCGCCGCATTTTCCGCCTGCTGCACCGCGACGTCATCACGCGCTTCCGGCGCGTCATCGAATACCGCTACATCCAGGCTGGCGCTTGCCTGCGATCCGTCAGTGTCCAGCACCTCCACCAGGAAGCTGTCCGTGAGGCTCACATCGTTAGCGCCCGCATGCAGCAGCGTGTTGTCGTTCAGCACATAGCTGTAGTTGATGGTGCCGCCGACCACATCCCCATCGGCCCCGGTCGTGGGCATGAAGCTGTCGATCTTCAGCGTGCCATAGGCGTTGGAAATGACGACGCCCGCGATGAACGAACCATTGGCGAAGATCGTCTGTCCGCCGACCGTAACAGTGGCTACCCCATCAGGCGCGGTAAGCGTGAAGCTGTTGCTTTGGGTCAGTTCGCCCGCATTGGGCGAGCTGCCGTTCAGAAGATCGTCTTCACGAACAGTCAGTTCGGCACCCTTGCCGCTCAGCCCTTCGATGGTGACGCCATCATCGCTACCCTCGATCGTGATGGTCAGCGTCGCTTGGGCGCTGTCATTATCACCATCGGTGATGCTGTAGGTGAAGGTCTCTGTCAGCGTCTCGGTGGAATCCAGCCCTTGGACCACCCCATTCTGATTATCGAGCGTGTAGAAATAGCGCCCATCTTCCAGGATCGTCAGCGTTCCATAAACACCCTTGACCTCCTGACCCACCACGCCTGCGACACCGCCGAAAGAAATGCCGGTGACGCTCGCGCCATCGGCGCCCTGAACGTCCGCCACGCCGTCGGTCGCGTTCGCATCGTCGCCGCCCGATCCGGTCAGCACATTGCCGTCAGCCACCAGCGGCCCGTCCTCCTTGACGAAGTCCACGTCCGCAAAAGCGGTCGGATGATCGTCCAGGATAGTGATGACCAGCGTGTCGGTGGCGCTGTCGCCATCGACATCGGTCACCGTTACCTCGAAACTGTCGGTGACGGGCTCGCTGCCGCTATTGTTAGTGTTGGTTGTCAGCGTATAGCTATATTCAATCCGGCCTTCGCTGACGGAGATGATCTCCAGATAGCCCTTGTCGGTCTGAATCTGCTGGCCAGCCTGAACGACCGGAATGCCGTTTATCGTGACCGTTGATGGCGCGTCCGGCGCGGTATAGGTGATGACGCCGGCCGTCGTCTCGACATCGGCTCCTGCATTCGACCCGGGCGCAGCGCCCACGCCCGCGTCCAAACCGGCCTCGTCCACAACCGTGCCCTCGCCCATGCGAGGGATGGAGATAATCATGACGTCGCTGTCGGCGATGTCGATGCGCAACGTCGCAACGCTCAGATCGCCATCGCCGTCGCGCAGCGTGTAGGTGAAGCTGTCGCTGACGCCGCCCGGCGTGCCCGCGTCGCGGACATAGCTGTAGCTGCCGTCGCCATTCAGCGTCAGCGTGCCATAGAGGCCATGGATGCCCTGACCGACGGTTGAGGTGCTCACCAGCGCGGCTTCACTCACCCCTGCGGCGACACCTGCAACCGTGGCATCATCCGCGCCGCGCGTGTCCGCGCCTGCCGCGCCCGACACAGTGCCAGCGCCGCTGATGACGTTGCCGCCTTCCGGACCATAGCTGCCCGCAGCGACGCCATCCACATCCGCACGCGCCGTCGGCAAGTCATCGACGATCTGCACATCGATCGACCCCGCTGCGGTCGATCCGTTGCGATCGGTGGCAACCACGTCAAAGCTCTGGAAGACATTATCCGCACCAGCAGCGCCATGACCCAGGCTGTTATCGGTGAGCAGGAAAGTATAGCTGAAGCTTCCCGCAGTCGGCACACCGCCCTGCTGGCTGGTCGCAGTAAAGCCAGTGATGGTCAGCGTGCCAAGCGGCGTCGTCACCACCTGACCGGCGACGAAGGCACCGTTGGCCAGCACAGTCACGCCACCCATGGTCACGCTGGTCAGGCCATCAGGGCCGCTGACAGCGAAGGAGCCGCTCTGAGTCAGCGCCGCCGCATCGGGCGAGCTGCCGTCCGCCAGATCATTTTCCAGTACGACCAGCTCTGCGCCATTGGCGCCCGGTCCATCGGTCAAGCCGGTTATGGTGACCCCGTCGTCCGCCCCATTTATGGTGATGGTCAGCGTCGCCGAAGAGGCGCTGCCGTCTGCATCGGTGATGGTATAGCTGAAGCTGTCGGTCAGTGTCTGGCCCGGCGTCAGGAACTGCACTGCCGGATTGCCGTTCGCCAGCTCATAGCGGTAGCCGCCACCAGCCGACAGGACCAGCGTACCGTAGGCACCCTGGAAAGTGCCGGTGGTGATGCTGGTGACGCCATCTGCGCCCTGCACATCGGCAACGCCATCCGAGCTGTTTGCATCGCTGCCGCCCGTGCCTGTCAGCACATTGCCGTCTGCAACCAGCGGGCCGTCTTCGGTCACGCTGTCCGCGTCGTTGACAGCTTGCGGGCCATCGTCGGTGATGGAAATGCTCAGGGTTGCTGTCGCCTGATCCCCATCCGCATCCGTGACGACCACGGTGAAGACGTCGGTTGGCGGCCCACCTACGACATTGTCGCTCAGCGTATAACTATAACCGATCGAGCCATCTTCGATGGAGGTGATGGTCAGCACACCCAAAGACGTGGTGAAGGTCTGCCCGACACTCGTGACGGCCACGCCGCCAATGGTGACGACGGACGGCCCGTCATTGGCGGAAAAGACAATGGTGCCGCTTGTCCGCTCGCTGTCACCGGCTGCGGCAGACCCAGCTGGCTCCGCGCCCCGCGCGGCCAGGCCAGCCTCGCTCACCGTCGCGGTGGCGTTGGTAGCGCCGGCCGGCTGATTGGGCGTGATGATCTCCCCATCGGGCCCGTCATCTTCGAGCGGAGCGATCGGCAGGATCTCGCGCTCTTCGGTTTGATTGAATGACAATTCCGTTGGCGGCAGCAGGTCGCCCAACCCATGGGGATCGCCAACCTCGCCATCGGCGGCCAGGAAGTTGCCGCCAGAACTGCGCGCCGGACCGGCAGCAGGCTGAGGCTCTTCGCCAATCAACAGGGCGGCCAGGTTGACGGAGGGGATTTCAACGTCACCCACGACGATCCGCGGCACGACCACCGCGCCATCCAGGATCACCATCTGCGTGCCATCGGGCAGCGTGACGACCAGGTTGCGGCCGTCCACCTCGATGTGGTTGATGTCGGTTCCGGCAGGCAGCACGACGGTGCCGTCCGGACCAGGCGTCACGGTGCGCATCGTTCCGGGCTGGATGGGATGGCCTTTTACCCGCGCGGCGAGTGCGGCAAGTTCCGGCTCAGGCGCCTGCTGGCGGTCAGCGGCAGCATCGACATTCCATTCGCGCTCGAAATCCATCTTTCCATCCCAACCTGTCGCCATGGGACGGACCGAAGAAGCGCGCAGAAGACCATTTCCGAACGCAGCCTTGCATCGGAATTATATCTTCACCGACATACGGCATTAGCGGATCAGCTATTGCCCCCTGTCTGCAATCTCCCGCCGGTTGGACCACCAGTCCTTACCGCCCCGGATTAACCCTATTGTCTTATGCTTCTGACCCGATGAGCTATCTTATTAGGCAGTAGTAATTGGAGTCATCTAAAATCAACTTTTGTTAACCAATATAACGCAGTAGTCCCCTAAAAATGACTTATCCTCTATTGCTTTGGATATATTTGTTTTTACGCATCTATATCGTTCAGCCTATAGCCTGAACTTAATCAAGGTTAACAAATCTGTTGCCGGGAACGCGACTCGGGGAGCTTGCCCCGGCTTCAGAAAATGCATCCGGGCCTTAGTCTCGCTGGTCACAGGCGCTAAAAACAAAGCGGGCGACCAGCGCTTCCGCCGATCGCCCGCCCTTTCGCGACCCATAGGATTCTTTTCCGGTGTAGTGGTCAATTCCCCAAATATGGGAAATCAAACGCCCCCGTCCGATGGATGGCCTTGGATAGCAATCGCGGATTGTTTAGCAATTCACCCGAAGAACTATGGCTAATGATATAAGCAAGGTGCTAGCGTATCGGGAAACACTTCACTCGCGCCCTGCGCTCAGACTAAGACCCGGTATTTCCGCCAGTATCTTCTCCATCCGCTGGCTGCGTTCGCTGGCCGAGCCGGTGGTGCGGCGAAATGTGTCCCACGCATATTTCGCCAGTGGTCTCGCTGCGTCGGGGCGTTTGCGCGCCAAATAGAAGTCGATCAGGTTCTCCAGCGCCGTCTGGCTGTTCGGATCATCCTCACCCCGCGTGCGCAGATAAGAGTCGAAAACGCGGCGCAACAACTGCTCCGCCTCTCGATATTGCCCTGCGGACTCCAGCGGCAGCGCCAGATCATTGGCCGAGATCAGCGTGCGCGGATCATCAGGGCCGAATAGCTCTTCGCCCAAAGCGAGAGCTTTGCGCGCCGCCTCGACCGCCTCCGCCGCATACCCTTGCGCATAAGCCGACTGCGCCGCAGCCACCAGGGTGCGCCACTCCTTCTCCCGTGTCTCTGTCACGCCAGCGACATAGGGTGCCTGGGCCCAAAGTGGCGGTGACAGAAAAATCAGTAGAAGAACGCCCAAGCCTAGCTTTTTGCTGAAGACATGATGGGCCATTCCACCCCCTCCCCCACAGCCGCAGACCGCCGGATAATCAGGAAGTCAGCGCCTCTATCAACGCTTTCACCTTTTTCTGCCGCCATTGCGGCAAGGGCGCGATCAGCCAATAGGCAAGCGGCGTCTCCACCGCGTCGCCGACAGCACGCACCCGGCCCGCATTGATATCGGCTTGCGCCAGCAGTAGTGGCACCGTGGCCCGTCCAAAGCCGTTGATAGCCGCTTCGATGGCAAGCCCGGCATCGGCGACGCGGATCGTCGCCGGCTCGCTTGCCGCCGGGCAGCCTGGCCAGTCGATGCGGTGTTCAGGGCCTCCCTCCGCACCCTCGACGGTCACGAAGCTCGCTTCCCCCAGCTTCACGCCTTCATGCTCGCCAGGCCCTTCTGCCAGCCGCAACGCCAGGTCCAGATTGGCCTCGGTGAAGTCCAGCGTTTCATCTGCCGCGACGAGAGCGAATTTCAGGTCAGGCTGACCCGCAGCATAGCTTGCAAGGCGCGGCTGCAGCCATTTCGCGGTAATGTCGCGCGGCGCTGCGATCGTCAGCGAGGAACTGGACTGCCCCGCCTGCATAGCCCGCACCGCTTCTTCAAATTCCAGGAAACCCGCCCGCAAAGCCTCCAGCCCCGCCTCGGTCTCCGGCGTCAGTTCCAGCCCCTTGGGCGTGCGGCGGAACAGAACGACGCCCAGCAGATCCTCCAACGCGCGTATCTGCTGTCCGACGGCCGCAGGCGTAACCGCCAGCTCGTCCGCCGCGCGGGTGAAGGACAGGTGCCGCGCCGCCGCATCCAGCACGCGCAGGCCATTAAGCGGCAAGTGGGTACGCTTCATTCAGCAACCGCCGGCGCTATGAGCGCGAAGTGGGGAATGGCAATGTCGAACGTCTCCCCGCTGGCGCCGATCATGTGGTAATGGCCGCGCATCGATCCTGTGGGCGTGTTGAGCGGACAGCCCGATACATAGTCATAGCTTCTGCCCGGCTGCACCACCGGCTGCTCTCCCACGACACCATCGCCATCGACACGATGCTGCGTTCCACGGCCATCGGTGATGACCCAGTGACGAGTCAGCAACTGCACCGGCTGGTCGCCATCATTCTCGATCCGGATATGATAGGCCCAGAACCAACGCCCCCTGTCCGGTTCCGATTGTTCGGGCAGGAAGGTGACGGCCACATGCACGTTGATGTCGCGCGTGGTCGCGTGGAAGGGGAAAAGCGCATTCACGAGAAAAGGATGCGCCTTTCGCCCCGCGTCCGTCAACGGCCTATCGACTTGAGCGCGCGATCGAGATCCTCGATCACATCGTCCGCGTCTTCCAAGCCAACATTCAGGCGCAGCATGTCTTCCGTAATCCCGACCTCCAGCCGCGCTTCTTCCGCCATACCATAATGGGTGGTCGAAGCGGGATGCGTCATCAGCGATCGGGAATCCCCGATATTGTTGCTGATATCCACCAGCTCCAGCCCATTGAGCAGCCCGTGCGCCTCCTTGCGCCCGCCCCCAACATAAAGCGAGAAGATCGGCCCGGCCATTTCCATCTGCTTCATGGCCAGATCATGCTGCGGATGGCTTTCGAGCCCCGGATAGAGGACCTTCGCCACGCGACCTTCCAGGAATCTTGCCACCTTTAGTGCGTTTTCGCTCTGACGGCGGATACGTAGATCCAGCGTCTCCAGCCCCTTCAGCACCACCCAGGCATTGAATGCGCTGAGCGTCGGCCCGGTATTGCGATGGAAGGGCAGCAGCGTGTTGATGATGAAATCTTCCGTGCCGCAGATTGCGCCCGCCAGCACGCGACCCTGCCCATCCATCATCTTCGTCGCGCTATAGGCGACGACGTCGGCCCCGAAATCCATCGGCCGCTGCAGCGCGGGCGTAGCAAAGGCATTATCGACGACGCTCACGATGCCATGGGCCTTGGCGATGCCGCAAACTGCAGCCAGATCGACAACATCCATGGTTGGATTGGCAGGCGTCTCGAAGAAGAAGACCTTCGTGTTCGGCCGCACCGCGGCTTCCCAAGCAGCATTATCGGTCGCATCGACCGTGGTCGTCTCGATCCCGAATTTGGGCAGCAGCGTATCGGTCAGCCAGCGGCAGGAACCAAATAGCGCCTTGCCCGCCACCACATGGTCGCCCGCCGACAGCTGGCACAGCAGCGCCGCCGTCATCGCCGCCATGCCGGTTGCGGTCGCGCGGCATGCCTCGGCGCCTTCCAGCAGGGCGATGCGCTTTTCCAGCATCTCGACGGTCGGATTCTGCAAGCGGCTGTAGGTCATGCCCTGCTGCTCGCCCGCAAAGCGCATCGCTGCGTCTTCCGCCCGGTCGTAGCTATAGCCGCTGGTCAGGAACAGCGCTTCGGAGGTTTCGCCCCACTCACTACGCGCGCTGCCGCCCCGCACCGCGAGGGTAGCCGGACGCCAGTTCTTGGTAATTTCCGGGTCCTGCCCGCTCCTGCGCTTCATCGCCTGTTCCTTACACCAGCGCCGCCAGCACGGCGTCGCCCATCTCGACCGTGTTCATGCTTCCGCCTAGGTCAAAGCTGCGCGCGCCATTGGCAAGAGCCTTGCCGACGGCGGCCTCAATCCGGTCGGCCTGTTCCGGCAGACCCAGCGAGTAGCGCAGCATCATCCCGGCCGACAGAACCGTTGCCAGCGGATTGGCCTTGCCCTGGCCCGCAATGTCAGGCGCGGAGCCATGGATCGGCTCATAAAGCCCCTGATTGCTGTCGTTAAGCGTCGCCGACGCCAGCATGCCGATCGATCCGACGCACATGCTCGCCTGATCCGAAAGAATATCCCCGAACATGTTGCCGGTGACGATCACGTCGAACTGGCCCGGATCGCGCACCAACTGCATCGCGGCATTATCGACATACATGTGGGAAAGGGCGACATCGGGATATTCGGCCGACACCTCGATCACCACATCGCGCCACAGCTGGCTCGTCTCCAGCACATTGGCCTTGTCCACCGAACACAGCTTGCCGCGCCGCGCGCGCGCCGCCTGAAAGCCCTGATGCGCGATCTTACGCACCTGCTCTTCATTATAGGACATGATGTCATAGCCCTCGCGCAAGCCATCGGCCGTCTTGCGCATGCCCTTCTCACCAAAATAGACGTCACCATTGGTCTCGCGCACAATGAGCAGGTCGATGGCGCTCGCCACCTCCTTCTTCAGCGCCGACGCATCGGCCAGTTCGGGGAACACCTTGGCCGGGCGCAGGTTGGAGAAAAGGCCCAGCGCCTTGCGCAGCCCCAGGATCGCCTGCTCAGGCCGCAGATGCCGCTCCAGCGAGTCGCAGTCCGGATCGCCTACCGCGCCGAACAGGATAGCGTCCGCACGCTTCGCCAGCTCCAGCGTTTCGGGGGGCAGCGGATGGCCCACAGCCTTGTATGCCGCGCCGCCCACCAGCCCTTCCTCATAGATCAGGCCATCGATCGCCAGCGCATCCAGCACGCGCCGCGCCTGCGCGATGATCTCGGGACCGATACCATCTCCGGGAAAAAGGGCGATCAACATGGCTGCAACTCCTTAGAACTGATGGCCGCCCCTTATGAAGCCGCCGCGCCTCACGCAACCGCTCTTTTCAGGCGATCGACGAGCCTCTCACGCGCGGCAAGCACATCGGCCTTCCATTCGGTCAGCACGGACCGCTCCAGAAAGAAGCCGGTTAGCCTTAGCCCATCCAATATCTCGCTCCATTCCGCCGCTCCGCCTTCCAACAGGAAGCGCGGCAGCGGCAGCAGTCGGCTCTCATATCCCACGGCCGCGTCACGGCTGACCGCAGCAGCGCTGCGGGGACTGACATAGGCCAAATCCCCAGCAGCCCCAGTCGCCGCGCAACGGCCAAGATCCAACCCAAAGCCCAGCTCCGCCAGCAGCAGCAGCTCATAGCGCACCAGCGCAACCGCCCAACCTCGGGCTGCGGGAGCCGCATCAACCGCCCCCAGCACGCCATCCAGCGCCTGATACAGCGCTGGATACGGCGTGCCCTCAGGCAGTGCCGCCGCCGTCAGCGCACAGACCCAATCGATCGCCGCCGCAGGCAGGGGCTCGGACAAAAGCGGCGCGCGGCTATGCTCCAACTCCACCGTCAGCCCGGCCAACTGCTCTTCGGTCCGCGCGCGAAATTCGGCCTTCACGCTGTTTCCGGGCAACAGCACCGGTCGCGACGCCCGCGACCTTCCGCCCCGCACATAGCCCGCCAGCAGCCCCTGATCCGGTGTCAGCAACCGCGCGATCGCGCCATGTTCGCCATGGGATCGCACCCCGCAAACCAGGGCAGGAGTGATCAGCACCGCCATTTCCCTTCCTTAGCCGCGCCGCCGATGTCACGCCATGGGACAGGTACGACTTCTTATCCCGGCCGATATAAGTTGTTTCTCCGTCCGGACTGTGGTCAGATAATTATGTGGGAGTCGGGGGACATGCCACCATGTTGAATATGCCGAAGGCGTCATCGACCGCGATGGATCGCCTGGTGCTTTGGCTGGGTCGATCGCCGACGCTGGGTTTTGCCGTATCCCGCGTCGCCTTTGCTGCGGCTGCCACCTGGCAGGCGTCGGCGATGTTCAGCAACGACCCCGATTTCGCGCGGACCCTGTCGCTGGTGCAGGCCGGCATCTGGTTCTGGACCCTTATCAGCATCGCTCATCAGATGCTGACGCCGCCGCTCGCCCTGCTGCTGCGTCCAATGTCGCTCTTCATCGACATCATCATCTTCCTGACGGTGATCGTGCTGTGCGAACCCTTACAGATCGCAGCACTGGCCTGTCTCTTTTTCGTGGCCTGGTCGGCATCGGACCGCTTTGGTCGGGGCTCCATCATCGTCCTTGCGCTTTGCCTTGTTCTCGCCTTCCTGGCTCGCGGCTATTATGAGTCCTGGGCATCCTCTCGCCATGTCGCAGAAGTTGATCGGGCAATAGATGGCCTCACCGTCCTCATCGGCTGCACCATCGCGGCGGCGATGCTCAGCATGTCGATCCTGGAAAAGCGACTGATCAGCTGGTCGGAACGATTGCAGGCCGTCGGCCTCTCTTTCCAGAAATCGCTGCCCCGCTTTGTCGTCGAGCAAATTTCCGATCTCATGGCCGCCCGCTACTGCGCCTTGGTCTGGCAGATGGATGAAGGTGCCGTTCATTGCGAGATCATAGACGCCGAAGGCCCCCGCACCATCAGCCTGCCCGACCGGCAGAATGACAGCCTGCTTGGCATTACCCCGCGCGAGGCGCCCTTCCTCTATTCCAGCCAAACCAGCCGCATCTTGCTGCGTAGCCGTCTCGGCATATTGCGCAATGAAAAGGCGTCACACCTCACCGAAGCTGTGCTGGACATCATGGGGCCCGGCCAGGGCGTCAGCTTCCATGTCCAGACCGGCGAATTGCGGGGCCGCATCTTCGTCGGCACGCGCCACGGCTGGTCGCCTGCCGTGCTGCTGCGCGCGCTGCGCATACAGGAAGGTCTGGAGCTTTTCCTCGAACGGCATTTCTTCTTTCTTGCTTGGCGTGAGCGCACCTTTGCTGAAGCGCGCCTCGCGCTCAGCCGCGACCTGCACGACAGCGTCCTCCAGACGCTCGCCGCACTCCGCGTAAGGCTCGTGACCGCGATCCACGGCCTCGCAACGATCGACGCCCCGCATCAGCTTAGCGAACTGCGCGCTATGGAAGAGCTTGTCACCTCCGAACAGGCGCATCTGCGCCGCCTGCTCAACACGACCGAAAGCATCGCGGGCAATGTGGAACTTGGCCGGGAGGTCGAGCGCTGCTGCCGCTTCATAGCCTTACAATGGGGCATAGAGTGTCGGTTGAACCCAATCGATCACCCCATGACCGTGCTGCCGGAAACCGCTGCCGAGGTTGAATTTTTGATCAGGGAAGCCGCCGCCAACGCGGTCAAGCATGCGGCTGCTCAGCATATTACCGTCTCTCTCGCCCAGGCGGATGACGAGATATTGATCGCGCTCAAGGACAATCCGGGCGCTCAGCCCGTGAAGCGGGAAAGCTACACCGGCGACTTTGAGCTTCAGTCGCAGTCGATCATGAAGCGGTTGGGAAAGATCGGCGGCACCGCCTATTTCCACAACTTAAGCATGAATTCACTAATCTCGATTAGACTGCCTTCATCCTTACCGAGGTCCCCAACATGATGGCCCAAATTGCAATTGTTGACGATCACCCAATCTTCCTGGACGGCATGGCCCAGTTCCTCAGCTCGCATGGCCATGACGTCATATTCTGCGCGCGATCGGTGGATGAGGCCATTTCCCGCCTGCAGGCGGACCAACCGGATTTGCTGATCCTCGATGTCAGTATGAAGGACGGCGGCGGCCTCGCGATCCTTTCGGCCATTCGCAACAGCGGCAGCACGGTTCCGGTCATCTTCATGACCGTTCATATCCGCCCCGATCAGACGCTGGAAGCGATCAAGCTGGGCGTCGATGGCGTCGTGCTGAAGGATAGCGATCCCAACGAATTGCTGACCTGCATCGGTCAGGTGCTCAGCGGCAATAAAAGCATTTCGCCCTTCGTTATGGAGCAGGCGCTGGTCCACAGCATCTCCGCTCCCGCGAACGACAGCAACGCGCTTTCCACCCTGACCGAACGCGAACTCGAAATCGCGGGCCTTATTCGCGCGGGCCTGCGCAACCGCGAAATTGCCGCGCGCTGCGGACTGACCGAAGGCACCGTCAAGGTACATCTGCACAGCATCTTCCAGAAGCTGGGCATCAAGTCGCGCTCCGAACTCATCATCATGATGATGTCGATCGACAGCGAAATTCCGGCCGTGGGGCTCCACTAAAGGGCTCAGGCCAGCGCGCTTCTCATCCCTGATTTTTCACGCCGCTGAGGCTGAGTTCGTCGGATCCCTTTTCGTCCGAAACTCAATATGTATGAGTCAGCCGCTCCAACGTCACCCAGCCTTCCACATAATTGGCATAATATAGCCCGAACAGCACCGCGGACAGGATGGTCGCACGTATTGCGACCATCCCTGGACGAAAGTTGCTGGGCGCGCTGTCCGCCTGCCCTTTCAGCATCACCTCGCCCGTCTCATCGGGCGTGCGGATGCCGAACGGCAAGACGATGAACGCGCTGATCACCCAGAAGAGCACATAAATGGCGAAGATCGCGTACCAATTCATGGGCCGCAGCCTTAAGCGCGAATGAGCAGAACGTCCACCACCGGCTTTTTGCCGGTCCAACGGGTCGCCGTGCGGCGCACCGCCAGCCGCACCCGCTCGCGCAGCGCTTCTTCGTCCTGCGAGCCCTTGGGAACAGCCTTCGCCGCTTCATCAGCCGCCTCGGCCAGGAACGCGTCCTTATCCTCTTCCACCGGCACTCCCTGGGTGCGCAAAGCGGGGTCACCGATCAGCTTACCCTTCCGATCCAACGCAACAGCCACGCTGATCTGACCATGCAGCGCCACCTTGCGCCGCTCGTTCATGGTGGAACCGTCCGCAGGCAGGATCACGTCGCCGTCCAGCACCAGCCTGCCGGTCGTCTCATGGCCAATAATCTCCGGGCCATTGGGCGCCAATCGCAGCAGGTCGCCATTGGACTGGACCACCGCATGCGGCACGCCCGTCGCCAGGCCCAGCCGCGCCTGTTCAGCCATATGCCGCCGCTCACCATGCACGGGGAGCAGTATCTGCGGCCGTACCCAGCGATACATGGCCTCCAACTCCGGACGGCCCGGATGGCCCGAGACATGCACTTCGGCCTGGCGGTCCGTCACCATCAGCACGCCCTTGGCCGCCAGCGCATTTTGAATGCGCCCGATCGCGATCTCATTGCCCGGGATCTGCTTGGACGAAAACACGACCATATCGCCTTCGTCCAACTTGATGGGATGGCTGTCGAAGGCGATCCGCGACAAAGCCGCACGCGCTTCTCCCTGCCCACCCGTGGCAATGATCATCACCTCATTATGCGGCAGCGCCATGACGTCGTCCCAATCGATCGTCGGTGGAAAATCCTTGAGATAGCCCGCGGTGCGCGCAGTCGCGATGATCCGGTCTAGCGACCGTCCCGCCACGCAGAGCTTGCGTCCCATGGCGTTTGCAACCTCGCCCAGCGTCTGCAGCCGCGCAGCATTGGAAGCGAAGGTGGTGACCAGCACCCGCCCCTTCGCACCTGCGACCGCCTGCATCAGCCCTTCGCGGACGTCGCCTTCCGACCCGCTCGCCTCGGCATTGAAGACATTGGTGCTGTCACACACCAGCGCCAGCACGCCCTCATCGCCGATCGCCGACAGTTCCTCGGGCGTCGATGGCTGACCAAGCAGCGGCTGTTCATCCAGCTTCCAGTCGCCAGTGTGAAAAATCCGCCCATAAGGGGTCTCGATCAGCACGGCATTACCCTCGGGAATCGAATGCGCTAGCGGCACATAGCGGAAGCCGAACGGACCGAGCGCAAAGCTGCCCTCATTCTCGATCACGTTCAGCTCGACCTCTTGGGTCAGCCCCTCTTCCTCCAGCTTGAGCCGGATCAACCCCGCGGTAAACGGCGTCGCATAGAGCGGGACGCCGAGATCGGCGGCCAAATAAGGGATCGCCCCGATATGATCCTCATGCCCGTGGGTCAGCACGATGCCGAGCAGGTCGTTCTTTCGCTCCTCGATAAAGGCAAGGTCCGGCAATATCAGTTCGACACCGGGATAGGCCGGGTCAGCAAAGGTGAGGCCCAGATCGACCATCACCCATTTGCCTTGGCAGCCGTAGAGATTGACATTCATGCCGATCTCGCCCGACCCACCGAGGGCCAGGAAGAGCAGCTCATTTCCAGGTGTCATTAGTTATTCAAACTCCTCTCGTGCAACAGCGCCAACCCCAAGATGGTGAGGTCGGGCGCGATCGCATCGAATATATCGCTATTCTCGTCGAACAGGACGGCGAGTCCGCCCGTCGAAATCACTTTGGTCGGCCGGCCGATCTCCGCCCGCATGCGGGCGACAAGTCCTTCCATCATCGCCACATAGCCCCAGAACACGCCGATATGCATCTGTGCTTCGGTAGTGCGACCAATAACCGATCGGTTCTCTGGCGGCGCGATCGCAATCTTGGGCAGCTTCGCCGCAGCCGCCACCAAGGCATCGAGCGACAGGTTGATGCCGGGTGCGATAATGCCGCCCTTATAGGTGCCGTGATAATCGATGACATCGAAGGTCGTCGCCGTGCCGAAATCGATGACGATCAGGTCGCCTTCATATAGATGGTGCGCGCCGATCGCGTTGACAACCCGGTCCGCGCCCACCGATGCAGGCTCCGCGACGTCCAACTCAATGCCCCATTCTACCGGCGCTTGGCCCGCAACCAGCGGACTCGTCTTGAAATATTTCTCGGCAAGCACCTGTAGATTATGAAGCGCGCGGGGCACCACGGTCGCGATGATCACCGCGTCCACATCGGCGATGTTGTAGCCCTCCAGCATCAGCAACTGATTGAGCCACACCGCATATTCATCGGCCGTGCGCCGCGGATCGGTTGCGATGCGCCAGCGCGCGCGAATTTCCCGCCCGTCCAACAGCGCGAAAACCACATTGGTATTGCCCGCGTCGATCGCGAGAAGCATGGCCGGTCCCCCGGATATCAGATGAGAAGGATGTCGCCCGCATGAATGGCACGCGCGTCGCCATTCGCCAAGCGCAGGATCAACATCCCTTGCTGGTCGAGCGTATCAAAGGAGCCCTCGACCACTTCGCCATCAGGCTGGACGACCCGCATAGCCGTGCCTTTGGGATGGGCATTTAGCAGCCAGTGCGCGCGCACCGGGTCCAGCCCCTGAGCCCGCCAGACCGCCAACCAATGCGCGAACAGCTCGACAAGCCGCTCGATCAGTACGCTCGCGTCCGTATCGCCAACAGATTGCGCCGCTAAACTCGTCACCGGCCGGTCTAGCCCCGTCGGATGGCCCGTCACGTTGATGCCGATGCCCACGACCACGGCGTCCCCGGCCCGCTCCAGCAGGATACCGGCAATTTTTGCGCCATCCACCAGGACATCATTGGGCCATTTGATCCGCGCCTGCCCCGCACAGAGCGGCGCGACTAACGCATGCACCGCATTGGCCGCAACCAGAGCGAGCATATGTGGCGGAGGATCGCCCGGCCGCAGCCGCACCAGCGTCGAGCAATAAAGATTGCCTTCGGGACTTTCCCAGGAGCGACCCATGCGCCCCCGACCGCCGCTTTGCCGTCCGGCTCTCAGCCAAGTACCTTCGGCCAAGCCTTGCTCCGCTAACACCAGCATGTCGGCATTGGTGGAGCCGGTCTCCTCGACGAAGCGGATGTCGCTCAGAAAAGCGACGCCGCAGCCGCCGCGCTCGCCTTGTCGAGCATCGGGTTCAGCAAATAACCGACAACGATCACCACCGCGCAGGTGGTCAGGATCACATTCTCGACTGCTCCGCCCCGCGCCTCATAGGCCGCGGCGGGCTCATCGAAATACATCGTCTTGATGATCTTCAGATAATAAAAGGCGCCGATCACCGAAGCTGCAATGCCGAACGCGGCAAGCGCCGTTAGCCCCGCGGCAACCGCCGCGTCGAATACCAGAAACTTCGCCCAGAAACCGAACAGCGGCGGGATACCGGCCATGGAGAACATGAAGATCGCCAGCGCCGCAGCGAGACCTTTACGCGACTGCGACAGTCCAGCGAGGCTCGCAATGCTTTCGACCGGCCGTCCTTCCGCATCCCGCATCTGCAGGATGCAGGCGAAGGCGCCAATCGTCATCACCACATAGATCGCCATGTAGCTCATCGTCGCCGCCACACCAGCAGGCGTCGCCGCAGCCAGGCCGATCAGCGCAAAGCCGACATTGTTTATCGACGAATAAGCCATCAGGCGCTTGATGTTGGTTTGCCCGATCGCCGCAACAGCGCCGAAGATGATCGAGGCGAGCGCGACGAAAATCACGATCTGCTGCCAATCAAGTCCCGCCGGACCCAGCGCCTCGATCGCGACCCGCACGGTCAGCGCCATCGCCGCAACCTTGGGCGCGCTGCCGAAGAAGGTCGTAACCGGCGTCGGCGCGCCTTCATAGACATCGGGCGTCCACATGTGGAACGGCACCGCGCTCATCTTGAAAGCAAGGCCCGCCAATAGGAACACCAGCCCAAACAGTTCGCCTTTGCCGACGCCATTACCCAGCGCGACCGCAATGCCGTCAAAGGTCGTGCCGCCAGTAAAGCCGTAAAGGAGCGCTGTGCCATAAAGCAGGATACCGCTCGCCAGCGAACCCAAAACGAAATATTTGAGGCCCGCTTCGGACGACCGCTCGTCCTGCTGCATGAAGCTTGCCAGCACATAGGCGGCGAGGCTCTGCATCTCCAGCCCGACATAAAGCGTCAGCAGATCGCCTGCCGACACCATCATGCCCATACCGATGCTGCTGAACAGGATCAGCACCGGATATTCCGGTCGCAGCGCTCCCCCCACGAGGAAATAGCGCGGAGCGAGCAGGATTGCGGCCGCAGCGGCCGCGTAAATTATCGTCTTTGCAAAAACGGAAAAGGCGTCCGCCCTAACCAGGCCATCAAAAGCGAGCGGACCATGGGCCATCGACGTCGATAGGGTCAGCCCGGCTACAGCCAGTGTCAAAACGGAAAGCCAGTTCACGACCCGCGCCGTGCCATCACCACCATAGGCCGCGATCAGCATCAGCACCAGACCGCCAGCGGTCAGGACCAGTTCCGGCAGAACGGCCAGAAGGGAAGCGGAATCAATCATCAGTGCGCCTCCCCATGCGCGGGAACTTCTTCATGGTGATGCGCCTCGGCCGCCGGGATGGCAGGCCCCATCTTGATCTTGGAATCCCCCACCGGAGCGGCGGAGGCAATGCGAGCTTCGAGCGCGCGGATGTCTGAGCGCATGGGAGCCAGGAAGCTCTCAGGATAAATGCCCATCCACAGCACGGCCGCCGCTATCGGCGCGAGCAGCCACATTTCCCGCATCGACAGGTCTGGCATGGCGGCAGCGTCCGCATTCTTCTGCTCGCCATAGGCGATGCGGCGATAGAGATACAGCATATAGGCCGCGCCCAGGATGATGCCCGTGGTGCAGACCAGCGCTACCCAGCTCGACGCCTGGTAAATGCCCATCAGCGCCAGAAATTCACCGACGAAGTTGCTGGTGCCCGGCAGGCCGACCGAAGCCATGGTGAACAGCAGGAACAGCACCGCATATTTGGGCATGTTGATGCTGAGGCCACCATAGCGTGAAATCTCACGCGTATGCAGCCGATCGTAGATGATGCCAACGCAGAGGAAGAGCGCGCCCGATACCAGGCCATGGCCCAGCATCACCATCATCGCGCCCTCGATGCCCGCCTGGTTGAAAGCGAATAGCCCGACTGTCACGATCGCCATATGCGCGACCGACGAATAGGCAATCAACTTCTTCATGTCAGTCTGCACGAGCGCGACAAGGCTGGTATAAACCACCGCGACCATCGACAGGCCCCAGATCAGCCAGGCGAGTTGCGCCGAAGCTTCCGGGAACATCGGCAAAGAGAAGCGGATGAAACCATATCCGCCCATCTTCAGCAACACACCCGCCAGAATGACCGAACCGGCGGTCGGGGCCTGCACGTGCGCGTCAGGCAGCCAAGTGTGGACCGGCCACATCGGCATCTTCACCGCGAAGCTCGCGAAGAAGGCGAGGAACAGCCAGACCTGGACATGTGGATCGAAATTATACGCCATCAGCGTCGGGATGTCGGTGGTGCCTGCTTCATGCACCATCCACATCATCGCGATCAGCATCAGCACCGATCCGAGCAGCGTGTACAGGAAGAATTTGTACGAAGCGTAGATACGGTCCGCACCACCCCAGATGCCGATGATGAGGTACATCGGGATCAGGCCCGCCTCGAACATCACATAGAAGAGGTAGAGATCCTGCGCCGTGAAGACGCCGATCATCAGCACCTCCATGAACAGGAAGGCCGCCATATATTCGCCGACGCGCTTCTCGATCGCCTGCCAGCTCGCGCCGATGCAGATCGGCATCAGGAACACGGTCAGCATGATCAGCACCAGCGCGATGCCGTCGATCCCCAGCGCCCAGGCAAAGCGGCCGAAGATCGGCGCATATTCCTGGAACTGCCACTGTGCGGCCGTGCCCGACTGGTCGAAATTCGCCCAAAGCAGCACGCCGAGCGCCATATCCACCAGCGTCGCCAGCAGAGCGATCCAGCGCGCCTGATTGGCACCTGCATAGAGACAGGCGATGGCCCCCGCCATCGGCACTGCCATCATCAGGGAAAGGATGGGGAAGCCGTCCATTATCGTGTCATCGCCCAGGTTGCGGCCGCGGCGAGGCCGATCAGCATCACCAGCGCGTATGTGTAGAGATAGCCGGATTGAAGCCGGCGGGTGACTTTGTTGCCCTGCACGACTAGCGCGGCAAGGCCGTTGGGCCCGAAGCGGTCGATGAAGCCGACGTCCCCAAACTTCCAGAAGAAGCGCCCGATGGCAAAGGCGGGCTTGACGAACAGGAAGTGGTAAATCTCGTCGAAATACCATTTGTTGAGCAGGAACTGGTACAGCACGCCGAACTCGGCGACGAAACGTCGCGGCCAATCGGTGTTCTTGATGTAGCTCAGCCACGCAATGACGAGGCCAATCAGCATCACCATGAACGGCGCGAACTTGACCCAAGTCGGCACTTCATGCGCCGCATGCATCAGGTGGCTGTCGAACGACAGAGCCCCCTTCCAAAACTCGACCCCGCCCTCGGCCCCGATGAACTGGTCATGGAAGATGAAGCCAGCGAATACCGCGCCCAGGCTCAGCACCACCAGCGGGATTAGCATTACCCAGGGGCTCTCATGCGGATGATAGCCGCCGGTGCCGGTCGCGACATGGCCATGATCGTCATGAGCCCCATGACCATCATGCTCGGTCTCTTCCTCGGGCGATTCATGATGGCCATGGATCGCGTGCTGGATATGCTCCGAAGCGGCCCAGCGCGGCTTGCCGAAGAAGGTCAGGAAGACGAGCCGCCAGCTGTAGAAGCTGGTGAGCAGCGCCGCGAACACGCCCACAAGAAACGCGCCCACGCCCGCTCCACCCGAAGCATAGGCCGCTTCGAGAATGCCGTCCTTGGAATAGAAGCCCGCAAAACCGATCCCCGCGAGCGGCAGGCCAACACCAGTGATCGCCAGCGTGCCCAGCGTCATCGTCCAGAAGGTGATCGGGATCTCCTTCCGCAACGCGCCATAGTAACGCATGTCCTGTTCATGGTGCATCGCATGGATCACCGAACCTGCGCCGAGGAACAGCAGCGCCTTGAAGAAGGCATGGGTGAAGAGGTGGAACATCGCAGCGCCATAGGCGCCGACGCCTGCCGCAAAGAACATGTAGCCGAGCTGCGAGCAGGTCGAATAGGCGATAACGCGCTTTATATCGTTCTGCACCGTGCCCACGGTCGCCGCGAACAAGCACGTCGCGGCACCGATGAAGGTGACGAAGCCCAATGCTGTCGGCGAGGTCTCGAACATCGGCGACAGGCGGCACACCATGAACACGCCAGCGGTCACCATCGTCGCCGCATGGATCAGCGCCGACACCGGGGTCGGGCCTTCCATCGCGTCCGGCAACCAAGTGTGCAGACCAAGCTGCGCCGACTTGCCCATCGCGCCGATGAACAGCAGCAGGCAGAGTACGGTCATCGTGTCGAAACGGTGGCCAAGGAAGCCGATTGTCGAACCCGCCATCGAAGGCGCGGCGGCCAGGATTTCGGGGATCGAGATGGTGTTGAACACCAGATAGGTGCCGAAAATACCGAGCATGAAGCCAAGGTCGCCGACGCGGTTGACGACGAACGCCTTGATCGCGGCAGCGTTTGCGCTCGGCTTCCGGAACCAGAAGCCGATCAGCAGATAGGACGCCAGACCCACGCCTTCCCAACCGAAGAACATCTGCAGCAGATTGTTCGCCGTCACGAGCATCAGCATAGCGAAGGTGAAGAGTGAAAGGTAAGCGAAGAAGCGCGGCTGATCCGGCTCCTCCTCCATATAACCCCACGAATACAGGTGAACGAGGCTCGACACGCTTGTGATGACCACCAGCATGACCGCCGTCATCGCATCGACGCGCAGCGCCCATTGGGCGTCAAAGCTGCCCGACTGAATCCAGGTGAAGGCCGGAGCGACATAAGGCTCGGCATGGCCGGTCAGGAAGGCAATGAAGATCGGCCAGCTAAGCGCGCAGGAAATGAACAGCGCGCCCGTGGTCAGTATCTTCGCCGGCAGCTTGCCCAACGCTTTGTTGCCAAGACCGGCGATGACAGCCGCGATGAGCGGGAGAAGGACGATAAGCTGGATCATGTCAGGCTTAGCCCTTCATCCGGTTGACATCATCGACGGCAATCGTGCCGCGACCACGGAAATAGATGACGAGGATGGCGAGGCCGATGGCCGCCTCACCCGCCGCGACGGTCAGCACGAACATCGAGAAGACCTGCCCCACCAGATCGCCCAGGAAGGCGCTGAAGGCGACAAGGTTGATGTTGACGCTAAGCAAGATCAGCTCGATCGCCATCAGGATGATGATGACATTCTTGCGGTTGATGAAGATGCCCAGCACGCCCATCACGAACAGGATCGCGCTCACCACCAGATAATGCTGAAGGCCGATCACAGCTCCACCCCCTGCCCCGCGGGCTGATTGACGTTGCGCACGGCGTCCTGGGGACGACGGCGGTTCTGGCGGGAGATATTCTGGCCCCGCACGCCGCCACGCGCCCGATGCGTCAGCACGATGGCGCCGATCATAGCGACCAGCAGGACGATGCCCGCCGCTTCGAACAGGAAGATATAGCGTGTGTAAAGCAGCCCGCCGATCGCCTGTATATTGCTCAGTTCCGGATTAGCCGGCGCCGCTCTCTGCGCAAGTTCGATCGGACCCGCGCTCCAGATCCCGACGCCCAGCACAATTTCGGCCAGCAGCAACAGCGCGATCAGCATGCCGAACGGCAGATAATCGACGAAACCAGCGCGCAACTCGGCGAAGTCGATGTCGAGCATCATGACGACGAACAGGAACAGCACGGCGACCGCGCCGACATAGACGATGATGAGCAGCATCGCGATGAACTCGGCGCCCAGCAGGACCATTAGCCCCGCCGCGCTGAAGAACGCCATGATCAGCCACAGCACCGAATGAACCGGGTTGCGCGACAGGATCGTCAGCGCGCCGCTGCACACCACCAAGGTGGCGAACAGGTAAAAGGCGAAGACGTGAATCATTGGATTTCCATTGCCCCTTGACGCCCTGCCCCGTTCGTCCTGAGTAGCCGCTGAGCTTGTCGAAGCGGTGTATCGAAGGAGCTACGCGAAGCCTTCGATACAGGCCCTCGACAAGCTTTGAAGCGAGTCACGTGCCTCGCTTCAACCTTACTCAGGCCGAACGGCTGATTGAGATTTTGCATGCCCATTACCGATAGGGTGCATCGGCGGCAAGGTTCGCGGCGATTGCGCGCTCCCACTTGTCACCATTTTCAAGGAGCTTGGCCTTGTCGTAGATCAGCTCCTCACGGGTTTCGGTGGCGAACTCGAAGTTCGGCCCTTCGACAATCGCATCTACGGGACAAGCTTCCTGACAGAAGCCGCAATAGATGCACTTGGTCATGTCGATGTCGTAGCGCGTCGTGCGGCGGCTACCATCGTCGCGCGGTTGCGCTTCGATAGTGATCGCCTGCGCTGGACAAATTGCCTCGCATAGCTTGCAAGCGATGCAGCGTTCTTCCCCATTGGGATAGCGGCGCAGCGCATGCTCACCCCGGAACCGTGGCGAAATCGGGTTCTTCTCATAGGGGTAGTTGATCGTCGCCTTGGGCTTGAAGAAATATTTCAAGGTCAGCCAATGCGCCTTCACAAACTCCCACAGGGTGAAGCTCTTGACGTAGTAACCGAGGCTCATTGTGCGCCTCCATAGCGCGTCAGCATGAGGAAGCCCGAAACCAGGAAGACGAACAGCAGCGAGGTCGGCAGGAAGATCTTCCAGCCCAGCCGCATCAGCTGGTCATAGCGGTAGCGAGGTACCGTCGCCTTCACCCAGGAGAAGACGAAGAAGAAGAACAGTATTTTGGCGAACAGCCAGATTATGCCCGGCACCCAATAGAGCGGCGCCCAGTCGATCGGCGGCAGATAGCCGCCCCAGAACAGGATCGCGTTCAGCGCGCACATCAGCAGCACATTGGCATATTCGCCGAGCCAGTAGAGCGCGAAGGCCATGGACGAATATTCGGTCTGATAGCCCGCGACCAGTTCGGACTCCGCTTCGGTCAAGTCGAAGGGCGCGCGCGCCGTTTCCGCCATGGCCGAGATCAGGAACATGATCGCCATCGGGAAGAGCAGCGGGTTGAAGCCGTTGCCGTTCAGAAAGCCATAATAGCCCCTCTGGCTTTCGACGATCGCGGTCAGGTTGAAGCTGCCCGCCCAGAGAACGACGCAGATCAGGATGAAGCCGATCGAGACTTCATAGCTGATCATCTGCGCGCTGGCGCGGATCGCCGAATAGAAGGGATATTTGGAGTTGGACGCCCAGCCCGCCAGTACGATTCCGTAAACACCCAGCGAAGATATGGCGAGGATGTAGAGCAGGCCGACATTGATATTAGCCAGCACCGCGCCCGCCTGGAACGGAATGACAGCCCAGGCAAGCAGCGCCACCGTGAAGGTGATGATCGGCGCGATGATGAACAGCGCCTTGTTTGCGGCCGACGGAATGATGGTTTCCTGCAGGAACACCTTGGCGCCGTCAGCAAAAGACTGAAGCAGGCCGAACGGGCCGACCACGTTGGGCCCCCGGCGCAGCGCCATCGCCGCCCAGATCTTACGGTCGGCATAGATGATCATGGCGACGGCCAGCATCAGCGGCAGGGCGATCACCAGGATGCCGATGATCGTCGATAGCAGCCATGCGCCTTCGAAGGGCATGCCGAATGATTGGAAGAAAGCGGTCACTCTGCGGCCTCCGCGAAGCTCTCACCGTGGATCAGCTCGGCCGAACATTGCTGCATCGTCGGGCTGGCGCGGCAGATGGCGTTGGTCAGGTAAAAATCCTTGATCGGCGAACCGAACTCGCCGCTCGCGCCGGTGGGAAGCGACGGCACGGACCAGCCATAATCGGCTAGGCCTTCGACGCCCAGAGCCGGAACCGCCTTCGCCATCTCGGCGCGGAGCTGTTCGAAGCTGTCGAACGGCAGGGTTGCTCCCAGCACTTCGGATAGCGCGCGCAGGATCGACCAATCCTCGCGGGCATCGCCCGGCGCGAACACGGCCCTTTCGCCGCGCTGCACCCGGCCTTCCAGATTGACATAGGTGCCCGCCTTCTCAGCATAGCTCGCACCCGGCAGGATCACGTCCGCCGCATGCGCACCCTTGTCGCCATGGTGGCCGACATAGACCTTGAAGCTGTCCTCGAACGCCGCATAATCGACTTCGTCCGCGCCCAGCGAGACGAGCAGCTTCGGCTTGGCCGCCGCCACCGCCTTGATGCCGCCCTGGGTCGCATAGCCTAGCATCAGGCCGCCCATGCGCGCCGCCGCGAAGTGCAGGACGTTATAGCCGTTCCAGCCATCCTTGATCAGGCCCAGCGTCTCGACCAGCGCCAGCGTGTCGCCATGCGCGCAGTCCTTTGCCAGAACGCCACCGCCGACGATTATCGCCGGACGGGCCGCTTTGCCGAACGCCTCAACCACAGCGTCAGGCAACTTCGCCAGTAGCGACGCATCATTGCCGAGCCATTCGACCTTGTAGGTGAGATCGACCTGCGGGCCGAGGGCAAAGACCTTCGCGCCCTTCTTGATCGCCTTGCGGATGCGGGTGTTCACCAGCGGCGCTTCCCAGCGCAGGTTGGTGCCGACCAGCAGGATCACGTCCGCCGTCTCGATGCCGTTGAGCGTGGTGTTGAAGTTCACCGCCGACAGGCTCGACACATCATAGGCCAGGCCCGTCTGACGCCCTTCGAGCATCGTGCCGCCCAGCTTCTCGACCAGCGCCTTGCCTGCGAACATCGTCTCGCAGTCGAGCAGGTCGCCCGCGAGCGCCGCGACCGACCCGCCATGCTGAATGGCGGCAACGGCCTTGAACGCCTCTTCCCAGGTCGCCGGAACCAGCTTGCCGTCCTTGCGGACATAGGGCTTGTCGAGCCGCTTGCGCACCAGACCATCGACATTGTGCCGGGTCTTGTCCGACGCCCATTCCTCGTTCACATCGTCATTGATGCGGGGCACGGCGCGCAGCACCTGACGGCCCCGGCTGTCGAGCCGGATGTTGGTGCCGACCGCATCCATGACGTCGATCGCGGGCGTCTTGCGCAGCTCCCACGGGCGCGCCTCGAACGCATAGGGCTTCGACGTCAGCGCGCCGACGGGGCACAGGTCGACCACATTGCCCGACAGCTCGCTTTTCGCGGCATGTTCGAGATAGGTGGTGATCTGCATATTTTCGCCGCGATAGATGGCGCCGATTTCCGGCACGCCCGCGACTTCCTCGGCAAAGCGCACGCAACGGGTGCACTGGATGCAGCGGGTCATGACCGTCTTGACGATCGGACCCATATATTTCTCGGTGACGGCGCGCTTATTTTCCTCAAAGCGGCTGCCCCCCCGGCCATAGGCCACCGACTGGTCCTGCAGGTCACATTCGCCACCCTGGTCGCAGATCGGGCAGTCGAGCGGGTGGTTGATGAGCAGGAACTCCATCACCCCTTCGCGCGCCTTCTTGACCATCTCGCTGTCGGTGCGGATGTCCTGACCTTCGGCGGCCGGCAGAGCGCAAGACGCCTGCGGCTTGGGCGGCCCGGGCTTCACGTCGACCAGGCACATACGGCAATTGCCGGCGATGGAAAGGCGCTCATGATAGCAGAAGCGCGGAATTTCCTTCCCCGCCAGCTCGCAAGCCTGCAGGACCGTCGCGCCCGCCGGGACTTCGAGTTCTACGCCGTCGACTTTGACTTTAGGCATGGTTACTCCGCCGCCTCCATGATGGGCGCGCCGCGTTCGTTGATCCGCCGTTCAATTTCGGGGCGGAAGTGCCTGATGAGGCCCTGTATCGGCCAGGCCGCTGCGTCGCCAAGGGCGCAGATGGTGTGGCCTTCGACCTGCTTGGTGACTTCCTGCAGCATGTCGATTTCGCTGATGTCGGCCTCGCCTGAGCGCAGGCGCTCCATCACGCGCCACATCCAGCCGGTGCCTTCGCGGCAGGGCGTGCACTGGCCGCAGCTCTCATGCTTGTAGAAGTAGGAGAGACGCGAAATGGCGCGGACGATGTCGGTCGACTTGTCCATGACGATGACGGCGGCGGTGCCAAGGCCCGAACCGACCGCTTTCAGCCCATCAAAGTCCATCGGCGCGTCCATGATCTGCGCCGCCGGAACCAGCGGCACCGACGACCCGCCGGGGATGACGGCGAGCAGATTGTCCCAACCGCCGCGAATGCCGCCGCAATGCCGGTCGATCAGCTCCTTGAAGCTGATGCCCATCGACTCTTCGACGACGCAGGGCTTGTTCACATGGCCGCTGATCTGGAAGAGTTTGGTGCCTTTGTTGTTCTCGCGGCCGAAGCTCGAAAACCACTCGGACCCACGACGCAGGATCGTCGGCGCCACCGCGATCGATTCCACATTGTTCACCGTGGTCGGGCAGCCATAAAGGCCCGCGCCCGCTGGGAAAGGCGGCTTCAGGCGCGGCTGGCCCTTCTTGCCTTCCAGGCTTTCGATCTGCGCGGTTTCCTCGCCGCAGATATAGGCGCCCGCGCCGCGATGGACGAAGACGTCGAAATCATAGCCCGAACCGCAGGCATTCTTGCCTAGGAAGCCCTTTTCATAAGCCTGCTCGACAGCGGCGAAGAGGACCTTCGCCTCATAGATGAACTCGCCGCGGATGTAGATATAGGCGGCGCGCGCGCGCATCGCGAAACCGGCGACCAGCGCGCCTTCGATCAGCTTGTGCGGATCGTGGCGGATGATCTCGCGGTCCTTGCACGACCCTGGCTCGGATTCGTCGGCGTTGATGACCAGGAAGCTCGGACGGCCATCCTTGCTTTCCTTGGGCATGAAGCTCCACTTCATGCCGGTCGGGAAGCCTGCGCCGCCACGACCGCGCAGGCCCGAAGCCTTGATGCGCTCGATGATTTCGTCCTGGCCGATTTCCAGCAGCTTCTTGGTATTATCCCAATCGCCGCGCTTGATCGCCGCGTCGATACCCCAATCCTGGAAGCCATAGACGTTGGTGAAGATGCGATCCTTGTCGCTGAGAGGCGCAATCACGTCGCTCATGCCCGCGCCTCCAGATTCCATTGGCCCCGATAATCATGATTCTCGCCGACCATTTCCTTGAGCGTGGTCGGACCGCCCTCGGGGCAGCTCGTCTGACGATCGATCTGCGGCCCGATCTTGGGCTGCTTGCCAGCGGCGAGATCGTCGAGGATCGCGCTCATGCCGTCATAGGTCAGGTCTTCGAAATTATCGTCGTTGATCTGGACCATCGGCGCGTTGGCGCAGGCCCCCAGACACTCGACCTCGGTTAAGGTGAACAAGCCGTCGGGCGTCGTACCGCCCTTCACCAGCCCCTTGTTCTTGCAAGCCGAAAACACATCGTCCGAGCCGCGAAGCATGCAGGGCGTCGTGCCGCAGACCTGCACATGATAGCGGCCGACCGGCGCAAGGTTGTACATGGTGTAGAAGGTCGCGACCTCGTAAACGCGCATGTACGGCATTTCGAGCTGGTCGGCGATATATTCCATCACCGGCACCGGCAGCCAGCCCTGGGTCTGCGTTTCCGCACCCACCTGACGCTGGGCCAGGTCGAGGAGGGGCATCACCGCCGACTGCTGACGACCTGCAGGATAGCGGGCAATGACCTTCTTCGCTTGCTCGGCATTCTCGGCCGTCCACGCAAACGCGCCCCAGCGCGCACGGGTCTCGGCCTCGTCCGGGATATGAACTGCGTCAGCCATTAGCGGTCACATTCTCCAAACACGATGTCCATGGCGCCCAGGACAGCGGTGGTATCGGCCAGCATGTGGCCCTTCATCATGAAGTCCATCGCCTGCAGGTGCGAGAAAGCGGTCGGCCGGATCTTGCAGCGATAGGGCTTGTTGGAGCCGTCCGCGACCAGATAGACGCCGAACTCGCCCTTGGGGCTTTCGGTCGCCACATAGACCTCGCCCGCCGGAACATGGAAGCCCTCGGTGTAGAGCTTGAAATGGTGGATCAGCGCTTCCATCGATCGCTTCATCTCGCCGCGCTTGGGCGGCACCACCTTGCGGTCGAAGCTGGCGATCGGCCCTTCCGGCATTTCGTTGAGGCACTGCTTCATAATCCGCGCGGACTGGCGGACCTCCTCGACGCGCACCATGAAGCGGTCGTAGCAGTCGAAATTCGTGCCGACGGGAATGTCGAAGTCCATGCGATCATAGACATCGTAGGGCTGCGACTTGCGAATGTCCCACGGGATGCCCGAACCGCGGATCATCGGGCCAGAAAAGCCCCATTTCAGCGCATCTTCCTTCGAGCAGACCGCGATATCGACATTGCGCTGCTTGAAGATGCGGTTGTCCGCGACAAGGCTGATCGCATCCTCGAACAGGCGCGGCAAACGCGTATCGAGCCAATCCGCGATATCGGTCAGCAACTTGAGCGGCACATCCTGATGCACGCCGCCCGGCCGGAAATAGGCCGAGTGCATACGCGCGCCCGAAGCGCGCTCGAAGAAATTGAGGCAATCCTCACGGATTTCGAACAGCCAAAGGTTCGGCGTCATCGCGCCGACGTCCATGACGTGCGAACCCAGGTTCAGCATATGGTTGCAGATGCGGGTCAGCTCCGCGAAGAACACGCGCAGATATTGCGCGCGCAGCGGCACTTCCAGGTTTAGCAGCTTCTCGATCGCCAGCACATAGCTATGCTCCATGCCGAGCGGCGAGCAATAATCCAGCCGGTCGAAATAGGGCAGCGCCTGGAGATAGGTCTTGTACTCGATCAGCTTCTCGGTGCCGCGATGCAGCAGCCCGACATGCGGGTCGCAGCGCTCGACGATCTCGCCGTCCAGCTCCATGACCAGACGCAGCACGCCATGCGCCGCTGGATGCTGCGGGCCGAAGTTGATCGTGTAGTTCTGGATCTCGGTATCGCCCAGCGTCGGATCGTCCGCGCTGATCTTATGCTCGAGTTCGTCGAGATAATGGGCCATCAGGCTTCACCCTCGGGAGTTTTCGGCTTGCGCGTACGCTTCGGCTTGGCCGCGTCCGCTTCACCCGTTTCGGCCTTCGCAGTGCGCGAGCGGCGCACAGGCGTGGTCTGCGCGTCATCGGCTAGCGGCTTTTCCGCGGTCGCCTTCGCGGCTTCCTTATTCGCCGGTTCGCCAGCGCCGGTGTCTTCCTTCTTCTCCGTCACCTTCGGCGTCGCAGCAGCAGGATCGCCCTTGGGCGCGGCAGGCGGCGGCGCGGGAGCAGCGGCCGGCGTCGGCGCTCCAGGCGCTTGCCCCGCCTTCTCGTCGCCGGGCAGCACATATTGCGCGCCTTCCCATGGGCTCATGAAATCGAAGCTGCGGAAGTCCTGCGCGAGGCGGACAGGCTTGTAAACGACCCGCTTGTCTTCCTCACTATACCACATCTCGACATAACCGGTCAGCGGGAAGTCCTTGCGCTGCGGATGGCCCTTGAAGCCATAGTCCGTGAGGATCCGGCGCAGGTCGGTATTACCATCGAAGATGACGCCATACATGTCGAACACCTCGCGCTCCAGCCAGCCCGCGACCGGCCAGATGTGCGTTACGGTGGGAACGGGCTTGTCCTCGTCGGTAGAGACTTTGACGCGGATACGGTGGTTCCGCGTGACGCTCAGCAGATGATAGCAGACCTCGAACCGCTCAGGCCGCTCGGGATAATCGACCCCGGCAATCTCCATCAGTTGCTGATACTGCCCCTGCGCGCGCAGCACTTCCATGGCATCAGCCAGGCGCTCGCGCACGACGGTGTAGCTCAGTTCGTCCGCATGATCGACTGCCTCGATCAGCATCGAACCCAGCAGCCCAGCGATTTCGTCCGCGATCCCCTCAGGGTTCACGATCTTCGGTGCAGAATGACCCATATCAGCGCTCAATCGTCCCGATCCGCCGGATCTTCCGCTGCAACTGCATCACGCCATAGAGCAGCGCTTCGGCAGTCGGCGGGCAGCCGGGCACATAGATGTCCACCGGCACGATCCGGTCGCAGCCACGCACGACAGAATAGCTGTAGTGATAATAGCCGCCGCCATTGGCGCAGGACCCCATGGAAATCACATATTTCGGTTCCGACATCTGGTCGTAAACCTTGCGCAACGCCGGAGCCATCTTGTTGCAGAGCGTGCCCGCGACGATCATCACGTCCGACTGACGCGGGGACGCACGCGGCGCGGCGCCAAACCGCTCCATGTCATAACGCGGCATGTTGGCGTGGATCATCTCCACCGCACAACAGGCAAGGCCAAAGGTCATCCACCACAGCGAACCCGTGCGTGCCCACTGGAACAAATCCTCGGTCGATGTGACGAGGAAACCCTTGTCACTGACCTCACTGTTCAGCGCGTTGAAGAAATGCTGGTCGGGCTGCGTTCCCGCCGGCGGCAAGGTGCCGGGGACGGGACGGTCAAGTTCTACTCCCAATCGAGGGCTCCCTTCTTCCACGCATAGACGAGGCCGAGCACCAGCTCCGCTATGAAGATCATCATCGTCGTCCAGCCAGCCCAGCCGATCTGGTCGAGGCTGACAGCCCAGGGGAAGAGGAATGCCGCTTCCAGGTCGAAGATGATGAACAGGATCGCGACCAGGTAGAAGCGCACGTCGAACTGGCTGCGCGGCTCCTCGAACGCGGGAAAGCCGCACTCATATTCCGACAGCTTGGCCGGGTCGGGCTTATGCGCTCCGGTCAGGCGGCCAACCAGCATCGGCAGGAACACAAATGCCGCAGAAAGCAGCAATGCGATCCCTAGGAAAATCAGGATCGGCAGATATTGGGCTAGATCGACCAACGGAATCCCCTGGGCGAAAATGAATATGGGCGCGCTTTAGGCCCGCTGCCTAGGCGAAGCAAGGCCCACAAGGCGTGAGAATGATTCGCAAATAGCCCGCATTTGAACAAGGCGACAATTGCGCGTCAGCGCAGCGCCCCGGCGACGAGCTTGTGCAGCTTGCTGTGGATCGCATCATTGCCAGCAATGATTTCCCGGCGTTCGATCGGCTGGTCGCCACCCCGGAAGTCAGTGACGAAACCGCCCGCCTCGCGCACCAGCAAAATGCCCGCGGCAACGTCCCAGGGCTGGAGCCCGCTTTCCCAAAAGCCGTCATAGCGCCCAGAGGCGACATGGGCGAGGTCCAGCGTCGCAGCGCCGAAGCGGCGGATGCCCGCAACGGAAGGGCCCACCGCGCCGAACACGCGCGTCCATTGCGCAAAGTCGCCATGCCCCATGAACGGGATACCCGTTGCGATCAGGCACTCGCCCAGATCGCGACGCGCCGACACACGCAGCCGCTGGTCGTGCCGCCACGCGCCCCGGCTCTTTTCCGCCCAATAGCTTTCATCGGTGACAGGCTGATAGACGAGGCCGGTGGTGATTTCCTTTTTGCCACCATAAAGCGGCTCTTCCACGGCGATCGAGATCGCGAAGTGCGGAATGCCGTGCAGGAAATTGGTCGTTCCATCCAGCGGATCGATGATCCATCGGGGCTTGTTGGGATCGCCCTCGATGACGCCCCCTTCTTCCAGCAGGAAGCCCCAGTCCGGGCGTGCCTTGCGCAGTTCCTCGACCAGTGTCTGCTCGCACTGCTTGTCCGCCTTGGACACGAAGTCCGCCGGTCCCTTGCGGGAAACCTGCAGATGCTCCACTTCGCCGAAGTCACGGCGCAGCTTGGAGCCCGCCTTGCGGACGGCGCGCTCCATGACGGTGAGAAGGCCGGAATGGCTGACCATTTTCTTTTCTCCCCCCTCCCGCATGCGGGAGAGGCCGGGGTGGGTTGCCGCGCAAGCGGCGCAAATAAATGAGGGGTCCGAAGCTCGCTACGCTCGCCAGCCACCCCCTTCCCCTCCCGCAGACGGAAGGGGTGAATGTCGGATCAGTCCGCCCGCTTCACATATTCCCGCTCATAAACGTCAACGACAATACGGGTTCCCGTGACGATGTGCGGCGGCACCATGACGCGCACGCCATTGTCCAGGATCGCCGGCTTATAGCTCGCCGAAGCGGTCTGCCCCTTCACCACGGCATCAGCTTCGACCACGGTCGCCTCGACCGTTTCGGGCAACTGCACGCTGATGGGACGTTCCTCATACATTTCCAGCATGACCATCATGCCGTCCTGCAGGAACGCCGAAGCCTCTCCCACTAGATCCTGTGGCAGGTTGATCTGCTCATAGGTCTCGGTATCCATGAAGACGAGCATGTCGCCCTCGGCATAGAGATATTGAAAGTCCTTGGTGTCGAGGCGGATGCGCTCGACCGTCTCGGCCGACCGAAAGCGCACATTGTTCTTGCGCCCGTCGATCAGGTTCTTGAGTTCCACCTGCATATAGGCGCCGCCCTTGCCGGGCTGCGTGTGCTGGATCTTGACGGCGCGCCACAGGCTTCCGTCATATTCGATGTTGTTGCCGGGACGAATCTCGACGCCGCTGATCTTCATGGGAAGAGCCTGCCTATATGTCTGAAGGTGAAAAGAGCCGGTTGGCGCCTCTACATCGTGCCGTGGCGAAGGGCAAGTAGGCTCATCGGAGCGGCCGCGCTAGCAGCGGATAGGGATTGATCGCTCGGCCGCCGTACCATGGCTCCCCTGGCGCCATGTCATGCACCGCGAAATGCAGGTGAGGGGCGACGGGATTGGCATTGCCGCTACTGCCTACGGTTGCGATCTTCTGCCCGCGCCGCACCCCTTGCCCCTCGGCCAGGCCCGGCACATAAGCGTCGAGATGCGCATAATAATAGATGCGCTTTCCATTGCGGGATCGCTGATAGATGGTCAGCCCACCCTCCTCGCTCGAAAAAAGCTTCTCGATCCGCCCGTCAGCCACCGCCAGCACAGCCCTGCCCCGCGCCGCCATGATGTCGATCGCGTCATGCGGCCGCGCTCCGCCAGCGCGCGATTGGGTGAATGTGTCCGTCAGCGCACTTGGCGGCACGCCTTCGACGGGGATGAGCAAGGGCCCCGTCTCGGCGGCAGCGGGCCGTTCGAAATTCTGTCGCCGCGGCCCATCGCCAGGTAGGATCCGCACGCACATTTTCAGGAACAGGACCAGCAGCAGGATGGCGAGCGCAATTCCCGCCCACCCCCGCCGGCCCGGCCGCCTCATGCCTGGAACACTGCCTTAACCCCGCTCTTCACCATCTGAGCCAGCCGTGCAGCGTCCCAATTGGTCAAGCGGATGCAGCCATGGCTTTCCGTCCGGCCGATGGTCTGCGGTTCTGGGGTGCCGTGGATGCCATAATGCTGCTTGGACAGGTCGATCCAGACAACGCCGACCGGGCCATTGGGGCCGGGCTTCAGCACCGCTTTCTGGTCCTTTGCATCGGCATCCCAGAACAGGTCGGGATTATAATGGAAGTCCGGATTGCGGCTTATCCCCTTGATCTCCCATGTCCCAATCGGCAGCGGATCATGTTCTGACCCCATCGTCGCGGGGAATTGCGCGATCAAACCATTTTGCGCGTCGAACACCCGCAGCACCCCATCGCTCTTATCGACCACGATATGATCGGCCTGCGGCTGGTCCTTGGCGACCGCCAGGCTGGCGAGCGTGTTGCCCCAACCGCGTTCGTCCCCTTCGATCCTGGCGACCGGCTGATTACCAACCGCAGGCACGCGCATGGTCGCGCCCGGCCCCAGCTTCGTACTCGGCGAGTTGAGCGCTACCAGCACCTCCGGCTTCGTATGGAACCGTTCGGCAAGCTTTTCGATGAGGTTGCGGTAGCCAAGCGCTGGTAGCTTCGCCTGCTCACCCAGATCCTTGGGGACATTGGAAAACGGCCCCCGCGCGAAGCCCTCGGGTATCTTCACCAGCCAGGTCGCAGGCGGCGGGCGGTCGCCCATCAGCGCCTTAGCGGTAGCTTCGTCATATTTCCCTGTTTCGGGAAGTCCCTTCGCCTCCTGAAACCCCAGGAGCGCTGCTGTGAAGGACATGCCTTCCTTCCCGTCCAGCACGCCCGGCGAAAAACCCGCTCGGTCGAGCGCCACCTGCGCCTGCAATATCGAGTCCGCGCGGGCGGGCGCGCCGGTCGGCTCAGGCACGATGGCGAAGGCGAAAGGATCGGCTGCAGGCTGCGCCGCTGCCGCGCTTTGCCCCCCGCTCTGCTCAGTGCCTGAGGGCGCACGGCGGCTCTCATCGGCGTCTGTAACGGAAACTTTGCAGGCCGTGCACAGCAGCGCGAAGATCAGCAGATGGTTTTTCAAGGCGATACTCTCCCGATTGTGAGGGAGAAAACGCGCGACGGCTGGGAAAGCTGCCTTTGGCCCACCCGCCCCGTTTATTCGAGCGCAGGCGGGAAACGATGCAGTGCGGTTCAGCTCGCGCCAAGAATCCCTGCAAAAGCCCGAACCCCCGCCTCCGGCCCGTCAGCATGTCCCCACACCGCGCTGCTCACCGCCAGAAAATCCGCCCCAGCAGCCACCAGGGGGGCCGCATTCTCGGCCGTAATCCCGCCAATCGCCACGCAGGGCAGTTCGAACAAGGTGGTCCACCAACTCAGGATCGACGGTTCAGGCCGATGCAGCGTCTCTTTGGTCGTCGTCGGATAAAAAGCCCCAAAGGCCACATAGTCCGCTCCCGCCTCCCCAGCTTCCATCGCCAGATGGCGGCTGTCATGGCAGGTCACTCCGATCTGCACTCGCGGACCCAACAGCTTGCGCGCCTCACGCGGATCGCCATCGCTTTGCCCCAGATGCACGCCGTCCGCCCCCAGCCGCTGGGCGAGCGCGACGCTGTCGTTGATGATGAACGCCACATCTCGCTCCGCGCACAACTTCTGCACCGGCTCGGCCGCGCGCGCGATGGCGTCTTCGTCGATGCCCTTCAGCCGCAACTGAAAGGCCGCGACCTCCCCGCCATCAAATGCCTGCGCCAGCCGCGCGGTGAAACCGTCGTCGATTGCGGGAGGAGAAATCAGATAAAGCTGGCACGGCGGCCTGAAACCCCGTTCGAATTTATCCGCAAAGCTTGGGTCGAGGCGCAGTTCATCATCAGTGAAGTCGGTCATGCCGCTGCCTTAGCGCTTTTCCGCGCCCGAGGAAAAGTATGGAACCGGCCCTGCGCCCTGCGGCTTGTCCCGCCATGATCAGGATCGGCTGCTCAGGATGGAATTATCGCCACTGGCGCGGCCGCTTCTATCCTGAAAAGCTTCCCGTAAAGCGCTGGTTCGCTTTTTACGCCGAACATTTCGATACGGTGGAAATCAACAACAGCTTCTACCGCCTGCCCAAACCCCCGACTGTCGAAGCCTGGCGCGATCAGGCCCCACCCGGCTTTTGCTATGCCGTCAAAGCCAACCGCTACCTCACCCAGGCACTAAAGCTCACACATTGCGAGGAGCCGATGGAGCGGATGGTGGCGGCCTTCCACCATTTCGGCCCCACGCTCGGCCCTATCCTCTACCAGCTGCCGCCGACCCTAGCGCTCAACCTCGACCGCTTGGAAAGCTTCCTCGTCCTTCAGCCGCGCGACATCGTCCCGGTCTTCGAATTTCGCCATCCAAGCTGGTATGCAGACAGCGTCTATCAGTTGCTCGATCGCCACGGCGCCAGCTTTTGCGTCCATGACATGCCAGGTTCCGTCAGTCCGCGCTTGGCCACTGGTCCCGCCGCTTATGTCCGCTTTCACGGCGGCCAAGGCAAATATTGGGGCCGTTATCCGGAAGCCCAGCTGCGCGATTGGGCGGACTGGATGAAGGAACAAGCCCGCCAAAGGCGCACCGTCTGGGCCTATTTCAACAATGACATCAATGCCGACGCCATCGAAGATGCGCGGACGCTCAGGGCGATGATCGGCTAGGCCCGCGGTGCTATGTCGAAATGCAGCACATCCTCGCGCTTGCCCAACTTCGTGTATAGCGCGACCGCCGGTTCATCCTCCAGGTCAGCCTGTACATAAACGACCCACGCGCCTGCGTCGACAGCGACGGGCCGCAGGGCATCGATTAGCGCCGTCGCGATTCCCTGCCGCCGCCGGTCGGCCGCCACGGCAAGGTCGTAAATATAGATCTCGCTGCGCTGCTGCTCGAACTTACGCAGCTCATAGGCGGCCAGCGCACCGACGACCCTCTCCCCTTCCAGAGCCGCCAGCGCGATGAAGCGGGGATCGTCCAGCAGGTCAGCCAGATAGGCATCGGACGGCGGCAGAGCGGCATAGGAGCCAGCATCGTCGAAAACGTCGGCGAACAGCGCGTTCACCGCCCGCATCGTCGCAATGCCGCGCCCCGAAAGGCGGATGACGGCGGCTCCGGAACTGCTTCTTGCCGCCGTCATCGCCCGGTCACGCCGCCTTGTTGGTCGAGGCGGTGTAGATTTCGTCGATCGCCTGTCCCAGCGAGCCGTTGAATTCGTCATCGCTCATCTGGTGGCGCAGATCGTTCAGCAGCGCGCGGCTGAAGCTGGCGATGATGCCCCGGTTCTTGGCCAGCTCGACACAGGCTTCCGCGCGCGAGAAACCGCCCGACAGCGCCACGACGCGCAGCACCCGCGGATGATCGACCAGCGGTTCGAACAGGCCGGGCTTGGTCGGCAGCGACAGCTTCAGCATCACCTTGTCGTCGCCCGGCAGCGCATCGAGCGCCTTCACCAGTTCCTCCAGCAGGATCTGGTCGGCATCGGCCCGTTCGGGGCTCTTGATGTTCACTTCGGGTTCGATCATCGGCACCAGCCCGGCAGCAAGAACCTGCTGCCCGACTTCGAACTGCTGCTTCACGACGGCGGCAATGCCCTCGCGGTTGGCGAGATTGATAACCGAACGCTCCTTGGTCCCGAACACGCCCAGCGCCTTGGCGCGCTTCAGCAGACCGTCCAGTTCCGGCATCGGCTTCATCAGCTGCACGCCGTTCGCCTCGTCCTCCAGGCCCTTGTCGATCTTGATGAAGGGCACCACGCCACGCTCGATCAGTGCCTGCGGCACCGACTTGCCGCCCGCTTCGCCATCCATCGTCCGCTCGAACAGGATCGCGCCGATCACCTTTTCACCGGTGAAGCAGGGCGAAGTGATGATGCGGCTCCGCATGTCGTGGATCAGGCCGAACATCTCCTCGTCATTGGTCCAGGCGCCCTCTTCGATGCCATAGCCCTTCAGCGCCTTGGGCGTCGATCCGCCGCTCTGGTCGAGCGCGGCGATGAATCCGTTGCCGGCCGCAATCTTGTTCTTCATATCTTGATCCAGCATCTGCACATACCTTCTCTGTAGGGTTGCGCCACCCCATCGGCGGCTTCTAAAAAATGAAGAAGGCCGCCATCCATATGGACGGCGGCCCCGAAGTTCACACCATCAATGCGCTGACCCCGGGCAGGTCCTTGCCTTCCATCCATTCGAGGAAAGCGCCGCCTGCGGTCGATACAAAGGTAAAGTCGCCCGCAACGCCCGCATGATTGAGCGCCGCGACAGTATCGCCGCCGCCAGCCACCGACGTCAGGCCGCCTTCTTTGGTGAGCGCCGCCGCCGTCTTTGCCAACGCCACCGTCGCCTTGTCGAACGGAGCAATCTCGAACGCGCCAAGCGGCCCGTTCCACACCAGCGTGCGGCAGTTCTTGAGCGCATCGCCCAGCGCTTCGACAGCCGCAGGCCCTACGTCCAGGATCATCTCGTCAGCCGCGACCTCATGCACGTTGCAGGTCCGCACTGACGGCGGGTTCGCCGCGAACTCCTTCGCGACCACCACGTCATAGGGCAGGTGAATGGTGCACCCCGCAGCTTCGGCCGCGTCGAAAATCGCCTCGGCCGTGTTTGCCAGATCCTTCTCGCACAGCGACTTACCGACATCGACGCCGCGTGCGTGGAGAAAGGTATTGGCCATGCCGCCACCGATGATCAGATGATCGACCTTTGCGACCAGATTGTTGAGCACATCGAGCTTGGTCGAAACCTTCGCTCCGCCGACCACCGCCGCGACCGGCTTCACCGGCTCGCCGAGCGCCGCCTGTAGCGCGTCCAGCTCCTTTTCCATCGAACGGCCCGCAAAAGCAGGCAGCTTGTGCGCCAGCCCCTCGGTCGAGGCATGGGCACGGTGCGCTGCGGAAAAAGCATCGTTCACATAGAAATCGCCGATCGCCGCCATGGCTTCCGCCAGCGCCGGGTCATTCTTCTCCTCGCCGGGATGGAAGCGGGTATTTTCCAGGATCGAAATATCACCCGGCCGCATCACCGCGATACCGTCCACCGCAGCTTGCCCGCAGCAGTCGGGAATGAACTGCACGTCGCGGCCCAGCACCGCCGTCAGCGGGCGGGTGATCTTGGACAGCGAATATTCCGGATTCTTCTGTCCCTTGGGACGACCGAAATGCGCGAGGATCAGCACCTTGGCGCCACGATCCGCCAGTTCCAGGATCGTGGGCATCGCCGCGCGCAAGCGGGTGTCGTCGCTTACCGATCCATCCTGCATCGGCACGTTCAAATCTTCGCGCACCAGCACGCACTTGCCGCTGATGTCGCCCATATCGTCAAGCGTCTTGAAGGGTTTGGCCACCATGATGCTCCCAGCCACCCCTCCCGTCATCCCAGCGCAAGCTGGGATCTCATGCGTCGGGCGGGACATAAGTATAAAACGAGATCCCAGCTTGCGCTGGGATGACGAAAAAGGGGCGAGCCAATGCCCGCCCCTTTTCTCTTACAGCAGACCCGCAACCACGCCGGTCGTGTCGACCATGCGGTTGGAGAAGCCCCATTCATTGTCGTACCAGCTGAGCACGCGCACCAGCTTGCCGTCGATCACGGCCGTTTCCAGGCTATCGACGGTCGAACTGGCCGGATCGCCGTTGAAGTCGATCGAAACCAGCGGCTCGTCGGTATAGGCCAGAACGCCCTTCAGCGGACCGGCTTCCGAAGCGGCCTTCAGCAGCTTGTTCACTTCCTCGACGCTGGTGTCGCGCTTGGGCGTGAAGGTCAGATCGACGACCGAGACGTTCGGGGTCGGCACGCGGATCGCCGAACCATCGAGCTTGCCCTTCAGTTCAGGCAGCACTTCGCCGACCGCACGGGCCGCGCCGGTGGTAGTCGGGATCATCGACATGGCGGCCGCGCGCGAACGGCGGGCGTCGCTGTGGATCTGGTCGAGGATCTTCTGGTCGTTGGTGTAGCTGTGGATCGTGGTCATCAGGCCACGCTCGATGCCGATGCTGTCGTTCAGCACCTTGGCGAGCGGCGCCAGGCAGTTGGTGGTGCACGAAGCGTTGGAAATGACGATGTCGTCGGCGGTCAGCGTCTCATGGTTGACGCCGAACACGACCGTCTTGTCCACGCCCTTGGCCGGCGCCGAGATGACAACGCGCTTGGCGCCAGCTTCCAGATGCTTCGACGCCGATTCACGGTCGGCGAAGAAGCCGGTGCACTCCAGCGCGATTTCGACGCCCTGCGCCGCGTGCGGCAGCTTGGCGGGATCACGTTCGGCGGTGACGGCGATGCGCTTGCCGTTGATGACGATCGCGTCGCCATCGACCTTCACCTCACCGGCGAAAGGACCATGGACGCTGTCGCGCTTGAACAGCAGGGCGTTCGCCTTGGCATCGCCCAGGTCGTTGATGCTCACCAGCTCCAGATCATGGTCGTTGCGCTCCAAAATGGCGCGCGCCACCAGGCGGCCGATACGTCCGAAACCGTTAATTGCTACCTTCGTTGCCACTGCACTAGCCTCCTGATTGGGTAAATTATTCTTAATGATCCAGAGCGGCCGCAACCTGCGGCGCGATCTTCGCGGCCGTCAGGCCGAAATGCTCATAAAGCGCTTCTGCCGGTGCCGAAGCACCGAAGGTGTCGATGCCGAAACGCAGGCCAGCAATGCCGACATAGCGTTCCCAGCCAAAGGTCGTGCCCGCCTCAATAGAAACGCGCAGCACATGGTGGGGAAGGAGATCCTCCTTATACGCCTGCGGCTGCGCATCGAAATGCGCCCAGCTCGGCATGGAAACGACATCCGCGCCGATACCCTGCTGTTCCAGCATATCGGCGGTCGCCACGGCAATCTCGACCTCGGAACCGGTGGCGATCAACACCACCTTGCGATCCGCACTGGCGGCGCGCAGGCGATAGGCGCCCTTGGCGCACAGATTCTCGCTCGTCTTCTCAGTGCGCAACTGGGCCAGATTCTGGCGGGTCAAAGCCAGCACCGAAGGACCCTCCTTGTCCTTGAGCGCCAGTTCCCAGCACTCCGCCGTCTCGACAATGTCGGCCGGACGATAGACGTCGAGGTTCGGGATCATGCGCAGCGACATAACATGTTCGATCGGCTGGTGGGTCGGGCCATCTTCGCCAAGGCCGATGGAATCATGCGTCAGCACATGGATGGCGCGGGTCTGCTGGAGAGCCGCAAGGCGGATGCCGCCCCGCATATAGTCGGAAAAGACCAGGAAAGTGCCGCCATAGGGGATGACGCCGCCATGCAGCGCCATGCCGTTCATGGCGCAGGCCATGCCGAACTCGCGAATGCCATAATAGACATAGCGGCCGGAATAATCGTCCTTTGTGAGCGGGCCGGTGCTCTTGGTCTTGGTGTTGTTGGAGCCGGTAAGGTCCGCCGAACCGCCCAGCGTTTCGGGCAGCAGGTCGTTGATCGCGCCCAGCGCCAGTTCGCTCGCCTTGCGGGTCGCGACCTTCTGCGGATTGGCGATCAGCGTGTCGATATAGTTGGACAGCGAGAAGTCAGCGGGCAGCTCGCCCGCCATGCGGCGCTCAAACTCGGCCTTCTGGCCATTGTTTGCCCGACGGCCTTCCCACGCCGTACGAACTTCCGCGCCACGCGCACCGATGCGGCGCCATTCGGCGGCAATATCCTCGGGGATGACGAAAGGCTCAGCGGCCCAGCCCAGAAATTCGCGCGCGGCCGCGACTTCCGCCTCGCCCAGCGCCGAACCGTGAACGCCCGAAGTGCCCGCCTTGTTGGGCGCGCCATAGCCAATCTTGGTGGCGCAGGCGACCAGCGACGGGCGCGGATCAGCCAGCGCCTCATCGATAGCGCGTCGCACATCGGCGACGTCATGACCGTCGCACGACACGACATGCCAGCCGGTCGCGGCATAGCGCGCGCGGACATCCTCGCTGCTCGACAGATCGACCGATCCATCGATGGTGATCTTGTTATCGTCCCACAGCACGATCAAGCGGCCAAGGTTCAGGTGGCCAGCAAGGCCGATCGCCTCATGGTTGATGCCTTCCATCAGGCATCCGTCGCCCGCGATCACCCATGTGCGGTGATCGACCAGATCGTCGCCAAAGCTGGCGTTCAGGTGACGCTCGGCAATCGCCATGCCCACCGCGGTGGCCAGGCCCGAACCCAGCGGCCCGGTGGTCGCCTCGACGCCCGCCAGCTCGAAATTTTCAGGGTGTCCGGCGCAGGGGCTGCCCAGCTGGCGGAAATTACGGATATCCTCGATCGTCGGACGCGCATAGCCGGTGAGGTGCAGCAGGCTGTAGATCAGCATCGACCCGTGACCGGCGGACAGCACGAAACGGTCGCGATCGGCCCATTTAGGCTGGCTCGCGTCGAACTTCACATAGTCCTTGAACAGCACCGTCGCGACGTCCGCCATGCCCATCGGCATGCCCGGATGGCCGCTGTTCGCCGCCTGCACTGCGTCCATGGAAAGCGCCCTGATGGCGCTGGCGAGCGACTTTTCGGAAACGGTCATCTTAGGCTGGCGTCTTTCCTGCTGCAAAGCGGCCCCCTGCTGAGCCGGCGAATCGAAATCGGGTCCCCTTTGTCGCGTTGCACCCAAGGCGTCAACCATGGCAGGCCCTCAGGCTGCGCCAAGCCGTCCAATGACGGCTTTTGCAAGGCGAAAACTTTGTTTATGCGTGGGTCTATGGCAAGCAACCGCATGATGCAGGCGATCGGCACGCTGGAGCGCGCGATCAGCCGGCTCGAACAAGATGTGGACGGCCTCGTTTCCGCGAGCCCCTCCCCTCTTTCCTCCCCCGGCATCGACCCCGCCGCCGCCCGCGCCGCGCTCCGTTCACTGGACGAACTCATCGCCGACCTGAAGGGACAGGCGCATGGCTGAAACCACGCTCCAGATCGCCGGACGCCATTATCCCCTCCGCTGCCGCGACGGCGAAGAGGCCCATCTCGCTCATCTCGCCAGCCTGATCGAGCGCAAGGCCCGCCTCGCCCAGCAGAACACGCCCGGCCTTACCGAAGTGCGCACCCTCCTCTTCGCCGCGCTGTTCCTCGCCGACGAACTCAACGACCTGAAGCGTGAGGCGATCGGGCGCCAGCAACAACTCGCCCTTGACGATGAGGACGAAGCCGCCGCCCGCGCCGTCGAGGCGCTCGCCGCCCGCATAGAAAAGCTCAGCGACAGGCTTGCCGCGCAGGGGCCGGACGCCTAGATAAGAAGCGACGGGTACTGCCTGGTACGAGCTTTAGCGAACATCCCTGAGGCGATAATCACATCCACGGGGGCTGTCCCTGGGCGGGTCCAGGCCCGATCTACATGGTTCCCACCTGACGTTGAGGCGTCAGAGGATATTCCAGCAAACGGCCGAGGCGGTCCCGTCACCCTTCTCCGCGGCCACCCGCTCCCACCTCCGTTCGTTTCGAGCGGAGCCTGTGCTGAGTTTATCGAAGGGTCGAGAAACGGGTTTCCAGTCCTCGCCCTCGGGTCTAAATGCGCCTCATGAGCGACGATCCCGGCAAGACCACCCTGCGCACCCTCGCCCGCGAGCGCCGCCGCGCCTTTCTCACCTCGCTCGACCCGCTCGCCCACCGCCTGGCGTTCAAGGCCATCCCCTCGCCCCTCGCCCGCCGCCTTACAGGTGCCCAAACCGTCGCGCTCTACATGGGGCTGGACGATGAAGCCCCCGCCCAGCGCCTCGCCCCGCAACTCGCAGCCATGGGCAAGACCCTCGCCCTCCCCCGCGTCATCGACCGCCTGGGCAGCATGGACTTCCTGACCTGGACGCCGGAGGACCAGCTCTTCCCCGGCCTCTACGGCACTCACCATCCCGAACCCAGCGGCCCGGCGGTAACGCCCGACGTCATCATCGCCCCGCTGCTCGGCTTCGACCGCGCGATGAATCGCCTGGGACAAGGCGGCGGCTATTATGACCGCACCTTCGCGCGCTATCCGGACGCACTGCGCATCGGCCTCGCCTGGTCGGTGCAGGAGCATGACGCGCTGCCCGCCGACCCGTGGGACCTGCCGCTCGACATCATCCTCACCGAAATCGAACTGATCGAAAGACCCGAAGCGTGAACCGCCAGCCCGCCCCCTACGAACCCAGCTGGCGCAAGCCCGTGGGCATGTTCATCATCCTCGGGCTGATCGCGCTCTGGGCTGTTCTGATCGGCAGCCTGTCGGGCCTTATCGGCCGCCTGCCGATGATCGCGCAGGTGCCGGTCTATCTGTTCCTCGGTCTGATCTGGATCTGGGTCCTGCCGCTGAAGCGCCTGCTCGCCTGGATGGAAACCGGCCGCTGGCGGCGTGGCTGAGCGGTTCTCAACGTCATGCCAGCGTAGGCTGGCATCTCAGGCGATAACGCACGGCGCACCCTCACAAGATGCCAGCTTGCGCTGGCATGAAGACTATCAAATTTCTGAGAAATCCGGTCCTTCAGGACCATCCACTCTTCCAAAAGAGTGGCGCGAGTGACGGGGCTCGAACCCGCGACCTCCGGCGTGACAGGCCGGCGCTCTAACCAACTGAGCTACACCCGCGTTCGGTGTGGGCGGGCATCTATGCGGGTGCGCCGGACCTGTCAACCGGCTCTTTCACCACTTTCTTCTTTCTCGTCATTTTCTTGTGGCAGAGCGACCGTGAGCGTCCCGCGCTCGAACAGGAAACCCGCGATATCCGGGGTTCCGGCAGCCGCCACGACGGTCTGGATGATGATCAGCAACGGCACGCCCAGCAGCGCGCCCGGCGTCCCCCACACCCATCCCCAAAAGGTCAGCGACACAAGAATCAGCAGCGGATTCATCGTCAGCCGCCGTCCCAGCACCATCGGTGTGATGACATTGGCCTCCACCAGGTGAAAGCCGATCTGCGTGGCGGCGGGCAGCAGCGCCCACCACACATCGTCAAATACCATGAGCCCGCCCAGCGCCAGCAGCGCCGCCGCCAGCATCGGCCCGAAATAGGGTACGAAATTCAGCAGAGCGACAATGCCGCCCCACATCAAGGGCGACGGCATGCCGATCAGCCATAACGCCAGCGCCACCGCCAGCCCCAGGCAGAGGTTGATCGTCGCGATGGTCAGCACATAGGCCGATGTCGCATCGACCACATTCTGGATCACCCGCGCGACAGCCATAGCCCCGTCGAAGCTGCCCCGGCTGTTGATCGTCCGCCGCCGCAGCCCCGTCCAGCCAGCCAGGAAAAAATAGATGATGAGCAGCGCGAACACCATCTGGATGATCGCCGATGGCGCGGAGGTCGCCGCAAACTGCAGCAGCGATCGCGGCGCATCCACAGCCGCCGTCTGCGCGGCGGCCACCGGCCCCGTCGCCAGCATCTGCACGGTTTCATCCACGAACCGCTGGAGCTGCGAATAAAAGTCGATCAGCGGGGCAAGGTTGTTCTGAATCTTGGGCAATCGCTCGGGCAGCAGGCGGAACCAATCTGCCGCAGGCACCACGATCAGCACCAGCGCGGTATTGGCGACCAACAGGAACGCGACCACCGCCATCAGCGCCGCCAATGCCGAAGGCACCCGCCGCCGCTCCATCCATTCCAGGAACGGCACCAACGCGATGGCGATCACCAATGCAGCCGTCAGCGGCAGGAAGAACTCCGCCCCTTCCCGCAAGGCGAATGGCAGCGCGAGGATCAACCCCACTCCGGTGGTCAGCGCGATGGAAGCGAGCAGCCGGTCGCGCCGCCGATTGATCTCCTGCTGGTCATGGGGTGTCACTGAATGATCAAATCCTGCCGCCTGCAGCATTTGTGTACGGCCTGCTGCGGCGCGTCAAATTATTCCACCCCTTTGCGCCATAGCAAACAGCTGATTAACCAAATCTTCGCCGCTTGGCCCCTAAACCCACCGGCAAACAGCAAGGGGCTTGAGCAGGGATGATGCGGAATTTGGCGTTGGCCGGCATGGCAGCATGGGCGATGGCAGCCCCAGCGGCGGTGGCAAAACCAGACCTGCGCACGCAAACACAGATGTTCGTCGAACGCGTCCATACCGACATCAACGGCCGCCCCCGCCGCATTCTCGCCAGCGCCAGCCGCGCTGAACCGGGCGACCAACTCGTCTTCGTCGTCAATTGGCGCAATGAAGGTCGCGAACCGGTGCAAGGCATCGCCCTGACCAACCCCATTCCCCGAGGCACCCTCCTCACCGCGCCCGATCCTTCGATGCAGGTCTCGGTCGATGGCGGCCAACGTTGGGGCCGCCTTGAAGAGCTGTGGCTTCCAACCCCGCTCGGCGGCACGCGCAGGGCTGTGCCCGCAGACATCACTCATGTCCGCTGGACCATGCCGACCCGCCTTTCTCCAGGCGAAACCGCGCGTCTGAGCTATCGCGCGACGATGCGCTAGTTAAGCGCGTCACCCAGCGCAAGCTGGGGTTTCCGGCCAGATTGCGCCCCCCCCCCCCCACCGAGATGCCCCCTTCCGCTGGCATGACGAAATTTGCTCGCCAATCCTAATCCGCAAACAACAAAACCGGCGTCTCCAGCAACCGCTTCACCGCCTGAACAAAGCTCGCCGCATCCCATCCATCCACCACCCGATGGTCGCAACTGATGGAAAGGTTCATGAGCTTCGCAGGCACCACCTCCCGCCCCCGGAACACCGGCCGCTCGACCACCCGGTTGGGCCCGATGATCGCCACCTCCGGCCGGTTGATCACCGGCGTCGTCGCCACCCCGCCCAGCGGCCCTAGAGACGTCAGCGTCAAGGTCGACCCCGAAAGCTCCTCCGCTTTCGCCTTGCCCGATCGCGCAGCCTCCGCCAGCCGCCTTATCTCGGCTGCCAGCTGCCAGATATTCATGTCCTGCGCGTCCCGGATCACCGGCACCATCAACCCGGCATCGGTCTGCGTCGCTATCCCAAGATGCACCGCGCCAAAGCGTGTCACCACGCCCGCCTCATCATCATAACGGGCGTTCAGCATAGGAAAGTCGGGCAGCGCGCGGCAAATCGCCACGATCAGCAACGGCAGCATGGTCAGCTTCGGCCGCTCGCCCCGTTCCCCATTTAACTGCGCGCGCACCCGCTCCAGTTCGGTGACGTCGATCTCCTCCACATAGGAAAAATGCGGAATATGCCGCTTCGACGCCGCCATATTTTCCGCGATCCGGCGACGCAGGCCGATGACCTTGACCGTCTCATCCGCCCGCCGCACGCGTGGGTTCGCGGGCCGGTAGCCCTGCCCCGCACCATAGAGCAGGAAAGCGTCCAGATCTGAATGCCGGATATGATCGCCGCTCGCTTTCACCTGGCGCAGATCGATCCCCAAATCCTTCGCCCGCGCACGAACGGCAGGCGAGGCAAGCACCCGTGCCCCTGATCCTGAACCGTCAGGACCGTTCCCATCCCCGTTCCCGTTCGGGCCGAGCTTGTCGATGCCCCCTTCTTCCTCTTCAGAAGGCCCTTCGACGGCCTCAGGGCGAACGGAGGATGACATGATCCCATTCAGCGGAGCAGCTTCGACCTCTCCCGTTCCCGGCGCCTCAGCCTCGATAACCGCTTGGGAAGGCGGCGCGTTCTCGCTCTCCCCTTCAACCTCGATCTCCACCAGCATCGCCCCGATCGCGACCTGCTCGCCCGCCTCTCCGGCCAGCCGCTTCACGACGCCGGCCACCGGGCTTTCCATCTCCACCGTCGCCTTGTCGGTCATCATATCGGCGATCGGCTGGTCTTCCTCGACCCGGTCGCCGACCTTCACATGCCAGCCGACAATCTCCGCCTCGGAAATGCCTTCGCCAATATCGGGCAGCCTGAACGTGAACAGCGGCATCGGAAAAACTCCGTTCGTGTCGAGCGAAGTCGAGACGCCCGTAGGGCTGCCCTTTCCGTTTCTCGACTTCGCTCGAAACGAACGGAAGGGGAGACGAAGGCCCTACTCCCTCATGATCTTGTTGATCGCTTCGCGTATCCGCACCGGCCCCGGAAAATAGGCCCATTCCAGGCTATGCGGATAGGGCGTGTCAAACCCCGTCACCCGCTCGACCGGCGCTTCCAGATGATAAAAGCACCGCTCCTGCACCAGTGCGGACAGTTCCGCGCCATAACCGCTTGTCCGCGTCGCTTCGTGCACGATCATGCAGCGCCCGGTCTTCTTCACCGACCGCTCCACGGCTTCGATATCCAAGGGCACCAACGTGCGCAGGTCGATGATCTCCGCATCCACGCCCATCTCGATCACCATACTCTCGACCACATGCTCCATCGTGCCGTAGCAGAGGATGGTCAGCGCCTCCCCCGCCCGCACCGTGCGCGCGCGCCCCAGCGGAACCCGGTAATAGCCTTCGGGCACCATCGCGCCCGGATGCCCGGCCCAGCTTTTCGACGGCCGGTCATAATGGCCGTCGAATGGCCCATTATAAATGCGCTTGGGCTCGAAGAAGATCACCGGATCATTATCCTCGATCGCCGCGATCAAAAGCCCCTTTGCGTCATAAGGCGTCGAAGGAATGACCGTCTTCACCCCCGACACATGGGTGAATATCCCCTCGGGCGACTGGCTATGCGTCTGCCCGCCAAAGATACCCCCGCCGAAGGGCGAGCGCACCGTCATCGGCGAGATAAACTCCCCCGCCGACCGGTAGCGCAGCCGCGCCGCTTCGCTCACCAACTGGTCGAGCGCGGGGTAGATATAGTCGGCAAACTGTATCTCCGGCACCGGCCGCAGCCCATAGGCACCCATGCCAATCGCCACGCCGATGATCCCGATTTCGGTAATCGGCGTGTCGAACACCCGGTTCTTGCCATATTTCTTCTGCAGCCCCGCGGTCGCACGAAACACACCGCCAAAAAAGCCGACATCCTCCCCCATCACGACCACCTCGGGGTCGCGCTCCATCATGACGTCCAGCGCGCTGTTGATCGCCTGGATCATGCTCATCTGGCGGGTTTCGGTAGCTGCCTCGGTCATGCCAGGGCGCCCCCCATTATTGCCCCTTCAGGGGAGAGGAAGCTTGCCAGCCCGCTGGCTAGCGCAGCTGGGAGAGCGGGAACCAGCCCCCGCCTCTGAATGTCCGTCATGCCAACGTAAGCTGGCATCTCTCTGCCTCCAAGCGATGGTTCGCAGATCGACAAGAGGTCCCAGCTTCCGCCGGGATGACGGAGCCTAAAACCCCTCACAACCCTGCCGCCTTCGCCTCATCCAGCATCTGCTGCTGCTGTTCCCGCAAATGCCAGGGCATCTCCTCGAACACATCCTCGAACATGCTCTCCATCGGATGATGGAGCCCATGGCCCAAAATCCCGTTCTTCTCCGCCTCCCGCGCCGCGTCGCGCACCTGCTCGGCCAGCTCCTTGTCCATCGCCGCCTGCCGTTCCTCGTCCCAGATGCCCAGCGCAATGCAATGCTGCTTCAACCGCGCGATCGGGTCGCCCAGCGGCCAGTGACTCCCTTCATCCGCCGACCGGTAGGCGCTGGGATCATCCGATGTGCTGTGCCCCTCGGCGCGATAGGTGAAATGCTCGATCAGCGTCGGCCCGCCATTCGCCCGCGCCCGATCCGCCGCCCAGCGTGTCGCCGCATAGACCGCCAGCGCATCATTCCCGTCGATGCGCAGCCCCGCGATGCCATAACCGATCGCCCGCGCCGCGAAGGTCGTCGCCTCGGCTCCCGCAAAACCTGAAAAGCTGCTTATAGCCCATTGATTATTGACCACATTCAATATCACCGGCGCGCGATAGACACTGGCGAAGGTGCAGGCCGAATGAAAATCGCCCTCGGCCGTCGAACCTTCCCCGCACCAAGTCGCCGCGATCCGCGTGTCCCCTCGCGCCGCGCTCGCCATCGCCCAGCCGACCGCCTGCGGATATTGCGTCGCCAGATTGCCGGAGATCGAAAAGAAGCTCGCCTCCCGCGCCGAATACATGATCGGCAACTGACGGCCTTTCAGCCGGTCGCCCTTGTTCGAATAAATCTGGTTCATCATGTCGATCAGCGGCCAACCGCGCGCGATCAGCACCCCTTGCTGGCGATAGCTCGGAAAGCACATGTCATCGCTCGCCAGCGCCGCCGCCGCTGCGATCGACACAGCTTCCTCGCCTGTCGATTTCATGTAGAAGCTGGTCTTGCCCTGCCGCTGCGCCCGGAACATGCGCGCATCGAAAGCGCGCGTCAGCGCCATCGCCCGGAGCATCCGGATCAGCGTCTTTGCGGGCAGTTTCGGGTCCCAGGGGCCAACCGCTTGCCCCTCGTCATCCAGCACGCGGACCAGTCCATAGGCCATGTCCCGCATGGTGCCCGGGTCGGCCGCTTCATCGGGCCGCGGCGCCGTACCTGCCGCCGGTATCTCCAGGTCACTGAAATCGGCGGCGTCACCAGGCCGGTAGCGCGGCTCCGGCACATGCAACTGCAGGGGCGGCAGGTTGCGCCCCTGGCCGGCCAGCTCGCGCTCGGACGCGTCCAAATGACCGCGTCCGGCCTGCGGCACGCGCTCCTCTCCGGCCTTCCCAGCGCCCGAACCGCTCCGGTCGCCCATCCCGCCTCCTCTTCGCCATTGCAATATTATTGCTTAATGCAATTATTATATTACAACGCCCCCAAAAGGCAAGAGTTCCGTTTTCTCGCTATTTCCTTCGCTAATTCAAACCGCGACGGGCGCAGCAATGTGACTTTGCGGCGTATAATCGACCACTTCGAAATCCTCGATCCGATAATCGAAAATGCTCTCCGGCCGCCTTTTTATCCGTAGTTTCGGCGCTCCCCCCGGCGTCCTGCTGATCTGCTCCTCCACCAGTTCGGCGTGGTTCAGATACAGATGCACATCCCCGCCCTGCCAAACGATTTCCCCCGGCTCCAGATCGCACTGCTGCGCCAGCATCCGGGTAATCAACGACAGCCCGAAGATATTGAAGGCAAAACCCAGCCCCAGGTCGCAACTGCGCTGGAACAGCAAACCATTCAGCCTCCCGTCGGCCACCTGGAACTGATAGGTCATATGACAAGGCGGCAACGCCATCTGCGCCACCTCAGCTACATTCCATCCCGTAAAAAGCAACCGCCGCGATCCCGGATTATTCCTGATCCCCTCGACCAGTTCCGCGATCTGATTGTGCCCCTTCTCGGCGCGCCGGTAGAGCCCGTCCCCCACCGCCTCATAGCGCGGCCAGTTCACCCACTGCGCGCCATAGACCGGCCCCAAATCGCCCCAGCGTTCCGCAAAGGCCGCATCCTCGATAATCCGCGCCTCAAACGCGTCGCGGCTGATCTCTTCCCCCGTCGCTTTGCGATAGGTCTCCAGCGGCCAATCGGTCCAGATGTGCACTCCCTGCCGCACCAGCTCGCGAATGTTGGTGTCCCCGGTCAGGAACCACAGCATCTCCCGCGCCGCCACCTTCCAGTAAACCCGCTTGGTGGTCAGCAGCGGCACCGCTTCACCAGCAAGCGAAAAGCGCATGCTCGCTCCCAACAGCGATCGCGTACCCACACCCGTACGATCGATCCGCTCGTCCCCCTGCGTCCACACGCGGCGCATCAGGTCAAGATATTGCTGCTCATAATGCGCTTCGGCAGGAACTTCCGCCGGAATTGTCGTGCTGGTCAAAGAGGCTCTTCCCTGATGCGATTCCGCTCGCGCGGCCTCCGGCATCTAACCGAGCGAAGGTCCTCAAGCCAAATCTTGCTTTCGCTTCGGATCAATTTAGCTGCCTTCCCGTCCATTGTGGAGGAGTCGCCAGTGGCGCTTCCCAAGGCCAACGGCATCTTGGACCCATGCCACTTTTGGACAGCACGCAATTTCTGCTCCTTAACGATGAATGGACCCCCATCCATCGCGTCAGTGCCGATGATGACTGGCGCGAAGTCGTCCATGAACTACTGCAGCATGACAGCCAGTGGCTCGTCATAGAACAGCAGCGCTTCGACGATCAGTCGCCGGCCCCCCGCTGGGCCGATATTCGCTTCTCCCGCGCCATTTCCCGCCGCCTACGTCCAATAGAAGTCAAGCTTGCAGACCATGTGATCCAAGGCCGCGGCCATCACTTCAGCTTCCGCGCGGCCGGCCTACTTTGACCATGAGAAAAAAAGCGTCTCCAGCCGCTTGCCAGCCCCAAAAGCCCCCTCTATAGACCCCGCCTGCCCAGCGGCGCTGCAGAGCAATGCCGCTATCGGTCGGGGAGTAGCTCAGCCTGGTAGAGCACTGTCTTCGGGAGGCAGGGGCCGGAGGTTCGAATCCTCTCTCCCCGACCAATTTATCTTATCTCATATAGCCGGTCAGGCATCACACGGGCGGCCGTCAACGGCGCACACAGCATGCGAACCTACGCGCCTCCTGTTCAAGTGGCACTTAGCAACCGCTATCCATCACCACGCACAAAAAAGGGCGCGTTTCCGCGCCCTCCTCCGATCACTGTTGTACCTTGACCGACTTTCAGACTTCCCCGAAAACCCGGCGGAATATCGTGTCCACCTGGCGGAAATGATAACCCAGGTCGAACTTCTCCTCGATCTGCTCGGCCGGAAGCGCGGCGGCAACCTCGGGGTCGGCTTTCAACAGTTCCAGAAGCGACAATTGCCCGTCCGATTCCCAGACTTTCATCGCGTTGCGTTGGACATAACGGTAGCTGTCCTCACGGCTCACGCCAGCCTGGGTCAGCGCGAGCAGGACCCGCTGCGAGTGAACCAGCCCACCCATCTTGTCGAGATTCTTCATCATCCGCTCAGGATAGACGAGCAGCTTGTCGATCACGCCGGTCAGGCGGCCCAACGCGAAGTCAAGGGTAATGGTCGCGTCAGGCCCGATGTAGCGCTCCACCGACGAATGGCTGATATCCCGTTCGTGCCAGAGCGCGACATTCTCCATCGCCGGCAACGCATAGCTGCGCACCATGCGGGCGAGGCCAGTCAGATTCTCGGTCAGCACCGGATTGCGCTTATGCGGCATGGCCGAGCTGCCCTTCTGGCCGGGCGAGAAATATTCCTCGGCCTCCAGCACCTCGGTCCGCTGCAAGTGGCGAACCTCGACCGCGAGCCGCTCGATCGAGCTCGCGATGACGCCCAAGGTTGCAAAGAACATGGCGTGACGATCACGCGGGATGACTTGGGTCGAAACGGGCTCGATCGCCAGGCCCAGCTTTGCCGCGACATGTTCCTCGACGCGCGGATCGATGTTGGCGAAAGTACCGACGGCACCGGAAATGGCGCAGGTCGCCACCTCCTCCCGCGCTGCGACCAGGCGGGCACGGCAGCGGCTGAACTCGGCATAGGCTTCAGCCATCTTCAGCCCGAAGGTAACTGGCTCTGCATGAATGCCGTGGCTGCGGCCGATCGTCGGCGTCAGCTTATGTTCGAATGCCCGGCGCTTGATGACGTCGAGCAGCTTGTCCAGGTCATCGATCAATATGTCGGCTGCGCGGGAAAGCTGCACGGCGAGGCAGGTATCGAGCACGTCGGACGACGTCATCCCCTGGTGCATGAAGCGCGCTTCATCACCGACCTGCTCGGCGACCCAGGTCAGGAAGGCGATCACATCATGTTTCGTAACCGCTTCGATCGCATCGATGGCGGGGACATCGATGGCCGGTTTGGTCGCCCACCAATCCCACAGCGCCTTGGCCGCTGATTTGGGAACCACGCCCAACTCGCCTAGCGCCTCGGTGGCATGCGCCTCGATCTCGAACCAGATGCGGAAGCGGGCTTCCGGCTCCCAGAGGGCGGTCATTTGGGGGCGGGCGTAACGGGGGACCATCGGGCGAATCCTGATTGCTGATAAAGGGTCGCGCGCCGCCTAGCAGGCCCGCCATTGAAGGGCAAATGAGGGCTTCGTCAGGCCTCTCCCCTCAATTTCGATAGCCCTTAATCTCGATTATCGCAGCATTCAAAGGCGAGATGAGCCACTTCACAAGGTGAACGGAGATGCCTGAACATTGGTTCAGGAAACCCACCTTTGTCTTATGTATTCTCCTGGACAAGCGATCGGTCGGCACATCGCCGCTACGATCACACCTGAGGGAGTTGGTAATGTTTCGGACCCTGTTACTATCGACTGCATTATTGAGCGCGGTCCCTGCTATTGCCCGAGAAGCGGCAAACCCTGCTCCTGGCAGCCCGCAGACGGGAGCAGCGACGCCAGCCCAATCGCCTGCGGACTCCGTAGCTTCGATCGTGGATAGCGAATTCCCAGCCTATGACGCGAATAATGACGATCAGTTGGATAAAGCGGAATTTTCTCGCTGGATGATTGCGCTGAAGGACCAGGAGATGAAGAGCAGCGGCCAGAAACTGGCGGCAACCGATGTCACCACTTGGGCCGACGGCGCGTTCAATACAGCGGATACCGATAAGAATACGGCGATTAGCAAGCCCGAACTTATCAGCTATCTCAGCGGCGGAACCGCCTGATCCAATAAACGTCAGCCGTCAGGCAGCCTGATGGTCGCAACATGGGGCGGCATGGAGCGAAGGCCATGCCGCCTCCTTTTTACAAGGTCAGCGGCGTTTCTTGTTGGCGTAAAGTAGTGCCGCGACAATGGCGGCCGAACCGATGCCGACAGCCGTCCCCATCCATACGCTTCTCCCCGCAGTCTTACGCGCGGCCGATGCCAGATCGGATGTGGGGTTGGTGTCTGGAGCTTCGGCGCTTCCCGAGAGCGCATCTTTCTCAATTTTGGTCATGATGACTCGAACTTATGCACAAAGGCGGCGCGAGAGGAAAGACCGAGAAGTCACACGATCAATAGTCCGGCAGCGTCTGGCGCGCCTCGCCCCATCCCCGCAATTGCCGCGACCCCGCCCGCTCGACCAACTGATCCACATCGGCAATGGTGTAAGATCCGGCGCGCTCGATATCGTCCAATTCATCCCAGGTGACGGGCGCCGCCACGGGCGCATTTTCCCTAGCACGGACGACATAGGGCAGCACGGCAGTGGCTCCACGCTGGTTGCGCAGCCAGTCAATGAAGATGCGCCCCTTGCGCTTCGCCTTGCTCATGGTGGCAGTAAATCGATCAGGCTCAGCGGCCGCGAGCGCCCTGGCAAAACGATCGGCGAAATCCTTGACGGCAGGCCATTCCGCCTCGGGCGTCAACGGCACGACGACATGCACGCCTTTTCCGCCTGACAACATCGGGAAGCTGATCAGCCCGATATCCTCTAGGGTGCGACGAATATCGCGCGCCGCCTTTTTCACATCTTCAAAGTCCAGACCTTCGTCCGGGTCCAAGTCGAAGATCAGGCGGTCGGGCTTCTCCACATCCTCCACCCGCGAACCCCAGCCATGGAACTCGATCGTTCCCATCTGCACGCAGGCCACCAGCCCGTCTATGTCATCGACATAGAGATAATCCTGCTCGTCCCCGTCCTTCTCGCGGATCGGGACGTGCTTCACATGATCGCCAAAGCTGCCGCTGTCATGCTTTTGGAAGAAGCATTTCTTAGCTCGGCCCTGCGGACAGCGGACCAGGCTGATCGGACGATGGGCGATCCACGGCAGCATGATTGCGCCAGCAGCTTCATAATAATCAGCCAACTGGCCTTTGGTGACCTTTGCTTCCGGGAAAATGAGCCGGTCACGGTTGGACACATGGACATCGCTCTCACTTGGGGGTGTTGTCATTACTTGCTCCCTGGTGACCTCGCCCGCCTGCTTGTCTTCACGCAGGCCAAGGAAGCTGCCGTGGCGCACGACATTGTCGCTGGTAAATTCGACGAAGGCTATTTCCGCCACTACGTCCGGACGAACCCATTGCGCGCCGCGCGCCTCGGCCCGGGGCACTGTAAGGGCGGGCGATTTGCGGGTTCGAGCTTTCAACTGGCGGAGCAAACCGTCGCTGTTGCGCGCGTTGAAGCCGGTCCCGACCTTCCCAGCATAGACGAGGCCATTCTCGCCGTTCTGGGCAAGCAGAATGTTGCGAAGCGACCGCCCGCTTGCGGAGCTTGGCGTCCATCCGACGATGACGAACTCCTGGCGGCGGGTACATTTGACCTTCAGCCAGTTCTTCGTCCGCGCGCCGCGATAGGGAGCGTCCGCGCGTTTGCAGATGATGCCTTCCTGGCCGGCATCGCACATGGTGCGGAACAGTTTCTCCCCAGCGCCGACGATATGGTCCGAAAAATGCACATGGGCGCTCCCCTGCCCGAGCAAGGCTGCAAGCTTTTCCTTGCGCGCGATGTTGGGAAGCCATGTCAGGTCCTCCCCATCCAGGGACAGAAGGTCAAAGGCAAAAAGGTGGAGCGCGCCCTTTGCCTCACCCTTCAAGACCTGCTGCAATGTGGAAAAATCAGGGTTTCCGTCAGGTCCCAGCGCGACGATCTCCCCATCGATCAAGGTCGAGGGCAAACCCATGCCCGCCACTTCTTTCGCGAGCGAAGCGAACCGCTCGGTCCAATCGAGGCCGGTCCGCGTGAACACCTGTACGCGATCTCCCGCCACGCTCAACAGAGTGCGATAGCCGTCATACTTTATCTCGTGCAGCCATTGGCTGCCGGTCGGCACCGCGTCGACGAGTGTGGCGAGCTGCGGCGCCTGGAATGGCGGCGGCTTGCCGGTCCGCCGCTTGGGCTTGGCACGCGCGGGCGCAGCCTGTTCAGCCTCCGCCATGGCGGCATCGAACGCCTTGCCTCTCTTGCCCTTCAGCGAAATGGCGGGTGCGTTGGCGGCGATCTCACCCATCGTTCGGCCAGTCTTGATGCTGGTCAGTTCTCGCCCGACCAAATCTTCGGCCGGCCCGGCATGGGCGTCGTCGATCTTCCGAAGCAGCCAGTTCTCCCGCTTCCCTTCGCCGGGGCGGGGTTTCAGCCGGATGAGGAGCCATTCGCCCTTCATCCGCTGCCCGTGAAGAATGAAATGCAGATGTCCTTCCGGCAGGTCCTTGGCGCTCTTACCCGGAACAGGCTCCCATGTTCCCTCATCCCAAAGCATCACGGTGCCCCCGCCATATTCTCCCTTCGGGATCGTCCCTTCGAAACTGGCGTATGACAGCGGATGATCTTCGGTCCGCACCGCCAGCCGCTTGTCGGCAGGATCCAGGCTCGGCCCGCGCGTCACTGCCCAGCTCTTGAGTACGCCATCCAGTTCGAGCCGGAAGTCATAATGCAGCCGCGAGGCATCATGCTTCTGGACTATGAAGCTGTTCCCGCTGGTATGGCCCTGTTTGCCCGCCGGCTCCTTGGTCCGGGTGAAATCGCGTTTGCGATTATATTCCTTCAGAGGATCGGCTTCGGCCATGGCTCAGGCCCGTTTGCGCGCGGGAGCCTTGCTACTGGCGCTTCGCGAGGCCGCAGGCTTTTTGGCTGGCCTCTTGGCGGGCGCACTCTTGCCGCCTGTATCGACCGACTTTTTCAGCGCCGCCATAAGATCGATGACATTGCCGCTGCGCTTGGCCGGCGCCTCTTCCTCATCCTCTATGATCCGGCGGCCCTTGGCCTTTTTCTTCTTCTCAATGAGCCTTTCCAGCGCATCGACATAGCGGTCGTGGAACGTGTCAGGCTTGAATGGCGCAGTCTTCTTCTCGATGAGCGCCTCGGCCAAATCGAGCAGTTCCGGATCAGGCTTTACATCGTCAATCTCACGGAAATAGGACTGAGCGCGATTGACCTCATCGGCGTAGCGCAGCGTTTCCAAGACCATGCCGCGGCCGCACGGCTTCAGAGAAACGATATATTCGCGGCCCCGCATGGCGAGCTGACCCAAACCAACCTTCTTAGCGCGCCGCAGCGCTTCGCGCAGCACGACGAATGCTTCCTCCGCTAGATCGTCGGCGGGGACAACATAATAAGGCCGCTCATAATAAAGGACATCGATCTCGTCCGCATCGACGAACTGCGTCAGTTCGAGCGTCTTCTTGCTCTCAAGCTTAACCGCCTCAATCTCTTCAGGCTGCAGCAAAACATAGTCGCCCTTGCTAACCTCGAAGCCTTTTACGATGTCCTCCGGCTTTACAGGACCGATGCCCGGCACGGTCTTTTCATAGCGCACACGCTTGCCGGTCGGCTGATGGATTTGATGAAAGGCGATCTGCGCGCCCGATTTGGTGGCAGCGTAGATTTCGACGGGGATCGATACCAGCGCCAGCCTGATTTGCCCCTGCCAATATGCGCGCGCCGCCATCTTCCACGACCTCCTTGCAAGCAGGAAATGCGTGGGGGCCGCCAAGGGTTCCGCTCAGGAAAAGAACGACGAGACGCTTCCGAACTGCGCCGAAATGGCCTAAGCTAACCGAAATCAGCAGCTAGAGGACATGCCGAATGCAATTCCTACGGACTGCCTTCTGGGTTGTCTTGGCCGTCGCGGTCGCCCTGTTCTGCAAGGCGAACAACCGGCCCACCGAAATCAAAATCTGGGGTGATATCGTCTGGGGCACGCGTATCTGGTTTCCGATCCTGATCGCGTTCCTGGTAGGCGCCGTTCCTTTCTGGATCATGGCGCGCACCACGCGTTGGCGGATGAAGCGCAAGCTGGAAAGCACAGAGCGCGCGCTCATCGCGGCCACCGCATCTGCCGCTCCGCTGCCAGCGTCCATCTCCACCGCCGACGACAACTCCACTCCTCCTCCTTCTCTCTCCGCAACAGGAACAGCATGAGCAGCCCCATCTATGTCGCTATCGATACGCCCGACCTCACCAAAGCCCAGGATTTGGCCCGGCGAGTTCGGGGACATGTCGGTGGGCTGAAGCTGGGGCTCGAATTCTTCTGCGCGCATGGCCATCATGGTGTGCGCGAGATGATGAAGTTTGACCTGCCCATCTTCCTCGACCTCAAGCTCCACGACATTCCCAACACCGTGGCGAAGGCTATACAGGCGCTCAATGGGTTGGAGCCTGCGATCCTGACCGTCCATGCTGCAGGGGGCCGGGCGATGCTGGAAGATGCAAAGGCTGCGGCAGGCATCAATACCAAGGTCGTCGCGGTTACCGTTCTTACCAGCCTGGACAATAGCGACCTGGTCGATATCGGCGTCGGCAGCAAGGCGGAGGATCAAGTGACCCGGCTCGCCGACCTGGCGCACGGCGCAGGGCTGGACGGCATCGTCTGTTCGGGAGAAGAGGTGGCCTTGGCAAAGCGGGCTTGGGCGGACGGCTTTTTCGTCGTGCCGGGGGTCAGACCAGCGGGCGGGACAATGGCGGATCAAAAGCGGGCGGTGACACCACGCGAAGCTCTTGATCGCGGTGCTTCAATCCTCGTCGTCGGGCGGCCGATCAGCCTGGCGGAAAACCCCGATCTCGCGGCGCGGGAAATCGAAGCCACATTATAAGCTGAGGGAAGATTAGAGGACCGGCGGAACCGGCCCTCCGATCCGGTCAGAAACGCCAGCCCACGCTGGCCACGACCTGATGACGGTCAGTATCGATGTCGAACTCGGTGCTCGTCGCGCCGTTCGGGAAATCGATCTGTGCGCTGTCATATTTGGAATAGCGATATTCCAGCTTACCAAACATATTCTGATTGAAGGCGCGTTCCACACCACCGCCAACGCGCCAGCCATCCAACTTGAATGACGTATCAGTGCTTTGGTTGGTATCGCCAGCCAGAACATTCAACTTGCTGTTGGTATAACCGCCTTTCACATAAACGAGCGTGTTTGGATTGGCGAGGATACCGGCACGCGCGCCGATGTAGAGATCGCGGCCCTGGCTCACGCGGCCGAAGCCAAACTGGTCAGTGAAAGGATTTCGGCTGCTCTTGGCAGTGGAGTCTGTGAACTCACCTTCGACACCAACGACCGCGCTACCAAGATTGAAGTCATAGCCAGCCCCGACGCCGTAGAGCAGGCCATCAATCGACTGGTCGTCGTCGCCATTGTCGTTATCGACGCTGCTACCGGCCCCAGTATGATCATAGCCGAGGATCGCTTCGACGCGAGGACCAGTGAAGGTAGGGCCAACATCTTGCGCTAAGGCGGGAGAGGCGACGGCCGATCCGGCCAATAGGGTTGCGACCATTATCTTTCGCATAGGGTACTCCATTCGTCACTTACCTCCTTGAGGAGGAAGTGGAGGAAGTCCCCTAGCCGGTGATGGTTGCATGAACCTTAGATAAACAACTGAAAATGTGGCATCTCGGCAACTTCAATAGTCCTTGGATATGCGCACGTTCGCGCTTTCCCGGCCTAAAGTAGAAATGGCCGCCAACAAGGATAGCCAGCGCGTAACCTGATATTCTATGCGGGTCGCAGAATAGCCTTGGCCATCGGTGATCAGTTCCACATAGGTCTTGCGCGTCAGATATTTCCCCGCTGCAATCGAAGTACCTTGCCCCTGCGTCGGATCGGCTGCGATGATCCGCAAGCGGTCCAGCCCTGCCGCCTTGCGCACGGCATTGATGGGATCAAGCCCCCCGCCCCCTTGCAATGATCCAACTGCTGACGCGAGTTGCAGCGCCTCGGGCGCCGACAGATTCGTGATCGATGTCCCGAACAAGATGCGGGAGAGCAGTTCGTCCTGCGGCAGCGCAGGCACGCTGGTGAAGCTGATGTCGGGCTTCAAGCCTGTGCCCCCGACATGAATAACCGCGGTGAGATCGTTGACGTTGGCCTCTGCGTCGATGTCGAGCATCGGGTTTACCGGTGTGCGGCCGTCGAACTGGATCTTGCCTTCGCGCAGATCGAAGCGGCGGCCAGCAAAGGTGTAGCCCCCCCGGACCAACTCAGCGGTGCCCGAGATGGCTGGGCTGGTCACAGTACCGCCAATGTCCAAATTAGCACGCCATTCGCTATCGAGGCCGAGGCCGGTAACAATCAAACGATTACGAGCGCGCGCCTTGATCGCAAGAGCCCAAGGCTTGGTCACGCGGAGGCGCTCAATCTCTTCTCCGTTACGATTGATTTCGGTGACTCGCAGTTCCGGGATTTGAGCTATCGCGGCGGCGCGGCCCAAAGTGAAACGGCTCCTATTGAGCAGAAGGTCGCCTCCGATAGTGCCCCCGCTTCCGTCGGACCTCAGAGTGATTGGCCCCGTAACGGTCGCGGCGATGTCATCCCGCTGCAACAGGGCGGCATTTTCGGCCTGCAACCGCAAGTCCATCCCAACGCCACCAATGCCAGCGAAAGTGAAACTGCCCGTCCCCATGACCGTTCCGCCATTCTGGGCATTGGCGGAAAAACTCGACATGACCAATTGCGCACCGGAAAATCGCCCTCGCGCCTTTACATTGTGCAATCGCATGCCTGTCACGGCGCTGCTGATGGCTGCATTATCCGTTGCGAGCGAACCAGCAATCACCGGATTACCCAGCGTCCCCCGCGCATCCGCCGACACGCTCACGGGCCCCGCAATATCGACGATCTCGACGCCGGTCAGGCGCCACAACGTATCCGCAGTACCCCGGTAGCGTAGCTGTCCAAATAACGGAGCCCGGTTCAGCCGCTCGATCAGCCCTCCCTCGCTCCCAAGCGGCATCAGCAGCACCTGAGCCCGGCCGATTGTCTGGCCTTCCGCGGCGAAGAGCATCCGCGCCGCTAGCCTGTCGCGGGTAAGAACCGCATTGACCCCTGCATCCACAGGGCGGGAACTGAGCGACAGGCCCGAACGGGACAGACCTCGCACCCGCAATTCCGCCTTGCCGGTGGGCATCGCGCCACGTGTGTGCACGTAGCTGAGCGAGCCCGTGGCCGTACCGCCGAGCCCCAGATTGTCATAAGCGATGTCCAGCAGCGAAAGCGGCAGCTTCTGCATGCGCCCTTCGATGCTGGTCGTCATACCGCTCAACTCGCCGCCGAGCTGCAGCGAACCGCCAGCATAGCTAATTGTCGTGGGCGACAGCCGCCAGCCGTCGGCGCTGCGGGTGAAGACTGCCCTGCGCGTCAGGCGGATCGGGCGTTTGTCGATCATGCCACGCGCAGCGACCCATATCCGGTCCGGCTCCACATCGGCTTCGCCTTGCAGGTCGAACAGGCGTCCTCGCTGGCCTGAAAGGCTGGCCTTGACCGTGCCGCGCCCTCCAATCAGGTCCGCATTAGCAGCCAGTCGGCCCACCAGCACGCCGCCGACACGGAGGCCCCGAGCCTGGACAGTGGCTTTGATGGATGTGCCCGCAGGATCAAGCAGAAGCGTCGCGTCGAGCTTACCTCGACGGACGGCAATCACTGTAGGCCCGTTGAAGCTGGCGTCAGCGGCGTCGAGCTTGAGGACCAACTGCTGAACGGCGTTAACTGGAGCGAAGACAATGCTGCCGTTCAGCGGTCCTGCTACGTTCAGCTGCCCTTCAAGGCCGCCGGTGACCGGCCGCAAGTCCCCGCTCGCCGTCACGCCGGAAGCAGCAAGCTGCGCCACCCGCACAACCGCCTGCCCACCACGCGGCAACAGGATCGCGCCATTTCCCGTGAAAGCGCCCAGCGTCGATCCGCCCTGCGCCGTGAAGCCATATCCAGCCTGGTCGGGGACGAGATGTACCCGCATATCGGTGACCCCCAAGGCGTCCAGCGGCCGTTGGAGCAAAAGGTCAATGGACGGCCGCTCGATCTTGCCATCCAGCGTCAAGCGCAAGGGTCCGTATCGCTTATGCGTACCTGCGCCTTCAAAATGGAAGGTCCGGTCGCGCCGCCGATAGCCGGTCGCGTTCAGACTGAGCAGCGGCGTTTCCAAGCGCAAGCTGGTCAAGTTGAGCTGCCCATCAGCGCCCAGCGACAGGCCGCTTCTGACAACCGGAAGGCCGCCGCCAAGGCTGCGCAAAAAACTGTTGTCCAACCGGCGCATCCGAGCGATCGCATTGCCGCTGAGGCTGAAAGTCCCCTTCGCTCCCGGCACCGCGCGTAGCTTGGAGGTCAGATCGACGACGCCAAGGCCGCGAATGGCAAGGCCCCGTATCTGGCCATCCAGACCAAAATCATAACGTCCGGTCTTAAGGTCAGCCAGCATCAGTAGCTTGCCGCTAAGCTTATCCGACCGGATCGTCATTGGATTGCTCAGGACCTGCTGTCCCTTCAGTTCTAGCACGCCGTCGAGAACGAAATTGCGGATGATGCCTTCTATAAGTTCGCCCTGCCCATCCAGGCGGCGTGCGCGCAAGTGAAGCGGGATCAGCAGCGGGCCTTTCCTGGCCTTGTGCCCCTTCCCCTCGGCGCGCACATCGCTGATTACCGTTCGATTGAAGGCCAACTGCTTGGCGCTCAACAGATATTCATACCCATATGCCGTGAAGGGGCCGTCAAGCCGCACCTTCGCCACCACGTTCCGCCCCCGCATCGATTTCAGCAAGGCTTGAGGCCGGGCCAGCTTCACATCAACCAGCAAATTGTCGAACGCGCTGTTGCGCAGATCGAGGGCCCCGTTCGCGTCGAGATCGATGGCCGCCGAACGCAGCGCCAATTTACCGTCCAGCACCCTGTCCTTCAGAGAGCCCCGAGCCTGTATTGCAAGGCGCGGTACCGACAGACGCTGAAGCAGTCCCTGACCGGCTATGGCCGACGCCTCTATGGAGCCCATTGCGGAATAAACGCCGCTGCGTGCCGCCAGCGCCATGTCGATCGCCGGCGCGCCGTCGAGCGTACCGGCGAGACGGCCGTTCCATCGGGTCCAGCTGCCCTTACCCCGGATGCGAAGATTGCCGTCCTGCCGCAACCCGGCCACGGCCGCAAGCACACCCCCCGCCGGTGCGTTCAGCGTGACATCGACGTCAAAGCGGTCATCGTCGGGCCGGCTGTCGAGAGCAATGTTGATCGCATCCTCCCCGTCCAGCGCCCGCGCGGAAAGGTCGATGACCGCCCGCCCGCCGCGAATATCGACGTCGCCCGAAATTGTTGCGGTTTGCGCCCGCCCACTGACGCTCTTGTCGATCAGGAGGCGGTCGATAGAAAATTGCATCAGGCGGATGTCGAAGCCCGGCAGGATCGGCCCTTCCTGCTGGGCCGGATTGAGCCTGGGCAGTTTGTGCAGCCTCGCAAGCGGGATCGTCAGCCGATCGATATCGAGCCGGTTGGACAGCCATGCCAGCGGCCACCAATCCAGTTCCACCCGCGGCGCATCCAGAAAGGCGCCTCTGGGATCGGACAGCGTGACGCCATGAAGTACCGCCCGTCGGTAGATACTGCCTTCTATGCGATCAACATGGATGCGTAAGCCGGAGGGCGGGCTGATCCGGGCGATGCGTGACGCCAGGAAACGGTGGCCGGCCGAGGTATCGAGCCAAGTAAGCGCCGCCGCCATGATGAGCAGCAGCAGCGCAAGAAGCCCGGTTATCCAGCGCTGCCATCGGCCGTCCCAGGTGCGGTGACGCCGCTTCAGCGCTTGGTGGGGCTGATCCTCGGGCATCAGAAAGCCTGTCCCAGCGATACATAGACGGCGATGCGCGGATCGCCCTTTTGCGGGTTTAACGGAGTGCCGACGTCTATCCGGATTGGGCCGAAACTGCTGTAATAGCGCAGGCCCATGCCAGCTCCGATGCGCAGATCCCGGAAGCGGGGCAGGAAACTGGTGGAAATATTACCGGCATCGATGAAAGGCACGACCCCGAAATTGCCGAAGCGGACGCGCGATTCCAGTGAGAATTCGGCAAGACTCTTGCCACCGATCGGATCATTATTGGCGTCACGCGGTCCGATCGCTTGGTAGCCATAACCCCTGACCGACGCACCGCCACCGGCATAGAAGCGACGAGACGGGGCGATCTGATCGACCGTAGAACCCAATATCGTCCCGAACCGGGCCCGGGCCGCCAGGACGATGCTATCGCTCATAGGCTGGTAGATGCTGCCGTCCAGCTGCACGCGAGAATAGCCGAACGTCTTGTTCTGGAAGGAGAGTTCAGGGCTGAACCGCCCTCCCAACCGGAATCCGCGCGTAGGGTTCAAAAGATCGTCGCTGCCATCATAGGTCAGACTGAGTGGCACCGCACCGATCAGGAAGGTCCGTCGATTGCCACCGCTGAACGCGTCCTTTTCATCCGAGGCGATCAGTTCAGCGCCTATCCGCCAGACCCACTTCTTCTGGAACAGGATATTGGTCTGCCGCTCCAGCGCGCCGGACAAAGTGATCGTGCGGGCGTCATAGGCATCGCGTTTGATGTTGCTGATCGAAACAAGCCCGGTCAGCACATGGTCGCGCTCCCGGAAATTGTTGCGCCGGTAGGTGGCGGACGCTGTCTGCTCTTGCGTGCCCAGCACCCCGCGCAGAAGAAGCGAGCCTTCTGGAGGAAACAGGTTACGATGTTGCCAACTCACCGCAGCGCGATAGCCTTCGCCTGTTCCATATCCCAGTTCCCCGGCAATGGTGCGAAGCGGCGCGGGACGCACGTCCACCGCCAGATCGACATGCTCCCCATCCCCGGCATCCTTGGGGGTCAACGTAACGGATGAAACGAGCCCTGTCGCGACGATCGCGCTGCGCAGGTCTTCGACGTCCGACGCCATATAGGGATCGCCTCGGTTGAAGCGGGCGATGCGCTCGACATGCTTGGCGCTGAACAGCTTATCATCATTGAGGATGATCGATCCAAAAGTGCGGTAAGCACCAGGCGTCACGACGATGTCGAGATCGCCCTTACGTTCCTCATGGTCGATGCGGACCTCTGGTTCGCCCAACTTGGCGAAGGGGAAACCATTTTCGGCGAGGGCTAGCGAGAGCGACGCCTGCCCCGCCAATATGGCGTCGGCGTCGATCGGATCGCCGCTATGGACAGGAAAGGCTTCACGCAAGTTGGGCTCGCGTTCGCCTGCGGCCGATATGCCCTGCAGATCGACGGAGGAAAGCAGATAACGCACGCCCGGCACGATCTCGAAGCCTACGCTCAACCTGTCACCGCCCGGCGGCGGCGGTGAGATGGCGCTGCGGATGCGCGCGGCATAATAGCCCTTGGCGCGCAGCAGCCTTTCAAGCAGTTCGCTGTCTTCCATAATGCGCCGATTGATCTGCGCGAGATTGGCAGGCTTCCCCTCGCCTTCCCAAAGGATCGACAACTCCTTGAAGCGAGTTTCGAACTGCGCATCGGCAATTTGATCCACGCCGGTCAGCCGAATCGAATATCGCCTCTCTTCGCCAGAGTCCGCAAACTCCGCGGCCACGGCGGCATCGTCCGCATTGGCGTCCACAGCGGCTTCTTCTTCCGGCTGCTCGTTACCGCCGACGATATCCGCCGGATTAGACGGAAGCGGCGCGACGGTGTCCGGCGTACCCATGTCCGGCCAGTCCACGCCCAGGTCCGGCATGGGGTCGAGCGGCAGGTCCTGATCAACAGGGTTTACTGGTGATTCTACGATCTGCGCATATGCGGGGTGAGCCGCCAAGAGCAGAGGCAGGGCAAGAAGCCGGGTGGCTTGCGACATGGCTGATGCGCGGCGCCAAGTCCGCAAGCCCGTGTTCATATCAACGGTCTAGCCCAAATCGGAAAGAAAGCGCCAGCCCGTAAGACCATGCTTGCGGCACATCTGGCCCGGCATCTCAGAAAGCGGTGTTCAGGCGGTCCATCAGTGCGCGAGCGGGACTGCTTTCAGGCTGGCTCCGCGGGCGGGCCATCCGATCCATGCGATCCTGCAGGCGGGCAACCCGGTCATACAGGTCCTGACTGGCTTCGATCAGCGCGCGCGCGGCGAAGGGAAAGGCGGCCGCAATTTCCAGATCGGTATGCGTCGCGCGGCCGAGCCGGTATTTTTCGTCAGCCAAATCCGCATCGGCTATCTCGCCCCGCTGCCATGCTCGCTGGCTCAGCAGCCAAGCGATGATGTGCATGAGCCGCGTCGTGACCTTAAGCGATTCGCAGGCGAAAGAGACGCGGCGAAGAGGATCTTCCAACTCCGGCTCATTCGCATCCCGCATGTCGAAATAAGCGCGTGCCTCGTCAGCCATCACCATGGCTTCGAGATACAGGCCATCGACCAATCGTCGATGCAGGCCACGGTCAAGGGTGACGGCGCGAGACATAAGTCGAATCACTGACATAAAAGTGCAGGCTTGTCAGTCCCGCCAGGCGCGGTTCTGGGGCGATTGTCTCATTCAGGGCCGTCCAAGCCTGCGGTTAACCATCAATCTGTGGCGAGCCATCAAGCGATGATGTCGGGAACCAGCGCATCCTCGAGCAGGGCAATCTCATCACGCAGCCGCAGTTTGCGCTTCTTGAGCCGTGCTACCTGCATCTGATCGCGGGCTCCGCCATCGATCAGCGCCGCAATGGCGTCGTCGAGATCGCGATGCTCGACTCGCAGCAGTTCCAGCCGTCGCATGATGTCTTCCCGGCTCACCCACTACCCACTTTCTCAGCCATGTTGCGGACTGCCCCCTGATAACCCGGCAGGCCAGATCGGACCATCGCAAATTTGCGAGCGGCCCGTCGCAAAGGCCGAATCGCGCGAAGACAAAGCGGGGGAATCGTGATCTACTCATTCGTCCATCACCCTCACTAGGAGAATGTCATGGAAAACAGCCACATTTCAGCTCTTTCGGCCAAGCATGCAGGGCTTGAGGCGCGAATTAAGGCAGAGACGAGTCGGCCTATGCCTGACGCGATCCTGGTCGCCTCGCTCAAGAAGCAAAAACTGCGCGTGAAAGAGGAAATGTCGCGGAATTAATCCGGCATTGAGAGGAAGGCGTGGCGCCGCCGGATGAGCGGGCCCGCCCTCCCCTCCAAAAGTAGAGGCGAACTGGCGGAAATGCCGGGTCGTCTTTTTTTAATGAAGGAAATAGCGGGAAAAACGCGATTCTTCAGCGGCTGATCTGGTGCAGGCGCAAATAGGAAGGAGCACGTTCGCAGGTGCTCGATATGGGTTTGCGGGCGAGTTGGGGATCGATTTCCTGGTCGAAGGCGATGCCGATCTTGTCCTCGCGGGACCAGACCACCTTGCCGCTGACCCTGCCGACACCGCGCAGGTCGAAGACGATGGCGGCGCCAGCTGGCACTGGGCGCTCGCAGTCGGCCATGAGGCCGGTCGCCGACAGGTTACGGACGCGGGCGCGGCCGAGCGGCGTGCCTTCATGTGACGTCAAATTGGTGAGCAGGAACAGGCTGTCCCGCGGACCCGACCGAGCCGGGCCCCGTTCCGCCATTCCCTGATCGCTGTCCATGTCCAATCCCTTGCAAAGACCCATTGTTTTGGGGGACCTTGCCAGCGACCGGTGGACAAAGCGTTAATCGTCGCGCGAGACCTTTTCCTGCCGCTCGTGCCGCTCCTGCGCTTCGACCGTCATGGTGGCGATGGGGCGCGCTTCCAGGCGGCCGAGCGAGATGGGCTCGCCGGTCACTTCGCAATAGCCATATTCGCCTTCATCGATGCGGCGGAGCGCGGCGTCGATCTTGGAAATGAGCTTGCGCTGGCGATCGCGGGTGCGCAGTTCGATCGACCAGTCGGTCTCGCTCGACGCGCGGTCGTTGAGGTCGGGTTCGCGGAGCGGTTCATTCTGCAGCACGGCCAACGTGCCTTCCGCCTCTGTCAGGATTTGCTTCTTCCAGTCCCAGAGCCGCTGGCGGAAATATTCAAGCTGGAGCGGGTTCATGAACTCTTCGTCGGGCGAAGGACGATAGTCCGGAGGAAGTATTATAGCCGATTTCGGCGGATTATGGCCGTCTTTATCGGAATTAAGGACCGATGCCATCTGGCTCTCCGACTCGAGAGGCGCCAGCATGGAAAGTGCCGGTCGCCCGTGACTTATGATTGACGGCGCCTAATAACGAGCGGCGCGGACCGACACAAGCGCGCATTCAAAGAGCGGCCATTCTGCTGCACGAAGCGAGCGATGCCAAAGGCGCGCCTCCGGCCGAGTCTTCTCATGCGCAGCGCCGCTCTCTTTCAAGACAAAATAAAGTCAGCACGACTAAGCATGGGCGTTTCATAATGAGACGTTAACCATAAAAGTTGGCCTTTTGTTATATACCTCGTCCACTTATTGCCCACATTCAGGGTTAACAGCATTGAAGTTAACCTGTTCTTTTGCGTTGTTATACGAAGGCAATAGCTTCCTGGTCATTAATGGCCAGACCAGAAGCTTGAAGACGAACAAGAGTGGATCCCTATGTCGGTACGGATGGCATTGGCCAAATTATGCGCCTGCACCTGCGGTGGTGCGATCATCGGCGGCGGTGCCGTGCATGTCGCGGAAAGCGCCCGCCCGGCGGTGGTCCACAGCACCAAGAGCGTGAAGGCCGCGCCGCGCAAGCGCTATGCCGTCCGCACCGTGAAGCGGAAGGTCGTGAAGACCGTATCCTGCGCCCCGCAAACCGTCACCGTGACGACGCGGGGCGCGCCGGTTCCCCTGCCTGCGCCGATGGTGGCGGCTGAAATGCCGGTCATGTCGGGCGGCGGCGGCGCGCCGGTGGTGATGGCAGGCGGCGGCGGTTTCGGCGGTGGCGGCTTCGTCGGGGGCTTTTTCGGCGGCAGCGGCGGGGGCAGCAGCGGCGGGTCGGTGGTGATCTCCTCCACCAGCAGTTCGACGGGCGGCATCAGCAGTTCGACCAGTTCGACGACGGGCGGGGTATCGACATCGACGGGTGGCGTTTCGACTTCGACGGGTGGCGTTTCCACATCAACCGGCGGCGTGTCCACATCGACGGGCGGGGTTTCAACCTCGACAGGTGGGGTGTCCACGTCGAGCGGGAATGTATCGACGTCGAGCGGCAATGTTTCCACATCCAGCGGCAACGTCACCAGCAGCTCGTCTTCATCCAGCTCGAGTTCCAGCTCGTCGTCTTCCAGTTCCTCGTCGAGCAGTTCGTCGTCCAGTTCTTCCAGCAGCTCGGGGGGTTCGAGCAGCAGCGGCGGGACCGACGTGCCCGCCCCGCCGATGGTGTTGCTGTTTGGCGCAGGGGCCGTGGCGCTGCTGGCGCGGCGGCGGTTTGCGGAACGGAAGGCTAAGGGAGCCTAAGGGAAGCGAGCGATTTTGCCTCCCACGAAGTAGTTTTAGAATGCCGGAGCGGGCAGATCGACCGACTGACACGGTCGATTAAGGGGGAGAAGGGCGGCTCGTAGGGGCCGCCCTTTTCGATTCAGCCTGTTGGAACCCCTCAACTCTGAGCAATGATCTTTTCGATCTCCGGAACCGGGTGATTGGCCAAGTCCTTGGCGATTTCGCCGACCAGGCGGCTTTGCACTTCCTTGTGATAATGTTTGCGCATCTCGCCCAGCGCTGCTGGCGGCGCGACGACGATCAGTTTTTCAAATTCATTGGACAAGGCGCGGCGTTTCAGCAGTTCGGCAGCTTCGGCGGCGAAGCGTGTTTCCTCCAGTTCATGAAAGTCGGTCTGCTCCATGGCGCTCCGGCTACTGCCCACCGAATTGATCGAGCGGCCGGGGGCGTCGGATGCCTGATCCCGATCATAGGGATTGTCTTGCAGCTTCACCGTCTCGGCTTCCAGATTTGGGGCCATTCGGTCGCCCTTGTTCCTGAAGAACAGCATTTTGCGCCCGTCAGCCACCAGTACCATCGCATCATGATCGATCCACATCACCCGGTTCCTTTCCTGACAACTTGCAAGGACAAACGGTCGGGAGCGCGCAGGGTTGCGCGGTTCGGCGCGGAACGGCATAGGGCTGACCCATGCATGACATTCGTTTCATCCGCGAAAATCCCGCAGCTTTCGACGCCGGTTTGGCACGGCGGGGGCTTGGTGCTTCCAGCACGGAGATATTGGCGCTGGATGAGCGAAGCCGCGCGATCAAGACGGAATTGCAGCAAGGTCAGGCACGCCGCAACGAGGCGAGCAAAGCCATCGGTGCGGCCATGGCCGCCAAGGATATGGAGAAGGCCGAGGCGCTGAAGGCGGAAGTCGCGGCGCTTAAGGAAAGCATGCCCGCGCGGGAGAATGAGGATCGGGAGCTGGGTGAGCGCTTGCATGCCCTGCTGGCGGCCATTCCCAACCTGCCCGCCGACGATGTGCCCGAGGGCGAGGATGAAGCGGCCAATGTCGAAGTGAGCCGTTGGGGCGAGCCGCGGCAGTTCAGCTTCACGCCGCAGGATCATGCGGATTTCGGGCCAGTGCTGGGGATGGATTTCGAGGGCGGAGCATCCTTGTCCGGCGCGCGCTTCACGGCGCTGCGCGGACAGATGGCGCGGCTGCACCGGGCATTGGCGCAATATATGCTGGATCGCCAGTCAGGCGAGAATGGCTATGAGGAAGTGAACCCGCCCCTGCTGGTGCGCGACGAGGCGCTGTTCGGCACCGGGCAGCTTCCCAAATTCGCCGAAGATCTGTTCCGCACCACCGATGGTCGCTGGCTGATCCCCACGGCTGAAGTGAGCCTGACCAATCTGGTGCGCGAGCAGATTGTCGCCGTCGAAAGCCTGCCGCTGCGCTTTACGGCACTGACGCCCTGTTTCCGGTCGGAAGCAGGATCGGCGGGACGCGATACGCGCGGTTTCATCCGCCAGCATCAGTTCGAAAAGGTGGAACTGGTCGCGATCTGCAAGCCGGAAGAGTCCGAGGCCGAGCATGAGCGCATGTGCGCGGCGGCCGAAGGCGTGCTTCAGGCGCTGGGCCTGCCCTATCGCAAGATGCTGCTGTGCACCGGCGACATGGGTTTCGGCGCGCGCAAGACCTGGGACCTGGAGGTCTGGCTGCCGAGCCAGCAGACATATCGCGAGATCAGCTCCGTTTCCAACTGCGGCGACTTCCAGGCGCGGCGGATGAATGCGCGCTACAAACCCGAAGGCGAGAAGCAAACGCGCTTCCTGCATACGCTGAACGGGTCGGGGCTGGCCGTGGGGCGCACGCTGGTGGCGGTGCTGGAAAATTACCAGCAGGAAGACGGCAGCGTGATCGTGCCTGAGGTGCTGGCGCCTTACATGGGCGGGATTACGAAGCTGGAGCCGCGGTAAGCGCCTCTTACCTCTCGTCACCCCAGCGGAAGCTGGGGTCTGCGGGGCGGTGGCGCGTCCTCTCATAAGATCCCAGCTTTCGCTGGGATGACGTTACATTTGTTACGGATGTTGAGAAATTATGCGTATCCTGCTCACCAATGATGATGGCGTCCATGCGCCCGGCCTTCAGGTGTTGGAGGAGATTGCGCGGACGCTGTCGGACGATATCTGGATCGTCGCGCCCGCCGAGGAGCAATCCGGCGCAGGGCATAGCCTGACGCTCACCCGGCCGCTGCGTATCCGGCAGCATGGCGAGAAACATTATAGCGTCACCGGCACGCCGACCGATGCGGTGATGATGGCGGTCGGGCATCTGATGAAGGACGCCAAGCCCGACCTTATCCTTTCCGGCGTGAACCGGGGCGCCAATCTGGCCGAGGATGTCACCTATTCGGGCACCGTCGCCGCCGCAATGGAGGGCGCAATTTCCGGCATCAAGTCGATCGCGCTCAGCCAGGTCTATGCGCGCGAGGGGATGGGCGACGCGGTGCCCTTCGCCGCCGCCCGCGCATGGGGCGAAAAGGTGCTGCGGCCGTTGGTAGCCATGCCTGCCAGCCCTCGGCTGCTGTTCAACGTCAATTTCCCCGCGATCGAGGCCGAGGCGGTTAAAGGCATCCGTGTGGTGCGGCAGGGATTTCATGATGTGGACCGCACGCAGATCGTCGAGGGAACCGATCCACGCGGTTACCGCTATTACTGGTTCGGATTGGGAAGCAGTTCCGCCGTGCCGGAGGGCAGCGATCTGGCCGCCATTGCAGAGGGGTATGTGACGGTGACGCCGCTTCATTATGACCTGACGCAGGATAGTGCGATGGCCGCAACCGCGCGGCTGTTCGAGGAGTGACGAGGTTCCGGCACGCACGATGAGGATCAACCCCGCCCGCCTGCCCCTAGCCCAAACCGGCTTTTTGCGGCGGCGATCGTCGATGCCGATCTGGGCCGATCTGGCGTGGCGTGTGGCGCTGGTTTTCAGCCTCATCGCGCTGGTGCTGGCGCTGCACTGGTTCGGGCGCGAGGGGCTGAAGGATAATCTGGATAACCAGATCAGCTTCGTTGACGTCCTGTATTTCACGACCGTCACGGTCACGACGGTTGGCTATGGCGATATCGTGCCGGTCAGCCCGGAAGCGCGGCTGTTCGAAGCGCTGCTGGTGACGCCGATCCGGCTGTTTGTCTGGCTGATCTTCCTCGGGACGGCCTATAACCTCTTTTTCCGCAACATCTTTTACAGGTGGCGCATGGCTCGCATTCAGGCCGATCTGCATAATCACATCATCGTCACCGGCTTTGGCACCAGCGGCAGCGAGGCGGTGCAGGAACTGCTGGCGCGCGGCGTTGATCCGCGCGAGATCGTGGTGGTCGATCCGCAGGAAAAGCCGCTGGTGGCGGCGGAGGATCTGGGCTGCAACGTGATGTGCGGCGATTCGACGCGGGACAAGACGCTGAAGGATGTGGCGATCGATCGGGCGCGTACGCTGATCGTATCGGCGGGGCGGGACGATACGTCGATCCTGATCACGCTGACGGCGCGGCATCTGGCGCCCCGCCTGCCGATCAGCATAGTGGTGCGTAACGAGGATAATGAACTGCCCGCGCGGCAGGCGGGGGCGACAACGGTGATCAATCCGGTGAGCTTTGCCGGGCTGCTGCTGGCGGGGAGCACGAGCGGGCCGCATATCGCGGACTATATGGCGGATCTGGCGGCCTCCGGCGGGCCGGTGAAGCTGCAGGAGCGGCCGGTGCAGGCGGAGGAGATTGGCGGGCCGTTATCAGCGATCAGCACAGGGCTGGGCGTGCGCGTCTATCGCGGCGATCAGGCCATCGGCTCCTGGGAGGCGGGCGCGCAGAGGCTGGAGCCGGGCGACCTTATCATCGAGATCGTTCAAGGGGATATGCGCGGCGGAGTACGCGATTCCGCCTGATCTTCACGCCCCACGTGACATTTGGCGCAAAAAACCCTATGTGCGCGCCGATCATGGCAACCAAAATTCCCGAACCGCCCAAGGTCGGCATGGTGTCCCTGGGCTGTCCCAAGGCGCTGGTCGATAGCGAACGCATCCTGACCAAGCTGCGGTCTGACGGCTATCAAATGTCCGCCGACTATGCCGGCGCGGACGTCGTGCTGGTGAATACCTGCGGCTTCCTCGATTCGGCGAAGGAAGAATCGCTTGAGGCGATCGGCGAGGCGATTGCGGAAAATGGCCGCGTCATCGTCACCGGCTGCATGGGCAATGAAGCGGAGATGATCCGCCAGAAATTCCCGCAGGTGCTGGCCGTCACGGGCGCGCATCAGTATGAGCAGGTGGTGAATGCGGTGCATGAAGCGTCGCCGCCGGTGCCCAACGCCTTTGTCGATCTGGTCCCCGAGGGGGGCCTTAAGCTGACGCCGCGGCATTACAGCTATCTCAAGATTTCCGAGGGCTGCAATCATCGCTGCTCTTTCTGCATCATTCCTTCGATCCGCGGCGATCTGGTGTCGCGGCGGGTGGATGCGGTGCTGCGGGAAGCGGAGAAGCTGGTTGCCGCGGGCACGAAGGAATTGCTGGTCATCAGCCAGGATACTTCGGCCTATGGCGTGGATATCCGGCATGAGGCGCGCAGCTGGAAGGGGCGCGAGGTGCGCGCGCATATGACGGACCTGGCGCGCGAACTAGGGCAGCTGCGCACGGCCGAGGGGCCTCCGCCTTGGGTGCGGCTGCACTATGTCTATCCCTATCCGCATGTGGACCAGGTGATCCCGCTGATGGCGGAGGGGCTGTTGACGCCCTATCTCGACATTCCGTTCCAACACGCCTCGCCCAATGTGCTCAAAGCCATGAAGCGGCCCGCCAATGAGGCGAAGGTGCTGGATCGCATCCGTAAGTGGCGCGACATCTGCCCGGACATCGCAATCCGCTCGTCCTTCGTCGTGGGCTTTCCCGGCGAGACGGAGGCGGATTTCCAATATCTGCTCGACTGGCTGGACGAGGCGCAACTGGATCGCGTCGGGGCGTTCCGCTTCGAACCGGTGGAGGGCGCGCCAGCCAACGACCTGCCGGGCGCGGTGCCCGAAGAGGTGAAGGAAGAGAGATACCAGCGGATCATGGAGAAGACCGCAGCGATCAGCGCGGCGAAGCTCAGCGCCAAGGTCGGGCGCGTGCTGCCGGTCATCCTGGACGAGGTTGGCGAGGCTGACGAGGACGGTTCGATCGGCGCGACGGCGCGGAGCCAGGCGGATGCGCCGGAGATCGACGGCAATGTGTTCCTGCGCGATGTTGGCGAAGGGCGGAAGGCTGGCGATATCTTCGACGTATTGATCGAAGATGCAGATGAGCATGACCTTTATGGGGTGCCGGTAAACGCGTCCTGATATTCGGTCCTGATCGCCTTGCGCATGGCCGCGTCCACAGGCAGCGGCACTTCATAGCTGCCCTCCGAATAAGGTCCGGCGTCATAGGGGCCGATCACCACCTTGATGGCGTCGATCAGCTTTCCGTCGCTGGAGACGGGGACCAGAACTTCCTTCATCGGATCAACGCATTGGGTGAAGGGATCATCACCGCGCAAGACGGGGCCGCCGCGTTTTTTCGCCCGCGCCTTGTCCAACGCGTCGCAGAAACGGTCGTGGATGGCGGCGGCGAACGCGTCGGGTGAGGTCATGACGGCTCGGATGCTCGTCTCACGCTTGCGCGCCTTGTCCCAAAGCAGCGTGTCATAACCGGTCATGCCATGTGCGCCACCGGTATAGGTGTAGCGGCTGGATTGGAGCGAGAGGAAGCGCGGCGTGTCAGCCGCTACGGTCCAGCGAGTTTCCAGGCTGTGCGCGTGGAATGGAAAGCCGGACTGCTGCGCCGACTTGCGGTCCTGCGCGGCCATCTTCAGCGCGTCTGCTTTCCCCGTTTCCATATCCTCGCGAAATTTGGCGTCGATCGGGGGCACCGCGGCAGCCTGTGCAGGCCAGGCGTAGAGAAATTCCAGCAGGCCGGTCTTTTCAGATTGTTGAAACGGCTTGGCGGGCGGCGCGGGTAGCTCCTCACCTGCCATCCGGTTGACGAAGTTGGCCGTCGCAACATCATTGCCGCTGTCGCCCGCGCTGGACGCCGTCTCATCATTGGGAGATGGCGAACAGGCACCAAGAAGCAGGGCCAACCCGAGGAGCGGCCCCGCTTTCCCCCGATGGCGCCGCAGCATCAATGCGGCTTGGCCGCCAGACAGCGCTCGCTGATCGCCTTGCGGGTATAGCTGCTCTGCAGCGCGGCGGCGGCATTAGCCCAGCCTTCCGCGACCAACGCCTGTTCGACCGCGTGCGCGCCGTCAAAGCGGCCAGTTTCCGCCAATTGATAGGCACGCGCACGAAGGGCCTGGAGCCGTGCATCATCACCGTGCATCATCATGTCTCTCCTTCTTATTGCTTGGCCTCAAGTCTAGGCCCGTTGTCCGCGCCGTGCAAATGCGGCGGGGGCGGACCGAGACAGCGGCTCGACGAAAATGGGGCTTTCCAACCTTGCCGTCCTTGTCCAGACTCCCGGTCATGACCAATTATGCCGACCTGCTGAAAGCAGACAACAATCAGCCCGCCCATATGATCCAGATCATCGATGCAGAGGGCTTCGAAAGCTGGCTCGCCGGACAGCCTGAGCGCGTGCGCGCCATCGCCGCCGCGCAGAAATTCAGCGGCAAGGGATATGAGCATGCGATCATTCCGGGCGAGGGGGCGGCAGATTGGTCGGTTGTCGCGGGCGTGGCCAACAGCAAGAAGCTGAGCAGCTGGTGCCTTGCCAAGGTGGCGGAGGTTCTGCCCGAAGGCCAGTATCGTCTGACGGACGCAAATCCGGGCGCGGCGATGCTGGGGTGGCTGACCGCGCAATATCGTTTCGATCGCTATCGCCGCGATGAAAATCCGGTGGGCCCGCGCGTGCTGCTGACCGGAGAGATTGCGCAGATCGAACCTGCCGTTCGGCTGGCCGAGGCCGTGGCGCTGGTCCGCGATCTGGTCAATGTTCCCGCAGGTGACATGGGTCCAGCGGAGCTGGAAGCGGAGGCGGCGAAGCTGGCGAAGGAGTTCGGCGCGAAGCTGACCGTGACGAAGGGCGATCCGCTGGAGCAGGGTTTTCCGATGATCCATGCGGTCGGGCGGGCAGCGGACAAGGCGTTTGCGCCGCGTCTGATCGAACTGCATTGGGGCGACCCCAGCCATCCGCGCCTGGCGGTGATCGGCAAGGGCATCTGTTTCGACAGCGGCGGGCTGGACATCAAACCGTCCTCCGCCATGCGCCTGATGAAGAAGGACATGGGCGGCGCGGCCCATGCGCTGGCGCTGGGGCGATTGATCATGGGCGCGCGCCTGCCGGTGAGCCTGCACCTGCTGATCCCGGCGGCGGAGAATGCCGTGGGCGGCAACGCCTTCCGGCCGGGCGACATATTGCGCAGCCGCAAGGGGCTGTCGGTGGAGATCGG